>NZ_CP026309.1:607223-910834 GCF_002906575.1 Salinigranum rubrum
GACATGGCAAACGACGCCCAACCACAGTCCACGGGGACTGAATCGATCGACTCGTTGTATCGAACCTTGAGTACGTGGGTTACGACCCACGCCACCCGCGCCGGGCGCGCGTCGGTGTACAGTTCGGCGTACATCACGCTCATCGCGATGACCGAAGTCGTCATCGCAACGGTGTTGCTGTCGCTTCCGCTGACGCTCGCCCCGGTCGTGGTCGGACTCGTCACCTTCGCGGTGTACACGGGGGACCGACTCGCCGACGCGGACGACGACGAGGTGTCGAACCCGCGGCAGGCCGCCTTCGTGCGCCGGCACGGTGACGTGCTGTACGTGCTGGTCGCCGCGTCGTACGCCCTCGCGGTCACCCTCTCGCTGCTCGGCGGCCCGGTCGCGTTCGGCATCACGCTGTTGCCGGGCGCCTTCTGGGTGCTCTACGCCTCCGACTGGGTTCCCGACGTGGGCCTGCGCGTCAGCCGGCTGAAGCAGGTGCTCGTCGTCAACTCCGCCGTCGTCGCCCTCGCGTGGGCGGTGACGCTGACGTTCATGCCGCTCGCCTTCGCCGACGCCCCGGTGACGTCGGTGACGGCAGTCGTCTTCACCTACTTCTTCCTCCGGTCGTTCGTCGACACGGAGATTCCGAACGTGCGCGACGTCGAGGCGGACCGGCGAACGGACGTCGCGACGTTACCCGTCGTCCTCGGCGTGTCCGGGACGCGGCGCGCGCTGTACGGGGTCGACCTCGGCACGCTCGCGCTCGTCGGCTACGCGACCGTTGCGGGGGTGCTGTCGCTTCCGCTGTCGACCGCACTCGTCGCTGGGCTGTTCTACTCGTTCGGCATCGTCTCGTTCGTCGGCCGGTTCGAAGACGAGAAGCTGCTGGCGAGGCTCCCCGAGTGCGAGTACGTGTTCGTCGCGGTGACGCTGCTCCCGTTCGTGTTCACGGGCTGACCCGGCGCAACCTGTCCCACATTTTCTCGTTTGATATTTTCCGGGTCGGTTTAATACAGACGGGGTTACTCGTCTCGTGTAGACGTGTCGCCGACCAGCCTCCTGACAGCGGTGTCGTTGCTCACCGTCTTCGTCGGGACGACTGCCGCGTTTCTCGCGTGGCGAGAGCGGCCGGAACCGGGTGCGACAGCGCTCACCGCGCTCCTCGCCGGTCAGTGCTGGTGGTCCGTGTTCTTCGTCTTCGAGATTCAGGCGGCGACGCTCGCGGGCAAGGTGCTCTGGTCGGACGTCCAGTGGCTCGGCGTGGTCGTCATCCCCGTCGCCTGGCTGGTGTTCGCGCTCGAGTACACGGGCCACGACCGGTACGTCACCCGCCAGTCGCTCGCCGCGCTCGCTGTCGTTCCCGCGCTCACGGTCGTTTTCGCCGCCACGGACGACTTCCACTCGATCCTGTACCTCGACTCGTCGCTCGTCGTCGAGGCCGGTTTTCCGGTGCTCGACCGGACGCCGGGCGTGTGGTACTGGGTCATCGCGGGGTACACGTACCTCCTCGGCCTGCTGGGTTCGATCCCGCTCCTCCGGTTCGTCCGGAGCGACGCGCTCGCCTTCCGGTGTCAGAGCGTCGCCCTCCTCGTCGGAACGGTCGCGCCGTGGGCGAGCAACGTGCTGTTTCTCACCGGGGGGAGTCCGCTTCCCGGACTCGACCCGACGCCCATCGCCTTCGCTGTCTCGGGTGTCGCGTACCTCGGTGCGCTCACGCGCTTTCGGCTCCTCGGCACGAGTCCGTCGCCCAACCGGCGCGCCCGCCGACTCGTCTTCGAGCGGATGCACGAGCGGGCCGTCGTCGTCGACAGCCACGACTACGTGGTCGACCTGAACGAGAGCGCCGCTGCCGCGCTCGGGGTCTCCCCGCGCGAGGCGCTCGGCCGACCCGCTACGTCGATAATCCCGCGGTACGGCGACCTCCCGGCGGACGGGTCGATGGGCGAGCATCTCACCCTCCCGGGCGACGACCACGAGACGCCGTACGACGTCACGGCGACGCGTATCACCGACTCTCACGGGCGCACCGTCGGACGGGTCATCACCTTCCACGACATCGGTGACTACCTGCGCCAACAGCAGCGGCTGGAGGTGTTGAACCGCGTCCTCCGGCACAACATCCGCAACGAGACGAACCTCATCTACGGCTACGCCGACCTGCTCGGCGACGACGGGACGCACGCCGAGGCCGAAATCATCAAACGCCGCGCGCTGAGTATCGACGAGATGAGCGCGAAGGCGCGGCAGATACTCGACGCCTTCGAGCGGTCGCACCTGCCAACGGACTCCGCACCCCTCGCAGTCCTCCTCCGTGACACGGTCTCCGCGGCGCGGACCGAGTTCCCCTCGGTCACGCTCGCGTGTCAGCCGGTTCCGCACGACGTCTTCGTCTCGTCCGGACTCGGCCTCGTCTTCTGGAACGTCATCGAGAACGCCGCCGAACACAACACCGACGACGACCCGCACGTGTGGGTCGAGACCGAATTCGACGACGATACCGTACGGGTGATCGTCACCGACGACGGCCCCACCATCGACGAGTACGAGCGCTCCGTCCTCGAACGCGGGACCGAAACCCCGCTGCAACACGGGAGCGGCCTCGGCCTCTGGCTCATCACCTGGGGGACGCAGATCGCCGGCGGGGAGGTGACGTTCGCGGAGAACGACCCGACCGGCTCGGTCGTCACCGTCGAGGTGCCGCGGCTCCCGGCGCGGGAGTGGCCCGCCGAACGAGTTGCGTGGGACGCGGACCGGGACGCCGAGACGGGTCCGTCACCGCCTTACCCGGTCGACGGTCGTGTCGTCGACCGGTGAGTGGACCGACTCACCGAGGGCGACTTCCGGACGACGCTCTCGCGACTGTCGTCCGGGACGGTCCGGACCGAGGAGCCGTTCTCAGGACCGAGAAACCGTTCTCCGGACCGCACACTTAGGTGGGTCCGCTCTCGACGAGTCGGTATGAGTGACAATCCAGTGCTCTGTCCCGACTGCGGCTGGACCGGTCAGCCCACGAAACTCGACGGCGACGGGAACTCACGTTCCTGCCCGCTCTGTTCGACGGACATCGAGTTCATCGAGTGAACTCGCCCGGCACTCGGCGCCCGGTGAGCGCGTCGAACGCGATTCGGGGAGCGAAAGGCAGGCCGCTCGTCAGCGTCCGGAGACGTACGCGGTGAGATCCGTCGTGGTGATGATGCCGATGACGCCCTCCTCGTCGTCGACGACCGGGACGTGGTGAAAGCGGTTGTCGATCATCGTGTCCGCGACGCTCGTGATGGGGTGGTTCGCCGTCGTCGTGACGACGTCCGTCGACATGTACTCCCCCACCTGTACGTCGCTGGCGACGGCGTCGTTGGCGGCGAGGCGGACGAAGTCCGTCGCGGTCAGAATCCCTTCGAGGTGGCCGTCCTCGTCGACGACGACGACCGAGCCGATGTTGTGTTCTAAGAGCTGTGCGGCCGCCTCGTCGAGCGGTGTGTGTGGCCTGACGGTCTCGACGGGTGCGGACATGAGTCGGCCGACGAAGATGTCCTCCATACCTGGTGGCTCTCGGTCACGGCTGATAAGAATTGGCACGCCGGAAGAGGAGGCGAGTCCCGGTACGATACTGAGCGGGCGGGTGTGGCTACTGAGCGGGTGGGTGTGAGTCGTGTTGTCCTGTGAGAGCGGGCGGGTGTGAGTCGTCCGTACTGTGATGGGCGGGAACTCAAGACCGCACGGGACACGGACGCGGTGAACCGCAGCCTCACACCACCCCAACCGGGTGCTCGCGCACGGAGGCGCGAGCACAGCCCCCTCGCGCGCCGTTCACTCGCTCCGCTCGTTCACTTCCGCGCGCCGACCGCCGCTTGCAGCGGCGGTGCGGTGGCGCGCGACGGTGCGCGGTCCCGCCGCGCACCTCACGCGCGAGGGATGAGCGACTGAACGAACGGAGTGAGTGACGGAGCGAATCGGCTGGGGAGGACGTGGTCTCATCGCGCCCGTGTACCGCGCGGTTGTCCCTCTTGTCGTTCATCGCCTCGACACACGCTCGAACGACACTCGCCCACGACGCCCCCTCCACCTAGTCTCGGCCACTCAGTCACACACGCTCACATCCCGACGACGATGGGAATCGGCGTAAAGGAGAGCACGCCGAGGACGAGCGTGACGACGCCGAGGAACCAGCGACCACGGCCCACGGGCGAGCGGTCGAGGGGCGTCACCCCGCTGACCCGACCGAAGACGAGGGCGATGAACCCCCACAGCACCCAGATGCCCACCGCCTGCCCTCCCTCGAACACGTAGAGGTAGCCCGCGAGGCCGAACAGGGCCGCGGGAACGAGCTTCTGTACCGCCGAGAGCGCGTCGCCGACGAGCGCGCGGGTGACGTGTGCGCCGTCGAGTTGGCCGACGGGGAGGAGGTTGAGGAACGTGACGAACGCGCCGACCCACCCGCCGACGACGACGGGGTTGACCATCACTCCCGGCTCCGCGTAGGTCAGGGGCTGACCGACCGCCCACGCCACGAGCTGAATGAGCGGCGGGTAGCCCAACTGGACCTGCGTCGCGGCGGTCGCGGCGGTCGCGCTCCGCCGACCATCGCGCCGGTCTGGATGGGTGGGAGCGAGACGCCGACGGCGGTCACGACGACGGTGGCGACGAGGCCCGCGAGCGGCCCGGCGACGCCGATGTCGAACAGCGCCTTCCGGCTCGGGATGTGGTCGTTCATCCGGATGACGGCGCCGAGCGTCCCCAGGAGGGTCGGAACGGGGATGAAGTACGGCAGGGAGGCCTCGACGTCGTGGTACCGGCTCATGACGTAGTGGCCGAGTTCGTGGACTGCGAGCACGCCCAGCACGGAAACGGTGAACGGCCACGCCTCGACCGCCCGCAGCGGCTGCTCGGTGATGGGGATGCCGTACCAGCCCGCCCCCGCCAGGAGCGTCGTGACGACGGTGGCGACGAACAGCGCGACGTTCGTCCACGGGACGCCGTCGACGCCGGGCGAGCGTTCCTCGGCGACGAGGACGTGCTCGCCGAGGCGCCGCTCGACCCGAACGCGGTACCCCCGGGCGCGGAACGCCGGGGCGAGTCGCTGGACGACGGCCTCCTGCGACGCCAGCGGCTCGCCGTAGTACCGAATCTCGTCGTCGGTGACGTTCACCTCGTAGACGTGGAAGTAGTCGGTGAACACCTCCGGAGCGGGCGCGTCCGCCGGCAGCGTCTGCATCAGCCGCGCTAGGGACCGAACGGGTATAGGAATTGTCGTGGACGACCCTCGACTCCCTCCGAGTCGAACCCTTTTACGCTCGACCCCCTCTCTAGAGGGTATGAAGCGGCTCCTCTCCAGTATCGGCATCGGCGCGGCGACCGTCGATACGATCCTCCCGCAGGCGGCCGTCCGCCCCGGCGAGCGGGTCGACCTCGACGTCGAACTGCGCGGGGGGACACCACCCAGCGCATCGACGGCCTCTACTTCACGCTCAAGACCGCGGTCGACGGCGACGAGTGGGTCATCGACCGCTTCGACTTCGACATCGACGGCGTGTTCTCCATCGAACCCGACGAGGAACGGACCGAGCGGGTCACCGTCAGGGTACCGCTGTGGACGCCCGTTACGAGGGGAGGGCCGCGCGTCTGGCTGGAGACGGGCGTCGACATCGACTGGGCCGTCGACCCGACGGACTCCGACGACGTCACGGTCGAGCCGGGTTCCTACGTGGCGGCACTGTTCGAGGCGGCGACCGACCTCGGGTTCGACTTCGCCGGCTCGACGGTCGAGGAGACGCCGTGGCTCGACGACCGGCCGTTCGCGCAGGCGCTCGCGTTCGACCCCGGGGAACGGTTCGAGCGCGACGTCCAGCGCCTCGTCTTCACGACCATCCCGCGCGAGGACGACCTCCGGCTCTACATCGAGGTCCAGACCCACGACGACGTCGCCGAGGCCGTCGGACAGGACTTCAACGAACAGGAACTCTCCGTCACGGTCGAGTACGCGAACCCCGAGATGATCGCTCGCCGCATCACCTCGACCATCGAGGAGTTCACCTAGTCCCGTCCGCTCCGTCCGTCTCCTCTGCCTCGTCCATTTCGTTCGTCCCGTCCGCCTCACCCGTCTCCTCGATGACCGACGCCGAGCACTCGGGTCGCTCTCCCGCCACATCGCATAAATATATATTTTCTCGCCCGAGTTCTCATTCGATTCGAAGGTTTTGGAGCCGAGAAACCATCGAAGACCGAACAGCAACTGCATTGAACGACGAACGCGTATCTCTCAGTGATGTTGTGTTGAACGCACAACACAGGAAGATACCCATGACCACGACATCATCGGACACTCGACTCGTGACGGTCGTTCTCGCTGCGCTCGCGGCGCTCGTCTTGCTCCCGCTCCTGTTCATGGGTGGGGGGATGATGGGCTACATGGGCGGCGGACCCATGATGGGCGTCCAGGGGGGCATGTGGGGTGACGCCACGCCCGGCTGGGTGTTCGTCGTCGGCGCGGTGATGCAACTGGCGTTCCTCGCCGTCGTCGTCGGCGGGGTGTACCTCGTCTACCGGGCAGTGACCCGTGAGACGGAGGACGACGCGCTCGCCGAGTTACGGCTGGCGTACGCTCGCGGCGACCTCGACGACGACGAGTACGAACGACGGCGCGAGGTGCTCGAACGCGACTAACCGACCTGTCTCCGTCCGGTTCCCTCCGCGCCCGAACGCGCACGGATCGTGACCACTGTGTGCACGCCCCGTGAATGATGTCACCATTTATCATGAATGAGTGAGAACAGGGGTGAGTATGAGCAGTGAGACCTCCGAGGCCGACGCAGTCGCGCTCGAACAACCGGGTATCGCCGAACTGGGGCTTCCCATCTCGGCGAAGGTCGTTCTGATGTCCATGGCCGGCGGCTTGCTCGGCACCGTGTTGATGCTGCCCGTGTTGGTCGGGATTCCGCAGGCGCTGGGGCTGTTCCGTACCGAGCCAATCACCCAGTTCGCCGGCTTCGCGGCGTTCTTCGGCATCGAACCGACGGCCGCGCTCGGCATGGTCGTCTTCGGCCTCGGCGGGACGTTCGTCCTCCCCCTCATCTTCCTCGTCGTCGGGTCGTTCCTCCCGCCGCGCGAACCGCGATACCTCCGCGGGATGACGTTCGCGACGTTCTTCTGGACCGGGTTCGCCCCGGCCTTTTGGCCCGGCACCGGTGCGCTGGCCGTCGCCGTCTTCCTCGTCGTCTCGCTCCTCGCCCACTGGGTGTACGGCGCGACCCTCGGATACGTCCTCCACCGGACGACCGGCATTCCCCAGCACGACGTCTAGCGCGCTTCTCCGCCAGCCTCGTGGCTCGCTTTTGCTCCAGCGCCACCTCCCGTCCCGAAACCGCTAAGTATCGCCCTAATTATTATTGTTGAAGGTTGTGTGTTACCAATGTCCATGCTCGTATCACGCGGTTTGTCTGGACTCCTCGCACAGTCGGGACTCATCCCGAGGGGGACGCGGGTCTTCGTCTTCCAGCGCATCTTCGTCGTGTTCCTCGTCCTCGGCACGCTCGTCGGGGTGGTGGTCATCGGCTACATGCTGTACAACGCGTACAAGTACCGCGACACGGGCCAGGAGTTCGACGACGCGGACCGGATGGTGCTGGGCGAACTCCCATCCGGCGGGGGGAAAGGCAAGAAGCTGTTCACCTCGTTCGCGCTGAGCGCCGTCGTCGTCATCTCGCTCGTCGCGTGGACGTACGGGACGCTCCTGTACGTCGAGGAGGGACCCTCACAGGCCGAGTCGCTGGAGGTCGAGGTGGAAGGCTACCAGTTCGGCTGGCGTTTCATCTACCCGAACGGTCACGTCGAGGACTCGACCGCTGGCGGCGCGTTGCGCGTGCCCGAGGACCAGGCGGTCCGGTTACGCGTGACGTCGACCGACGTCTTCCACAACTTCGGCATCCCCGCGATGAAGGTGAAGACCGACGCCATCCCGGGGCAGACCTCCGAGACCTGGTTCGAGGCGAGCGAAACCGGGCGGTACACGGCGAACTGTTACGAACTCTGTGGGGCCGGCCACTCCTACATGACGGCCCCGGTCATCGTGATGGAACCGGACGAGTACCGCGCGTGGTACAATAATCTCAACGAGAGCGCATCATGAGCGACGACGAACCTACGACACACGAGACGGGTACCGACCGTAACACGAACGCCGAGAGTACGAGCACGAACACGGACGCGCACGCGACGGACGGTGGACAGCCCGACGGCGGCACCGTGAGCGGCGAACTCGCGGTGCCCGGCAGCGAGTCGGGCCACGACGACGACCACGGACACGAGTTCCCCGGCACGAACTCGATCAAGCGGTGGCTCATCACGACCAACCACAAGGACATCGGCATCCTCTACGTGGTGACGTCGCTGTTCTTCCTCGTCCTCGGCGGGGTGCTCGCGTGGCTGATGCGCATCCAACTGTGGGCGCCCAGAGCGGCCGGTGAGGCCGTCATCAGCGCGGGCGCGTACAACCAGGCCGTCTCCGCACACGGCCTGCTGATGGTCTTCTGGTTCCTCTCGCCGTTCGCGTTCGGCTTCGCGAACTACATCGTCCCGCTACAGATCGGCGCGAAGGACCTCGCGTTCCCCCGACTGAACGCCCTCAGCTACTGGCTCTACCTCGCCTCGGGACTCCTGTTCATGGTCTCGTTCTTCCAGGGCGGGACGTTCGCGGGCGGCTGGACGATGTACGCCCCGCTGAACGTTCCAACGTTCACCCCCGACGTGGGCGCGTCTACCGCCGTCTTGGCGCTCACGCTCTTCGTCGCGAGCGTCACCGTGTCGTCGGTGAACTTCCTGACGACCATGCACCGAATGCGCGCGAAGGGGTTGACGCTCCGGAACCTCCCGCTGTTTACGTGGTCCATCCTCCTGACGGTGTGGATGATGCTGTTCGCGTTCGCGGCGCTGCTCGCGGCGCTCATCATCCTCTCCTCGGACAGACTGCTGGGAACGACGTACTTCGCGATGGAGTCGCCGGCGGGGTCGGTCCTCTGGACGCACTTGTTCTGGTTCTTCGGCCACCCCGAGGTGTACATCGTCTTCTTCCCGGCGCTGGGCGTGATGGCCGAGTGCTTCCAGACGTTCACGGGCAGACGGATCGTCGGCCGCAAGTGGTTCATCGCCGCGATGGTGCTCGTGGCGCTGCAGTCGTTCGTCGTCTGGATGCACCACATGTTCCTGACGACGATCAACCTCCAGATCAAGACGCTCTTCATGATCACCACCATCGGCATCTCGCTCCCGTTCGACCTGATGGTGTTCGCGCTCATCTACACCATGCTCAAGGGGCGGATTCGCTTCACCACCCCGTTCCTCTTCTCGTTCGGTGCCCTGCTCCTCTTTATCATCGGCGGCATCACCGGCGTCTTCCTCGGCGCCGTCGTGCTCGACTACGAGTTCAGGGGCACGTACTGGGTGGTCGCACACTTCCACTACGTGATGGTCGGCGGCATCACCGCGCTGGTGGGCGGGCTCTACTACTGGTTCCCGAAGATGACCGGCCGGATGTACGACGAGTTCCTGGGCAAACTCCACTTCGGCATCTACTTCGTCGGCTTCAACCTCCTGTACTTCCCGCTGTTCGTCGCGTGGGAGACTCCCCGGAGGGTGTTCGACTACGCGCCCGGACTCGAACCGTGGCACAAGATCGCGACGATCGGTGCGTTCGTCATCGGGGCGTCCTTCCTCATCATGTTCTACAACCTGATCAAGAGCACCTTCTCGGGCGAACCGGCCGGCGCCAACCCCTGGGAGTACGCCACGACCGCCGAGTGGGCCGTCGACTCGCCGCCCGAACTCGAAAACTTCCCCGGTACCCCCACGTACGAGAACGGGAAACTGGAGTTCCTGAAGCCCTCGTCTTCGTCGGGCACCAGCGCACACGCCGACGGCGGCACACAGACCGACGGCGGCGTGGCGACGGGTGCCGGAGCGCTCGTCCCCGTCCGCGAGGTCGACGTCGTCGAGGACGACTTCCACGCGGACCACGCGAGCATCTGGCCCCTCGCGCTCAGCGCGGGGATGTTCCTCCTCTTCCTCGGGCTCTCGGGCGTCCAGGAGGCCTCGTTCGGCGAGGGGATGATGGCGAACGTCTACATGGCCGCGGCGGCCGTCGGCGGTGCCGTCACCGTCGGCTCGCTGCTCTCGTGGGGGCTCGAACCGTTCACGGCGTTCCCCGGCGGCGAGGGGGAGGCGTGGCCCTTCGCCGGCATCGAGAACGGCAAGGTCGGGATGTGGATCTTCCTCGCCAGCGACGTCGTCCTCTTCGGCGGCTTCATCGGCGCGTACGTCTTCACGCGCGTCGCGTTCGGCTGGACCGCCTGGGAGCCCGTCCCCAACAACCCGATTCCCGGGCTGATGAACACCTACCTCCTCTTGACGAGCAGTTTCACGGTCGTCCTCGCGTTGGTCGCGGCCGAGAAGAAACACAAGTGGGGCGTCATCGTGACCCTCGCGACGACGTTCTTACTCGGGGTGGGCTTCCTCGGCAACAAGGCCATCGAGTGGAACCACCTGTTCCACGAGGGAATGTGGCTGTCGACCAACGTGCGGACGTCGACGTTCTTCCTCACCACGGGGCTGCACGCGGCGCACGTCATCGTCGGCCTGTTCATCACCCTCTTCCTCATCGCGCGCGCCTGGCGGGGCGCGTACCTGGAGGACAACCGGTCGCTGGAGTACTTCGGCCTCTACTGGCACTTCGTCGACATCGTCTGGCTGTTCTTATTCCCGCTCTTTTACATCCTGTGAGGTGACAAAGACATGACATCAACCAAACTGTACACGATAATCTTCGCGTTCCTGTTCGTCTCGGCGACGGTGCAGGTGCTGGTCGAGTTCGCCGGCCTCTCGTACTGGCTCGCGTTCGGCCTCATCATGGTGCTGTCGGCCGTGAAAGCGGTCATCGTCGCGGCGTACTTCCAGCACCTCCGGTGGGAGCCGCGCTCGCTGACGTACCTCGTCGGCATCGGCCTCGCGGCGGCGCTGGCGCTCACGCTCGCGGCGTCGTACTCCATCCTCTGACCGCGTCGCTCGGCCGTCGTTTTTTTCTCTTTTCCCTCGTCGAGCCTCCCGGTCAGCGTCCGGAATCGCTGGCGCGTGTACGTCACCGGTCTCTTCCCCGGAGCGTCACCGCAACTCCGACGAGGACCATAAGAACCGATGTGAGAACCGCTCCCGGGAGCTCCTGAATCGCTGCGACTGCTCCCCCGATACACCCGATTCCGATGAGGACGACGCCCGAGGACTCCAACTGGTTCATGTTCATCTGACCCCGCCGGGAACGTACAAAACCTCCCCCCGTCCATTGCACGCGGCCCCTGACGGGACAGTCACAGCGGCCCGACGCCGAAGACGACCACGAGGTAGTAGACGGCGACGGCGAGCATCACGGCCCCCGTCACCCGGTTGACGAGCGACCGATGACCCGTGAGCGCGCTCAGGACCCGCGACTGCCACCGGTCGGAGACGGTCGCTAGCGCGACCAGCGGGGCGGCGATTCCGCACCCGAACGCGAGAAAGTGCAGGAGGCTCCCTACGGGGTCGGTAAAGAGGAACGCGCGAACGAAGAAGACTGCGATGAACCCGGGGTTACAGGGGACGACGATGGCGCCGAAGAAGAAGCCGTAGCCGAACGCCGACGCCACGGGGTGGGCCGTCTGCGGTGGTTCGACCGCGGGGAAGCGGTGGGCGAACTCGACGTCGGCGAGCAACAGCAGGCTCCCGACGGCCAGGAGTCCGAACGCGACGGGCGAGACGACGCCGACGACCCGCGTCAGCGACGATTCGAGGAGCGTCGTGAACACGAGCCCCAGCGCCAGCATGAACGAGAGGACGCCCGCGGCGACGAGCACGCCGAGGCGGGAGATGGATAGCCGTGTCTCCCGCTGGTTCGAGAGGTACGCGAGGAAGCTCGGGTACAGCGGGAGGACGCAGACGGCCGTCAGCGGCGTGGCGAGCCCGAGCGCGAACGAACTCCCTAGCTGTGCGGCCGTCGCCATTCTAACACCGGTCGAACGCCGCCGCGAGGTCGTCGGCCGACTTCACGCCCCGGCCCTCCACCAGCGAGGGGCCGCCGCCGGGACAGACGGTGACGACGGGTGCCGCCGGCGCGTTGGTGACGACGGTGCCGAACTCCTCGACGAGCGCGCGCGTCATCGACGACGGCGCGACGGCGTAGTGCCAGTCGAACCCGTTCTCGCTCGCGTGCGTCCTGACCTGCTCGGCGTCCTCGTTCGGGTCGACGTTGAGGCTGACGGCCACGAGGTCGTCCGTCCGGTCGACGAGCACGGCCACCTCCTCCTGTTGACTGGTACAGACGGGACACCAGACGGCGAAGAACTCGACGAGAACCGGTCGGCCGGCGAACCCCTCGATGGAGAACGTCTCGCCGGTGGTGACGTCCGTCAGTTCGACCGCGCGCCAGTCGGGGAGGGTGTCTGGCGTACCCGTCGTGGTCGCCGTCACGTCGGCTGCCATCGGAGTGGTGTCACTCGAAGCGCCACCGCCGCCGTCGGCCCCCGACGTACAGCCGGCGAGGGCGGCGAGGACTGCCCCGCTCCCTCTGAGCACGGCTCGTCTCGAACGCCCCGTCGTCGCGGGTGTCGTCGGCATGACCTACCGCACGCGCACGGGCCGAATAGCCGTTTTTCAAACTCTCTTCCAAATCTCACACCATTCTTCGGCGGCGTCTCCGCTCTCGCCGACGTGTCGTGCATCGTCTAGTCGTGGCTGGACCGCCGGCGACCGTCGCTGGTCGACTCGCCCTCCGCCCCCGGCGCCGACCACCGGTCGTGGCGGTACTGACACACCTCACGAAAGGACTGCGCGAACCCAACGGGCCGTGCGGGACCGGACGATTCGGGCGTTCTCCCGCGTGTGTTCGAGACGCCAACTCGGTGCTCTCTCCTCTCGGTTCTCGTCTATCGTTATCGACTCATCGACTCGCGTCGACCCCACCGTCGGCTCGTGCGGACGCCGTGCTCGTGTCCCCACTCGGTGACGCGGATTCGATCGGACCGCTCTCGGGCGTGGTCGGGGACGCCTCGGCCCGCACCTCGAACTTCGAGACCTGGTCGTGGAGGTCGTCGGCGAGTGCGGAGACGCGTTTGATCGTCGTCGACGCCTCCGACAGCGAGGCGGCCTGCTCTTCGGTCGCCGCGGAGACGTTGCTCGCCTCGGCCGCCGCCTGGTCGCTCGCGCTGGCCACCTCGCCGACCATCGCGACGACCTCTTCGGCGGAGGCAGCCTGGTCGCCGGTGGCGTCGTTGATCTCCTGGATGCCGCTCTCGGCGTTCTCGATAGCGTCGGAAATCTCGTCGAACATCGCCACCGCGTTCTCGATGGTCTCCGAGCCCGACTCGACGCGCGCTGTCATCTCGCGGATGCCGTCGACCGTCTCGCTCGTCGTCGACTGGACCTCGTTGATGCGACGCTCGATGTCGGACGTCTCCCTCGCGGCCTCCCCTGCCAGCTCTTTTATCTCGTCCGCGACGACGGCGAACCCTTCGCCGGCCTCGCCGACGCGGGCGGCTTCGATCGAGGCGTTCAGCGCGAGCAGGTTCGTCTGCTCGGCGATATCGGTGATGATGTCGACGACCGCTCCGATCTCGCCCATCTCCGTTTCGAGGGCCGCGACCCGCGATGCGGCCTCCTTCGCCTGCGCTTCCATGGCCTGTATCTCGCTGGTCGCCTCGGACGCGTACTCCTTCCCTTCGATCCCTCGCTCGACGGCGGTCGACGCCGTGTCGGTGACCTCGTCGGTCGACGCGGCGATCTCCTCGACGGTCGCCGATAGCTCGGTCATCTCCTCCGAGATCCGCTGGAGGTTCTCGTTCTGTTCCTCGGCGCCTTGGGAGACTTCCTCGACGGAGCCCGCTACCTCCTCGCTGGCGATTTCGATCTCCTCGACGCTGGCCGTCACCTCCTCGCTCGACGCGGCTACCTCGTCGGCGACGCGCTGGACGGTGGTGAGGCTCGCGCTCAACTGATCGATGCCGTTCTGGAGGTTCACGAGCACCCTGCCGTACGTCCCGGGAGCGTCGGTGTCGAGCGTCTGATCGAGGTCTCCCCGTTCGAGGTCCTCGCTCGCTGCGGAGATCTGGTCGAACCCGGCCGAGAGCTGTTTCACTCCCGCTTCGAGCGAGCCCATGACGTCCCCGTAGGTGCCCGGGTAGTCCGTCTCGACCTCCTGATTCAGCTCGCCCGTCTGGACGTTCCGGCTGATCCGTTCGAGTTCTCCGAACAGTCCCTGCAGGTTCCGCTGCATCTCGTTGAACGCCTCGACCATCTGCCCGATTTCGTCGTCCTCGACGTGGTCGTCGACCGTGGCGTCGAGGTCGCCCTGACTGATGGCGACCGCACACTCAGAGAGCCGTTCGACGGGTCTGGTGATGCGCCGTGAGACGAACAGGCCGATGCCGATGGCGGCGACGAACGCCCCGACGGTCAGCCCCAGTATCTCCAGTTGTGTCTGGCGGGCGGTCCGGTCGGCGACGGCGACCTGTGTCTCCAGATCGGACTGTGCGGACGCTTCGATGGCGTGTGCCTCCGACTCCATCTCGGTTCGGAGCGCGTCCATCTCCGCCGCCGTCTGTGCGGCGCGCTCGGTCTCGCCGGCCGCTTGCGCCTCGAAGAACTCCTCGGCGAGCCGGTCGTACTCGTCGTGCTGGGTCCGAATCGTGGCGAGCTGTTCTTCCTGCGTCTCGCTCAGATGGGTCCCCGCTAACCCCTGTGCCTCCTCGGTGAACTTCTCGCTCGCCGTGTTGAACTCCTCGTGTGCTCCCGGCTTTCCGAGCTGGGCAGCTTGGACCGCTGCTCGCTGTTGTTCGATCGCGATCACCATCTCCGCGGAGTGGTCCATCTTGAGTCCGTCCTCCGCGATCAGGTGGGCCTCTTCGTCGATCGTGGTGACGCCCTGGTACCCGACGAACCCCGTCACACCGACGAGCAGTGCAACGAGGACGAACGCGAGTATCAGCTTCGGCCCGAGATTGACTCCGTCGATTTTTATCTTCTCTATCATGTATGGTATGCTGATTGACCGACCAACCGACGAGTTTTTTGAGGAGTCAACCCGTCTCGTCGTCCGGACAAACCCCTTTTTCGCTCCAGCTCGGCCATTTCATTCAGCTATATTGAACACTCTCGAAGATGTGATATGAACGTTCTCGTCTGAGTATTATGCTTGATATATACCCCCTACGATGTGGTATGTACGGCGCTGTACTTCGTGAGTTCATATTCCATTATGCAATATTCACATCGACATCGACACCTGCGCACTGACCTCAACGGCCGAGAGTACCTCTGATACTAAAACTGCTGTAGCCGCTCGTGGGACGGGTCTATTCGGTGCTGATCCGATAGCGTCTGGTATCCCCGAGTCCGAGACCCCGACTCCGACGAACCGATGGTACCGATACCGGCACGCCTCACAGACGAACTGTGCGGGGGGCCGGACGCCGCTGCCGTGGCTCTCGTTCCACAACGCGGGCCGCTTCGGACGAGAGCGCCGAAGACGCTTCAGTCGGGCCGTCTCTCCGTTTACGAGTTGATGAGTCGGTCGTGGCGGTAGTCACACACCTCACAGAAGAACTGCGCGAGGCCGGCCGGTTGCGTCCCGCTGAACAGCATCTCCGTGTCACACGAGGGGCAGTACTGGGCGGGAATCTCTTCGGGCCGCTGGAGCTTCATGTGTGGTACTGTCTTGCGGGTACTGCTATTAAATCCTAACCATCTTCCATAGGATTTTCTCGACTCACCGTGGATTTTGCGTCGAGACGTCCTCAAGAAACCGGACGGACCGGCCCTCTGTGCCCCACGCGGGTTGGGGGATTCGATACCGTCCGCCGCGGCGGGGGATTGATACCGTCCGCGCGCGACGCGGGGGTATGGACGAGACGGCCGGGTCGACGCCCGACGCGCGCGGGGAGCGTGGACTGGACCGGACTGCGCTCGGGTACGCCCTGCTCTTTTCGGTCCCCGTCTGGATCGGCGTCACGGTGATGATGCTGAAGGTGACGGGAGGACGCCCGCTCGCGCTCGTCGTCGCTCCCGGACTCGTCGTCGGTGGCGGCGTCTTCGCGCTCGTCGTCCTCGCCGCACGCGGGGGGTACGACACGAGATGAGAGACGCCACCGCGTCACCGGTCCGTCGTTAGCGGGACGCTGTGACCGTCTGCCGGCGGCGTCCGGGTCCGAGTCGAGTCAGTTGTCGGCTGGCGTCGCCTCCTCCTTCGGGGCGGCCAGCGTGAACGGCGTGATGGCGATGGTGCGCTCGGCGACGCTGGCGAGTCGGAGCACGTACGCGAACAGCACCGCCAGCGGTGCGATGGCGACCGTGATCGCGAGCGGCACGACCCCGAAAAGCATCTCGGGGGAGAAGACGTCGAACCCGACGGCGAAGGTTCGGAGCACGAACACGGAGACGACCACCGCCGGTACCCCGACGTAGAGGAGGTGCCGGGACAGCGCTGCCAGTTCCTGCTGGACGTACACGGTCTTGAGGTACTGACGCGCGACGTCGATCTGCTTGAGCCGAACCACGAGGTCGTCGAGCGCCTCGTTGACCTCCTCCGGGTAGGCGTCGCCGTGCTTCGCACGGAGCTGACGAAGCTGATAGATCGACTCTCCGTGGTTCGTCGAGAGCGTGACCGCCAGCGCGCCGAACACCGACACGTCGGGGTTCGAAACCGACGTGATGACCGCGTCGATCTGTTCGTCGAGTCGCTCTGTGTGTGCTATCAACTCGTCTCGTCGTTCCCCGTCGACCGTGTCGAGATGTTCCTGCGCCTGATCGATGATCTCCGCACTCGAGTCGTGGAGCATGTGGAGGAACTCCGTCGGCGTCACGGGAGCGACCTCCAGGTTCATCGTCTCCTCGATGGCCTCCCGATACGCGTTCGTTCCTTCGATCTGTTCGCGGAGTTCGCCCGGACTGCCGAGCTGGCGCGAGATGACGAGCTGGGAGATGGAGAGGATGATGGTTATCAGCGTGAAGTTGCCCCCGACGAGCGCGCTGAACAGGTAGAGGAGCGGCGCGACCTGTTCCTGATTGACGCCGCCGATGAACACGTCGACCCCCACGAGCAGTCCGTACACGGCTCCCAGCATTCCAGCTGCGATGAGGAGTCGATTCCCGGTGATGAAGACGAACCGCCAGGCGGCGAAGAGCCATCCCCGGTCGTCGTGGTCCGGGACCGTCGGCGAGTAGTCGCTCACCGTCGGCTCACCGACATTCGACACACGAATCGGTTCGGTCGTCGGATTGACCGACCGGCGCCGTCGGGGCGGCGGTTCCTGCGGATCCGTCGATGCGTATCTGGAGAGTCGTCGTTCGGATTCACACGTCGTACGAAGACACTCGCCCCGCCTCGAAAAGCGGTCTGCCGGTGCCTGCAAGTCGCGTCGTCCCGGGAGCGGTCGTGCGGATCGAGCGCTCGGACGCTGGAATCCGACGAACGGGGAGTGCGTCGTGAGGAGACCGGACGGAGCGAGACCGATCGGGGCTTGCACGTGCCACCACCGCGTGTTCACGACAGCCCGGGGCGGTAGAACGTCCGACCGCAGGCGACCGCGGTTCGGGAGCCGCGCGCCGCTCGCGCAGTCTCGGCGCTCGCCACCCGGTGGTCGCGGGCGACGGAGCGTCCGACGCCCGCCGAGGGGGGACGACCAACACCGGCGCCGACCACCGCTCCGACGCCGACCCCGGGAGTCGTCGTCTCGGAGGTGGCTGCCGTCCGCACGCCCGCTTCGTCGGCCCCGCTCTTTCGTCCGCTGCCGTTTCGGACGCGGAGTCGGCGGTAGCGCCGTCCGTCGTCGCCGCGTCCGAGTCCGGTTCGATCTCTTCGCTCTCGCTGTCAGCGGCGTCGCCGCCGGCCGGACTGGCCCCGGTCGTGGTCTCCTGACGGCCGCTGCGTCGGTCGACCGCGAACCGCGAGAATCGGGGCGTGTCGGCTTCGAGGACGACCACGTCCGTCGACCTCGGGCGAACGTCGGCGTTGAGGGCGCGGGTTTCGAGTTCGGTCCACTCGCCGTCGTGTTCGTGGTCGATGCTGAGGTCGGACGGGGCGAGTCCGCGCGCCGCGACGCCGGCGTGGCCGACTGCGATGGTGATAGTCGAGGGCGCTCCGCGCGACCCGTCGGCCACGGAGATGTCGATGATCACGAACGCGGTTCGTCGGTCGGTCGCTGTCGCGTCGTCGGTACGGTCCTTATCGGATCCGGTGCTTCGTCGGTCGTCGAGTCAATACGTCCGTACGACTGCACGGTTCGCCACACCACTCGCGTCCGTCCGGCGGCGCGCCGAACGGTCGCTCCGGCGGCGTGGCGTCCCCCCGTTCTCCTCTCCCCCTCCGACCGATTGGTGCAACGCCGATACGAGGCCGCCGCGGCAGTGACCAGGAGGCCGTTACAGGTTCGAGGCGAGTCGGACCTCGTCGTCGGTCACCGTCGCAACCGCCTCTTCTTGGAGCGGGTAGCCGTCCTCGTCGTCGATGTCTTCCCACCCGAGGGCCGTGGTGATCTTCGTCGTGATTCCGGGGTCGGGGTCGACGTACGCCGTCCCGTGTTCGACTGCGCTGATGATACCGACTTCGTCACCATCGCCGTTGACGACACTCTTCCCGACGTCTTCGTCTGTGAACTGGACTGATTGCATCGCGTATTCACGTCTCGTCCCGTCAGGCTTCCTCGTACTGCTTGCATCTGCGGCCGCCCGTGAGGGTGGCTTTTCGCCCCCTGAATTGTCATTCAAACGCGACAGTCGTGACGACGGAGAGAAAGTTTCTCGTATCTCCATCACACGGCGTACAGATATGCCCACGATTGTATCTGGTACCATCCCCGCGGACGAGTTCGCGCTCAGCTACTCGCTGGAGACGCTCCCGGAGCTGATGTTCGAGGTCGAGCGAGTCGTCTCCAGCGGTACCGACGCGCTGATGCCGCTGCTGTGGGTTCGCGGCGCCGACAGGGAACGCGTCGAGGAAACGCTCGAGGAGGACCCCACGACCGACAACGTCACGCTCCTCGGTGATTTCGGCGACGAGTGGCTGTTCCGTATGGAGTGGGTGGGACACATCGACCTCATGGTCCAGATGCTCGTCAACAGCGAGGCGACCGTCCTCGACGCGGTCGGCCACGAGAGCCAGTGGCGTCTTCGGATGCTCTACCCGCGCCGGTCGCTCTTCTCCAAGACCCACGAGTTCTGCGAGGAACACGGGCTCAGCTTCGACGTCAGGTCGATTCGCGAACTCGACGCCGAGCCCGCCGGCCGGTACGGGCTCACGAAGGACCAGTACGAGGTCCTCGCCACGGCGGCGTCGGAGGGCTACTTCGAGGTCCCGCGCGCAGTGACGCTTCAGGAACTCGCCGAGGAGTTCGACGTCTCCCACCAGGCGGTCTCCGAGCGCCTCCGCCGAGCCACGAACGCGCTCGTCGAGGACACGCTGTTCGTCGGGATGAACGAACTGGACAGCGGCGCGTGACGCCGTCGGGGCAACCAACGCTTAATACTGTGTAGTGGTACCTCTTCGCATGGTCGAGACCGTCTGGGTCCCGCTCGTCGGCGCCACGGTGGGCGCCGTCGGGCTGGTGGCCGTCCTCTTCGCGCTGTACAGCCGGAACCGCCCCGCCGCGATGCAGGGCCCGCTCGGAACCGGTGTCTCCCTGCTCACTATCGCCGCCGGCGTGGCCGTGCTCTTGGTCGGCGAGGCCGCCCACGGCGCTGGCGCCCTCGTCTACGTGGGGGGCGTCGTCGCGCTCGTCGGCGTCGGCGTCCTCACCGGCATCATCGCCATGGTCCCCCACCCCGAAGGGGAGGCCGAGACCGGTCACTGACCAGTCTCTTCTCGGTTGCCCCTCGTACGCACTGGACGACGGACGAGTAGTTCGGCTCACCCGGCGATGCTGAACGCGACGATGGAGGAGATGATGAACGCCGCGTACAGCGCGCCGAGGGCGAACAGCACCTTCAGGTGGTAGACGAACAGGTCGTCGGACTCCTCGTCGAGCACCGCCTCGTAGCTCTCGCGTTCGGTCGCCGTCGCGCGGTCCGGATGCACCTCGGCGACGTGCAATACCTGGAAGCGCTCGCGGCGGAACGGGCGCTCACAGTACGGACAGGTCGCTTCGGGGGTCTCTCCGTCGGGAACGGCGGTTTCGGGGTTGGGGTGGTGGTTCATCTCGTGAGTCAGGTGACGGGTGCGGCGAACGGTTGAGCGACGATCCAGAGGCTCGTCATCGTGTAGACGATCATCACGACGACGAACGGGTACTGGCTCCGAATGGGCTGGAGCCGTCCGGGGAACAGTTCGAACGCGCGGGCGTGGGCGACCCACACGGCCAGGAGGTGACCGGCGACGACGAACCCCAACTGGAGGCTCCCGAACCACGCCGGCAACGAGAGGAGGGGGACGCTCGTCGGGGCCGAGAGCGGCGAGAGCGCGAGCGTGCCGAGTGCAGGCGCGAGCGAGAGGAAGTAGCCGAGGAAGTGCGCGACGTGATAGCCCGCGGCGATGGGGACGAGCGCGGGGGCGAACCACCCCGCGACGAACCGGGTGGTGACGTACGTCTCGGCCGTCTCCCCCACGAACCGCGTCGAGGCGTGGTAGACGAGGAGGAAGAGGCCGAAGCCGACGACGGCGGTGACGAGGTGAGTGAGCAGGGGAGGGACGACGAGCGCGAGCGCGCGGACGACGCCGTTCCACGCGGGCGTCGAGACGAGGCCGTCGTACGTCGTCGCCCAGAGGAGCGCGACGACGAACGCGACGTCGTCGCGTCCCATCGCGCGAGGGTAGCGGACGAGCGCCGTCCCCGGGAGCGTCAGCGTCGCCGCCGCGCCTGTGCGCTCTTCGGCGGTCGTCGTCGACCGTCGAACGGCTGCCGTTCCCTCTGTCTCGCCCGGTTCGGTTCCTTCGCGGTCCCCCTCTGCTCTTTCGCCGTCCCGCTCGTCCGGGAGGGCGACGCCGCCGTCGTGGGCTGTCTGCGGGCGCCCCCGGGCGGCTTCCGGCGGTTCGATGATCGGGTCACCCCGTCGAATCGGTGCCACGAGGCCGTAGAGTCTGAACACGCGCGCGACTGGGTCGACGCGGTCGAACCACACGCGGCCGTAGACGGCCGCTCCGGCGAGCGTGACGAGGGTGTAGCCGGCGACGACGGCGACGAGCGTCGACGGCCGCTCGCCGACGGGGCTGACGACTTCGAGCCACACCAGTCCGAGGAGGCCGGCGACGCTCGGCCACACGCCGAGCGCCTCCGGGAGCGTCCGCGCTCGGTCCGTACCGACCCGTCCGCGCACCCGCTCGACGAGCGACGAGAGCGTCAGCCACGGGTTCACGAGCGGCCAACTGTCGGCGAGGAGGTACGTCGACATGGTGTAGCCCGCCCACCAGCCGACCCACACGGTCAACACGGCGAGGTTCAACAGCGGGTCGCGCGGCCCCACGACGCCGACGACGAGCACCGCGAGGAGGCCGAGAACGCCGAGCGCCCGAACGACCGGGACGAGTGGACGAACGCCGCCGACGGGCAGGCGGAGTCGGCGGTCGTTGACCTCTCTGATGACCTCGTGGTCGGTGACGAACGTGGCGAAGAGGAACGAGGCGGCGACGACGCCCCCGCCGGTGACGACGACGAGCCAGAACGGCGCCTGCGCGGACTGGAGCGACCCGCTGAGCGACCCGGCGTGCGCCAGTGCGGGTCGAGCGAGTCCGACGAGAGCGAGGAGACAACCGACGAACGCGCCAATCGCGCGCGCGCTGACGAGGCGTCGACGTCGGAGCGGTTTCTCGGGGTTCATCGACCTGGCGGCGGTCACGACGCTCCACCGATGCTCGGGCGGAACGCGAGCAGGAGGACGCTCCCGACGAAGACGGCGGTCGAGAGGTCCACCGACAGTGCCGAGAGCGCGGCGACGACGCCCGCCCCGCCGACGAGGCCGGCCGAGAGCGACCCCGCGATGGGAAGCGTACAGCTCAGACAGGAGCCGAGGCCGAGCACACCCGAGACGGCGGCTCCAGCGAGGTCACAGAGGGCGGCGTAGACGAGGTACGCCAGCGCGAGGTAGCCGATGACGCGGAACGGGACGAGGTTGACCGTGAAGCCCGCACCGGCGTAGCCGACGCGCGGGCCCCACCCGGGGACGGTCATCGTCACCTGGAGGCCGTGGACGTGCGCGTGGGCGTGACTGTGGCCGTGGTGGCCTGCCGTGCCGAGGAGACCGGCGAGGTCGACGCTCACGAGCCCCGCGAGCCCCGCGAGGACGAGGAAGTAGAGCCCCGCGAGGATGCCCGCGACGGTCTGTGCCCGGCGGCTCGTGGCCCGCGGAGTGACGTGGACGACGCCCACGACGCCGACGTTGATCCAGACGAACGGGTAGAGCAGGTACCGAACCGACTCCACGCCGGTGTTCGAGAGCAGCAGGTAGCCGACGAGGCCGGCCGCCTCGACGGTGACCAACAGCGTGAGCCACCACAGTTCGGGCCGCTGGAGCCACCGACTTTCGAGCGAGACGCGCGTCTGGTGTCGCATCGGCGGCGGCTCAGATCATCCCCATGAGCTTCGCCACGAGGACCAGGATGAACGCCAGCCCGAGAACCCACGACCCGAGCGCGGCGGCGGCAGCGTTGCCGAGGCCGCGACCCCGTGCGGCGATGAACGTCCCGAAGAAGAGGTAGCCGACGGCCACCAGTCCCCCCGCGACCAGGAGGACGATACCCCCCAACTGGACGGCGGATTCGGAGACGCCCCCGCCGACGAACGCGATGGTCGCTCCGCCGAAGACGGCGATCGCCGCGACGAACGCGAGAATCCACACCGTCGGGTTCTCGGCCAGTTCGATCAGTCCGGAGCGGCCGTCCTTCGCGGTCCCCCGAGCGGTGCGGGCGTGTACTGTCGCCACCCGCGGCCGCTCAGGAAGACTACCGTCGCGACGAGCACCACTCCAGTCAGGACGCTGAGAAGGAACATCGATTGAGCCATGTGAACAGTCCTCTATGACGATTGATTATCCTATAGCGGAACATAAATCGTTCGGCGAGCGCGCCCGGGACGGCACCTGTTCGGTCCCCTGTTTCCCGGGTGGTCCCCGAACGCAGGCCGAGACGCTTCGGCCGTGGTGGTCGAAGCATCTCGATCTGTATTAGATATAATTATTTGAACACACTGTATCTTGCCGCACGCCTAATTTGATATACTATATGTCTATTTTGAATTTATCTTGGGAACAAACCAGATATATCCAATGTTCTTGTTATTTATATACATATACAATAGAATCCTGTCTGAGGACAACTCGGCATAGTTCAATTAATTCTATCGAAATATTACCCGCCGACCAACTTCGCCGACATCCCATTACGATAGTACTGTCGTAACGCCACGACCAAACGCGGATTCGCAGAATGAGAACGATCAGATGAAGTCGGGCAGTTCCTCTTCGGACTCGGCCATGTTGATGTTGACCTCGATGACGTTGGCGGTGTTCGTCACCGTCTCGACGAGGCGTTGCTGGTACGACTCCTCGCTCATCCGGTTGACCGGCCCGGAGACGCTGATGGAGCCGAGCACCGTCCCGTGGCGGTCGAGGACCGGCGCTCCGATGGCCTGCAGCCCTTCGATTTCTTCCTCGTCGTTGTACGCGTAGCCGCGCTCGCGCACCCGTTCGAGTTCTGTGAACAGTTCCTCGGGGTCGGTGATGGTGTTCTTGGTCTTCTTGACGAGCCCGTACCGGTCGATTATCTCCTCGACGCGCTCTCGGGGCAGATGCGCCAGGATGGACTTACCCGTCGCCGAGAAGTGGAGGTAGTCCGGCCGCTGGAGCTTGCTCGTCTGGTACGTGCTGCCGACGGCCTTCGCGCCCTTCACCTTGTAGAGGTTGACGTTGAGACCGTGTTGCTCCGTCGAGAGGTGCGCGTACTCCTCGGTCTCTTCGGCGAGTTGTTCGATCTCCGGCTTCGCGATGGTGTAGAGGACGTTCTGGTTCCGGACGTACTCTCCCAGGAGGAGGAACTGCAGCGAGAGCTTGTACGTGGTCCCCTCCTTCACCACGAGTTTGTTCTCGCGCAACGTGGTGAGGTAGTTGTAGACGACGCTCTTCGAGGTGTCCAGTTCCGCCGCCAACTCGGTCACCCCGGCGCCGTCGAGCTCTTCGAGTGCTCGGACCACGTCCATCGCGCGCGAGACCGTCTTCAGGGTCCGCGGCGAACGGGCGGTCGGTCGGTCGGTCATACCCTACGTTTCGGGCTCTGTGTGTTAGCTGTTTGTATTTGCGACATTCCGAGCTATCCGCGAGCGTCCTGCTCTCTCCCCGCTCGCACCGCTTCAGAGGTGTACCCCTGAATGCTCCGGCCAACAGCCCGTGTCTCGCCCGTTCCCGTGTTCTCATTTGGTGCCTACCCGTCTCGTCCGTAACTCCGGACGCGTCCGCACGTGTGGCATTCTCGTCGGTTCGTTGCACCGGCCGTCGGGTCGATCACCGGCTCACGTCGGCCGAGAGCGCCCGAACCGACGGGGTTAGAGAAATGAGAACGCCGGTCACTCGGTCGCGAGACGCGCCAGCGCGCCGGCGAGGACGGCCGTCGCGTTGGCACAGTCCGCCCAGTCAGTCCACTCGCGTGGGTTGTGCGAGATGCCGTCGCGCGACGGCGCGAACAGGAGGGCGGCGTCGGTCACCCCCGCGATGTGCATCGTGTCGTGCGCCGCCCCCGAGTGCAGGTCCATCGTCTCGACGCCGGCGGCGACGCCCGCGTCGTGCAGCGCCGCCCGACAGCGTTCGCTCATCGGGACGGGTTCGCGGTCCCACGGTCGTTCGAGTCTGTAGTCGACCGGGCGCTCCGCGGCGATGCGTTCGAGGCTCTTGCGCGCCCGGGAGACGATGGCCTCCATCGAGCGGTACTCCACGTCGCGGACGTCGAGGGTCAGTTCCGTCCGCCCGGCGATGACGTTCGGCGCGTTCGGGTGGACGACCCCTTTGCCGACCGTTCCGACGGCCGTCTCGGACTCCTTCGTCGCCCACTCGGTGGCCGCCGACTCGACGTCGAGGACGAACTCGCTGGCCGCGGCGAACGCGTCCGACCGGTCCGTCATCGACGTCGCGCCGGCGTGGTTGGCCTCCCCGACGACTTCCACGGTGCAGCGCGTGAGCCCGGTGATGGTCGTCACGACGCCGGCCGAGACGCCCGCCGACTCGAGTCGTTCGCTCTGTTCGACGTGCAGTTCCAGCCACGCGTCCCACTCGCTCGCGTCGACGCGGCCCTCGCCGTCGAAGCCGATGTCTTCGAGCGCCGCCCCCAGGCTGATGCCGTCGTCGTCCTCGACGGCGAGCGCCTCGCTGACGTCGAGTTCCCCCGAGGCGACCGCCGACCCGAGGAGGCCGCCGTCGAAGCGCTGTCCCTCCTCCTCGGTGAGCGAGACGACTTCGACGGGACGGTCGGGTTCGACGCCGGCGTCCTGCATCGCCCGGACCGCTTCGAGGGCGGCGTACACGCCGAGCGGACCGTCGAAGATGCCGCCCTCCGGGACGGAGTCGAGGTGGCTTCCGGCGGCGACCGGTGCCTTCGACGGGTCGGCGCTGTCGGGACACCACCGGCCGACGATGTTGCCGACCCCGTCGACGCGAACCGAGAGTCCCGCGTCGCGGAGGCGGTCGCAGAACCGCTCGCGGGCCCGTCGGTCCGCGTCGGTCCCGGTCAGGACGGTCCGGCCGTGACCCGCCGGGACGTCCAGCGCGCCGAAGGCCGCGTTGGACAGGACGTCCTCGCGCAGTCGTTGCTGTTGGACCTGCATGGTCGATAGCTGTGTGATTCGCCACCGAGTATATGACTGTTTCCCAATCCGCCGAATCCGGGCGTTGCGCGCGTGTACGATGGACAATTCGAACCTACATTAACGATGTTGAAGAACCCAAGCGAACGTCCGCTCTCCTCCTTCGAACGAAGCGACGAACCGGGTTAGAGTGAATGATTACACACAAAAACGAGGAATCAACCCAAATTCGCCCGGCAATCGTGACAATACACCCGTGACTGCGCGGTTCTCGTCGGGAGTAATCAAAAGTATTATTAGCGGGTACCGGAACAACGAACTATGTCCCAAGATGGCAGTGGCGCCGACGCCAGTCACAGCGACGGCCGTCGGCTCGACAGACGGCAGTTCCTCGCGGCAGCGGCCGCCTCGGGCGTCCCGGTCGCGCTAGCCGGGTGCGCCGGCGGTTCGAACGAGAGCTCCGGCTCGTCGTCCGGCGGTTCGGGCGGCTCCGGTGGGTCGAGTTCGTCGACCGAGGGCGGCTCCTCGGGCGGGTCGGCCAGCACGGGCGGGACGCTCCAGTGGGGTGGCGCGGTTCCCGTCCAGTCGCTCGATCCGCACATCGAGAGCGCTGCGGCCTCCCAGCGCGTCCTGGAGAACATCGTCGAGGAACTGGTCCAGCTCCAGCCCGACTACTCGCTGGAACCGCACCTCGCGGAGACGCTGGAGCAGTCCGACGACAACACGACGCTGACGATGAAGCTCCGGGAGGGCGTGACGTTCCACAACGGCGAGGAGATGACCTCCGCGGACGTGCTCGCCTCGTACGAACGGGTCGCCAACGGCGAGTACCTCGCCAGCGGCTTCTTCGAGTTCGTCGATTCGATGGAAGCACCCGACGACTACACGTTCGTGGTCAACCTCTCCCAGCCGTTCGCGCCGTTCGTCGCCCGGATGGCCACGTCGGAACTGGCCGTCCTCCCGGAGGAACAGGCCGCACAGGACCAGATCGAAGAGCCCATCGGCACGGGTCCGTTCCAGTTCGACTCTCGCGAGATCGAGACGTCGTTCACGATGACGAGGTTCGACGACTACTGGGGCGAGCCCGCGAAGCTCGACCGGGTCGTGAAAAGCGAGATCACCGATCCCTCGGTCCGCCTGCAGTCGTTCCGCGCCGGCGAGTACGACTTCATCAACGGCATCCCCCGAAGGACGTCCAGTCGGTCCAGAACGACCCCTCGATTCGGTTCGAGAAGCAGTTCCCGAAGGCGCTCATCTACCTCGGGCTGAACTGCGACAAGGCCCCGTTCGACAACAAGGACGCCCGCCTCGCGCTCGACTACGCCATCGACAAGGAGGCGGTCGCCGAGGCGGCGCTGTACGGGACGGGCCGGACCACCGCGACCCCCGCCGCGCCGGGCAGTCCGTGGGTCAACGAGGACGTCCAGCCGCGGCCGCGGGACCCCGACAAGGTACAGGAGCACCTCGACGCCGCGGGGCTGTCGGACGGCTTCGAGGTCTCGTTTAAGATCCCGCAGTCGTACCCGACGCAGGTCCAGGGCGCGAAGGTCATCGCGGACCAGGCCTCCGACATGGGTATCTCGATGAACATCCAGCAGATCACGTGGAGTTCGTGGCTCTCGGACGTCTACTCGAACCAGAACTTCGAGGCGACCACCTCGTCGTACCTCGCGCTCTGGTACCCCGACGTCTCCTTCTACAAGTTCCTCCACCCCGACGGGGCGTTCTTCTTCACGGGCTGGACGAACGACGAGTACAACGGGCTCGTCGAGGAGGCCCGCACCATCTACGACGAGGCCGAGCGCGCACAGCGGTACAAGCGCGCGACCGAGATTCTCCACGAGGAGCGCGCCGGCCACCTGTTCCTCTGGTGGCAGCCGAACCTCTACGGCTCGGTCCCCGAGTACCAGGGCGACATGGGCTCGCCGGACGGGTCGACGCTCCGCTTCGCCGACAACTACTTCGAAGGATAAGCTCTCACCTCACTCACCACCATGTCGATGTACAACTACCTGGTGAAGCGACTCGGGTTCATGGCGATCACGCTCTTTTTCGTGACGCTCATCACCTTCGTCGTGACCACCATCCTCCCGGGCGACGTGGCGCTTCTCATCCTCGGACCGAACGCGTCGGAGTCGTCCATCCAGGCGCTCCAGGCACAACTCGGGCTCGACCGGCCGCTGTACGTCCAGTACGTCGACTGGGTCGTCGGCCTCGTCCAGGGGAGCATGGGGCAGTCGCTCCGTTTCGGCGACCCGGTCGTGATGCTCATCGCGGAGAAACTGCCGCGCTCGCTCCTCTTGGCGACCGCGTCGACGTTCGTCGCCGTCGTCCTCGCCGTTCCGCTCGGCATCATCGCCGCGGTGAAGAAGAACGAACTCCCGGACCTCGGCGCCTCGCTGTTCGGCTTCGTCGGCATCTCCATCCCCATCTTCCTGTGGGGGCTGGTGTTCATCCTCGTCTTTGCGGTGTGGGCCGGGTGGTTCCCCACGGGCGGGTACGTCTCCCCGAGCGAGGACCCCGTCGGCACGCTGAAACACCTCGTCCTCCCCGCGACGTCGATGGGCTTCGCGCTCACCGCGTACATCATGCGGATGACCCGCTCGTCCATGATCGAGGTCCTCTCCGAGGAGTACATCAACCTCGCCCGCGCGAAGGGGATGACCCAGCGCGTCGTCGTCCTCAAACACACGCTCCGAAACGCCATCATCCCGGTCATCACGGTCATCGCGTTCCAGTTCAGCTACGCGTTCGGTGGCGTGGTCGTCCTCGAAGAGGTGTTCTTCTGGCCGGGCATCGGCCGGCTGACGCTGACGGCCATCCAGTCCCGCGACATCCCCCTCCTGCAGGGGTGTATCATCGTCGTCGCGCTCATCTACATGGTGTCGAACCTCGCGGCCGACGTGCTGTACGCGTACTTCGACCCGCGCATCCGGTACGGAGGTGGTGAGTGATGCGGGAGGACCGGGAGCCACCGGTGCGGGAGCCGCGACCGGACGGCGGCGAGGTCACCTCGGGGTCGCGCTTTACTCCCTCGGACGCGCAGAAGGAACGCTGGCGGCGCTCCCTCCGACGCTCGTGGGAGTTCCTTCGGCAGTTCCGCCACAACGCGAAGGCGAGCATCGGGCTGGCCATCGTGCTGGGACTGCTCTTCGTCGCCGCGTTCGCGCCCATCATCGCCCCGTACCCCGTCGATCAGACGAACATTCAGGACCGCTCGGAGGCACCCTCCGTCGAGCATCCGTTCGGGACCGACGACCTCGGCCGCGACCTGTTCAGCCGCGTCGTGATGGGGTCGCGCATCTCGCTGTACGTCGGATTCGGCTCCATCACCGGCGCGCTCCTCGTCGGGACGATAATCGGGGTGGTGTCGGGCTACTACGGCGGCCTCGTCGACGAGGCGCTCATGCGGGTCATGGACGCGGCGATGTCGTTCCCGCCCATCCTGCTCGCGCTGACCGTCATGGTCGTGCTCGGCCCCGAACTGAACAACGTCATCCTCGCGCTGGCGTTCGTCTACACGCCGTACATCGCTCGCATCGGCCGGTCTGCCACCCTCTCGGAGCGCAACGAGGCGTACGTCGAAGCCTCGGTGGCGCGCGGGGAGACGAACGGCCACATCATCTTCCGCGAGGTGCTGCCGAACTGCATGGCCCCGCTTCTGGTGCAGGGCTCGCTGAACATCGCCTTCGCGATGCTGGCGGAGGCCTCGCTGTCCTTCCTGGGGCTCGGTGCCCAGCCGCCGACGCCGTCGTGGGGGCTGATGATCAACACCGGCCGCGGGTTCATGCAGAGCGCGCCGTGGATGGTGCTCGCCCCCGGCGTCGCCATCGCGATCACCGTCATCGGCTTCAACCTGCTCGGTGACGGCCTCCGAGACATCCTCGACCCGAAGGTGGACGCGATAGAATGAGTCACTCAGTGCCCCCCAATACGACCGCATCGACCGCGACCGACGGACAGGACGCCCCGCTCCTGCGGGTGGAGGACCTCCGGACCGAGTTCGCCGTCGAGGGCGGCCGCGTCGTCGCGGCCAACGACGTCTCCTTCGAACTCGACCGCGGCGAGACGATGGGACTCGTCGGCGAAAGCGGTGCCGGCAAGTCCGTCACCGCCCGGTCGCTCCTCCAGCTCATCGACTCCCCAGGACAGATCACCGGCGGGAGGGTCGTCTTCGACGGCGAGGACCTCCTCCAGCGCTCGAAAGAGGAGATGCAGTCCGTCCGAGGCAACCGCATCGCGCTCATCCCGCAGGACCCGATGACGTCGCTCAACCCCGTCCTCACCGTGGGCGAGCAGATCATCGAAACCATCACCCACCACCAGGGCACGTCGAAGCGCGAGGCCCGTCAACAGGCCATCGAGGCGATGCGCGAGGTCGAAATTCCCGACGCCGAGTCGAGAATCGACGACTACCCCCACGAGTTCTCCGGCGGGATGCGCCAGCGCGTCCTCATCGCCATCGGCCTCTCCTGTCAGCCGGACCTCATCATCGCCGACGAGCCGACGACGGCGCTGGACGTCACGACGCAGGCGAAGATACTCGACCTGCTGAACGAGTTGCAGGAAGAGCGCGGGATGGCCGTGTTGATGATCACCCACAACCTGGGCGTCGTCGCCCAGACGTGTGACCACGTCGGCGTGATGTACGCCGGCAACCTCGTCGAGACCGCTCCGCTCCGCGAACTGTTCCGGACGCCGCGCCACCCGTACACGCGCGGGCTCATCGACTCCATCCCGCACGCGGACGTCGAGTACGACCGGCTGCCGACGCTCGACGGGTCGATGCCGGACCTCGAAGCGCTCCCGGCGGGCTGTAACTTCGCCCCGCGGTGTCCCCACGCCACCGACGAGTGCCGGCAGTCGGGCGACCCGCCGCTGGAGACGGTCGAGGGCTCCGAGACGAAGGCGGCCTGCATCCGCGCGTCGGAACTCGACTTACAGGCGCGGGAGGTCTCCGAAGCGACCGCCGGCGGTTCGAACATCGACCGGAGCGGCGACCCGCTGTTCGCCGTCGACGGGCTGAAGAAGCACTTCCCGGCCGGCGAGGGCTTCCTCGACGGGCTCACCCTCTCGCGCGACGGCGGCCTCCCGAGCATCGAACGCCAGTCGGTGAAGGCCGTCGACGGCATCAGCTTCGACATCTACGAGGGCGAGACGGTCGGCCTCGTGGGCGAGTCCGGCTGTGGGAAGTCGACCGTCGCCCGCACCGCGCTGCGACTCCTCGACCCGACCGACGGCGAGGTGTACTTCGACGGTCAACCGTTACACGACCTCGGCACGTCGGAGGTCCGGAGCCTCCGCCGCGAGTTCCAGATGGTGTTTCAGGACCCGCGGAGTTCGCTCAATCCCCGGAAGTCGGTCGGGAAGATCATCGGCCGCGCGATGGAGCGCCACGACATCGCGACCGGGAAGGAGAAACGCGAACGCGTCGGCGACCTGCTCGAACGCGTCGGCCTCTCACGAGAGGCCGCGAGCAAGTACCCCCACGAGTTCTCCGGCGGGCAGCAACAGCGGGTCGCCATCGCGCACGCGCTGGCGGTCGAACCGCGGCTCATCGTCTGTGACGAACCCGTCTCGGCGCTCGACGTGAGCGTGCAGGCGCAGATCCTCAACCTCCTCGAAGACATCCAAGCGGAGTTCGGCATCGCCTACCTGGTCATCTCCCACAACATCGGCGTCGTGCGACACATCTGCGACCGCGTCGCGGTGATGTACCTCGGCGAAATCGTCGAGTTCGGCGAGGTCCCACAGGTGTTCGGCCCGCCGTTCCACCCCTACACGGAGAGCCTGCTCTCTGCGGTCCCGGCCGCGGACCCCGACACGCGGACGGACCGCATCCTCCTCGAAGGGAGCGTCCCGAGCCCCATCGACCCGCCGTCTGGCTGTCGCTTCCGGACGCGGTGTCCGAAGAAGATCGGGGAGGTCTGCGAGCAGGAGTGCCCCTCCCTCGAAGCGGTCGACGGCGACGACGGTCACCGCATCGCGTGTCATCTCTCGCGCGAGGAGATGAGCGAACCCGTCGGCGGCGAGGCGGAGTGGGAGACCGCCAGCGCGAACGCGGGCACGTCCGACGACTAGTACTTGATCCCCGTTCGGAGGAGTTCCTCGGGGTAGTTCTCGCCGACGAGTTCGTCGGTCGCTTCTCGCAGTCCGGCCTCGACCGACCGCGCGTGGTCGTACAGCGCTCGTAACTCCCCGACCGGGTCGTCGGCGCGGTCGACGCGGAGGTTGTGTGCGAGCGACGGATTCGGCGCGTGGACGAGCAGTGCCGCGCTCACCTCGCCGCGTTTGTCCCCGCCGGCGTCGTCGCCGGCTTCGAGCGCCGCGAGGAGTCGGTCGCCGAGCGGGTCGTCAGGGTCGGTGTCGGCGAACGCCTCGAAGACGCTGTCGACGACCCGTTCGCCGACGAGCATGTTCCCCGCGACGGTGACGTGCTCACCCGCGCGGTGGCCGCACCACGACACGCAGTCGTCGCCGGTGAACGTGAACGTCCCCGAGGCATCGACGCCGTGGACCTGCCGGTACCCCGCGTGGTCGTCGGCCGCGAGGAGCGCCCCGCCCGCCTCGTTGACCGCGTCGCCGTCGGCGACGCGGTCGAGCAGGTCGCGTCCGTGTTCCGTCCGGGTGAACGACTGGGTGAGAACCGCGGCGTCGGCGCTCACGTACGGGCAGGTCGCCCCGACCGCGACGATACCGGTCGCCACCGCCGTCCCGAACGTCTCGCTGGCCGAGTCGTACGCCGCGATGGAAAAAGTCCCCGGCCGTGCCTCGGCCGGGAGGTGCTCGACGATGTCCTTCATGTCCGTGGGTCGTTACACGCCGGCAAGTAGCTGTCGACGCGCTCACGTGGGCCAGAGCAACGGCCAGTTCGCCGTCTCACGTGTCTAATTAGTATCATACATAGTATTTCTACACCCGAGAGGTTCGGTCGCACGAGTTCACGCGGGATTAGATGACTTTTAAAAACGAAGCTTAAGTATTGATGAGTCTTGAGCCGCCAAATCAGATAAAATACTCGCCTGACTTCCGTGGTTCGGAGACGCGGATCGTCGTTCGGCATTGTCACTCGATACGGTCCAGAGATGACCCTCAAAACGTGTCTAAACAGACGCGAAGACAGGACGGCTCCCTCCCCCCGTGAGCGATAGTAAGACGCGAAATAAATATATCTAATTGTATCAGATACGCTCGCATCCGTCACGAGTACTTGATCGACGAGTGAAATGTTCTCACGGGACAATATATACGTCTGGCTCCCCTAGTCGTCAGACGTCGTGTACGGGAACCGAATCCCCACTCGCCCCGAGACGGGGCCAGCATCCGGTACGGGCCGCCGCGACCGACCGACGCAGTCGTCGGTGTGGCGACGGCCCTTCTCGGTCGCAGTCACCCTGTCCGTGTCGACGGACCCGGACGACAGATGAGCGGGGAGTCACGATGAGTTCCGCGACGACTCGTTCGCTCCTCGACGTGCTCTCGGACATCTTCTTCGTCTTCGACGAGGACGGCCGACTGGTCGAGTGGAACGAGGCCGCGGTCGAGGTGACAGGCTACTCCGACGAGGAACTTCGCTCGATGTCGCCGGTCGACTTCTTCGATGGAACCGACGTCGAGGCGGTCGAGCAGGCGATCGGAGAGGTGCTCGAAACGGGTGACGCGACGGTTCAGGCGGCCCTCGTCACCGCCGCTGACGAGCACATCCCGTACGAGTTCAGCGTGTCGAGAGTGATCGACGACGAGGGCGACCCGGTCGGCTTTGCGGGTATCGGGCGGGACTTCACCGAGACGCTGCGCGAGCGCGAACGGCTCCACCAGCGCGAGCGGACGCTGCGGACGATGCACGAGATAATCGCCGACCGCGATACCCCGTTCGAGGAGCAGGTGCAGGCGCTGCTCGACCTCGGTCGGGAGGTGGTCGGCGTCGAGTACGGGACGCTCTCGCGGATCCGCGGCGACGACTACGTCTTCGAGGTGGTGAGTGTGGACGACGATTCGATCGAAGCTGGCGACGTCGTCCCCGTCTCCGCGACGAACTGTGAGGTCGTGGCCACGACCGAGCGGACGCTCGTCGCGGGTGACGTCGGTCGCGACGTCGCCGACGCGGACCAGCGGGCCGGCTACACCGACTGGGGGATCGAGTGTTACCTGGGTGCGCCCGTCTTCGTCGACGACGAGGTGTACGGCACGTTCTGCCTGTACGGGACGGCTCCGCGGCCCGAGGAGTTCTCCGAGTGGGAGGTGACGCTCGTCGACCTGATGAGTCGGTGGGTCAGCTACGAACTGCAGCGGCGGTCGACCCGCGAGCGACTGAAGCGGCAGAACGAGACGCTCGAACGGTTCACGTCGATGGTCTCGCACGACCTGCGAAGCCCGCTGAACGTCGTGTCCGGTTCGCTCGACCTGGCCGAGCGGACGGGCGACCCCGAGCACTTCGAGCGGTGCCAGCAGGCCGTCGACCGCATGGACTCCCTCGTCGTCGACCTGCTCTCGCTCGCCCGCGCCGGGATGGAACTCCGTGAGGTGACCGACGTCGGCCTCGGTACGCTCGCCAGACAGTGCTGGCAGACGGTCCCCTCGTCGCGTGCGACCCTGCAGGCCGAGACGAGGGCGGTCGTTTGCGCCGACGAGACACGCCTCCGACAGCTCCTCGAGAACCTCTTTCAGAACTCGGTCGAACACTGTGTGCGAGAAGAGACCGGCGACAGGACCGACGGCGAACACGTCACCATTACCGTCGGCGACCTCGACGGCGGCTTCTTCGTCGAGGACGACGGCCGGGGTATCCCACCGGAGGAACGCGACCGCGTCTTCGAGAGCGGGTACTCCTCGCGGCGCGAGGGGACCGGGTTCGGGCTCGACATCGTCCGGCGCGTCGCCGACGTCCACGGCTGGGAGGTCACGCTCACCGAGAGCGCCGAGGGCGGAGCACGGTTCGAGTTCACCGGCGTGGCGACCGCGGGTTAGTCTCCCGACGTCTCGTCATCGACAGCGTCCTCGATGTCGACGCCGCGGAACTCGAACCGGGCACCTCCGGTCTCGCTCTCGGCCGCCGTGACCGTCCACCCGTGTGCCTCAACGATGCGTCGAACGATGGTCAGACCGAATCCCGTCCCGCCGGCGGACGACTTGTGTCCCGGCTCGAAAACCGTCTCACGTTCCGGTTCGGGGATTCCGGGCCCGTCGTCCGCGACGTAGAGACCGTCGTCGCCGAGGCGGCCGACGCGGACGGTCACGCTCGGTTCCCCGTGTCCGACGCTGTCGTCGGCATCTGGCCGACTGCCCGTGGAACCGTGGTCGACGCTGTCGTCGGCCCCTGACCGACTGCTCGTCGAGCCGTGTTCGACCGAATTTCGGAACAGGTTCTCGAAGACGTGTCTCAGCCGGTCCCGGTCGCCGTGGAGGGTGAACTCGTCGTCGACTTCGAGGATCGCATCGGCCACGTCCACGGTTCCCCAGCACTGGCCGGCCAGCCCGGTGATGGAGATGGGTTCGGTCTCCGCGACGGTCTCGCCGTGTCTGGCGAGCGTCAGCGTGTCGTCGACGATGGCCTCGATGCGCACCAGCGACCGCAGGACGGGCGGGAGGTGTTCGCTCTCGGACCCCGCATCGAGCAGTTGCACCCGACCGAGCGCGACGCTGAGCGGGTTGCGGATGTCGTGTGAGATGACGCTCGCGAACTCGTCGAGCCGCGCGTTCTTCCGGCGGAGTTCCCGCTCGTGCTCGACCCGTTCGGTCACGTCGCGCGCGATGCCGACGACTCGGGCGACCTCGCCGTCGACGACGACGGGCGCGAGCCGGGTCTGCCAGACGCCGTCGACGTCGGGAGGCGTGACCGACTCGTCGTACGTGACGGCCGAGCGCGTCTCGACGCAGCGTCGGTAGTGTGTCTCGGCCACCCTTCCCGTGTCCTCGCCGAGCACCTCACGCGGGGTCCGCCCCTTGACCGCCGCGGTCGTGAGCCCCGTCCGCTCCTCGTGCGACGGGTTGAGCCGGCTGTAGCGGAACACCGGGTCGCCGTCTTCGGTCTCGACGTCGACCAGGAAGATGCCGTCGTCGGCGTTCTCGAACACGGCCTCGTACTCCTCGGACAGCGCCCGCCGCTCCTGCGCCCGTCGCTTCCGTTCGGCGATGTCTCGGGTGACGACGACGAGTCCCTCGATGTCGCCGTCAGCAGGGCGCACGCAGGTCGATTCGAGCCACACCCACGACCCATCGGCCTGTCGGCCACGATACTGACAGACGTACTTCTCCCCGGGGTTCGCGAGCGCCCGCTCGAACGTCCGCTCGGCTTCGGCCCGGTCGTCGGGGTGAATGCGCTCGAACGCGCTCCTGTCGACGAGCGACTCCGGCGGGACGCCCCCTTCCTGATACGCCGCCGCGCTGCTGTACTGGATGACGCCGTCTTCGTCGACGACGCTGATGGTGTCGGAGCTGTTCTCGACGAACGCGCGGACGCGTTCGAGTTCGCGCTCGCGCTCCTTGCGCTCGGTGATGTCCTGAAAGGCGCCCCGGAGGACTCCACCGCTTTGCCCGTCGGCCGAGACGACCTCCCCGTGGGTCCGAACGTCGCGGATCTCGCCGTCGGTGCGCACGATGCGGAGGTCGAGGTCGAACCGCTCGCCGTGTTCGAGTGCGTCCTCGACGGCCGCGGCGATCACGTCGCGGTCGTCGGGGTGGTAGAAGTCGATCGCCTCCGACACCGTCGGCTCGTACGAGTCGTCAACGCCGTGGATGGCGCGGACGCCGTCGGACCAGAACAGCCGGTCGGTCGCCGGGTCGTACTCCCACATCCCGACGTCGATCAGACCCTGAACGCTGTCGAAGAGGTACTCCTGTCGTTCGAGTTCGCGTTCGCGCCCCTTGCGCTCGGTGACGTCGATGAGCGCGAGCGACAGGCCGCCCTCGTCGGGATGGGCTCGGATTTCGAGCCACCGGTCCCGTTCGGCGTCGTAGTGCTCGAACGTGGTCCGACTCCCCGTCTCCATCGCCGTCTCGAGTCGTTCCTCGACGTCGGTGTCGCCGCCGAACGACCCCGACACGGTCGTCCCCTCCAGTTCGTCCGGGCTCCGACCGAGCAGCTCCGCGGCCGCCTCGTTGACGACGGTGTATCGAAGGTCCGCGTCCAGCGCGGCGACACCGTCGGTGACGCGTTCGAGCGCGTCACAGAGAGCGAGGACGCTCTCGGTCGAGTCCTCCCGAGTCATGTGCCGTGTTATCCACGTGTGAGAATAAACGTTGATTGGGTCACGCTAACACGACCGGCGGAGAGGGCCGGGTCGTCCGGGGGACGCGGCTCACTCGGTGTACGGGTCGATGCTGTCCTTGGTCCCTCCGAACATGACTCGCTCGATGGTCTCGTCGGCGAGGAAGTCGTGGGGGAATCCCAGTTCGACCGCGCTGACCTCGTCCAGTCGCCTGCGGTGGTCACCGTCCAGCGTGAGGTCGAGGCTCGTGAGGTTGTCCCGCAACTGTTCGAGGCTCGTCGCCCCGAGGATGGGAAGCTGTTGTCCCGGTTGCTGGCGTACCCACGCCAGGACGACCTGTGCGGGCGAGACGTCGAGTTCCTCGGCGACTGCGACCACCTCTCGGGTGATCTCGTGTTGTCTCTCGGTGATCTCTCGATCCGTGGTGGTGGCACGACCCTCTCCTCCATCGAGGTACTTGCCCGTCAGCACCCCGCCGTCGAGCGCTCCCCAGACGCACACACCGAGGTCGAACGCCCGGGCCATCGGGAGCAGTTCGCGTTCGGGCGTCCGCTCGGTGAGGGTGTACTTGATCTGTATCGCCGAGAGGGGCGCCCAGTCGCGTTCGAGGGCGAGTTGCTGTGCCCGGGCGACCACCCACGCCGGCGTGTCCGAGAAGCCGACGTAGTGGACTTTCCCCCGAGAGACGAGGTCGTCGAGGCCCCGCATCACCTCCTCGATTGGCGTCAGGCCGTCCCACGCGTGGACCCACAGCAGGTCGATGTAGTCGGTTTTCAATCGAGCGAGCGAGGCGTCGACCGCCTGCATCATGTTCTTGCGGTGGTTTCCACAGCCGTTCGGGTCGCCCTCGCGGGTGCTGAGGGTGTACTTCGTCGCGAGGACGCACTCCTCCCGCCGACCGTCGAGGAGGTCGCCGACGATTTCCTCTGCCGTCCCGTTCGTGTAGTTGTTCGCCGTATCGACGACGTTCCCGCCGGCCTCGACGTACGCTTCGAACATCTCCGCGCACGCCTCCCGCCCGGCGCCCCAGCCCCAGTCCTCGCCGAACGTCATCGTCCCGAGCGCGAGTTCGCTCACCCGCAGGCCGCTGTTCCCCAGTAGCGTGTATCGCATGCGTGAGAGAGGTCGCCAGCGAGCAAAACGGTGCGTGTCGTCTCCGGGGTCGACGTGGGTCGGCTGCGCCGCTCCCACCCCGTGTCGGCCGTGTGTCTGACGGGAGTTCAAGTACCGGTGGGCGGTAGCTCCCCGCACGCGTCCCCGGAGAGACACGACAGACGATGGGCATCCTCACACGACTCAGATCCTTCCTGTTTCCGGACTCGGCACCGGCGGTTATCGGCCTGTACGGCCCGCCGAACGCCGGAAAGACGACGCTCGCGAACTGTATCGCCGCCGACTGGGCCGACGTGTCCGTCGGCGAGGCGAGCGAGGTCCCCCACGAGACCCAGCGCGCCCAGCGCGCCGACGGCATCGAGATAGACCACGAGGAGGGGAGCGTCACCGTCAGCGTCGTCGACACGCCCGGCGTCGCGACGGAAGTCGACCACGCCGCCTTCTTCGAACACGGCCTCGACGAGGCCGACGCACAGGCGCGCGCTCGCGGGGCGACCCGCGGCATCGGCGAGTCGATGCGCGTCCTCCGCGAGGAGGTCGGGGGCGTCATCTACGTCCTCGATTCGACGGGGGACCCCCGCGCGCAGGTCAACGACATGCTCCTCGGCATCGTCGAGGACCAGGGACTCCCGCTCGTCCTCGTCGCCAACAAGGTTGACCACGATGACGCCGACGCCGATGCGGTGGCCGAGGCGTTCCCGCACTACGACGTCGTCCCCGTCTCGGGGCTCACCGGCGAGAACACCGAGGCGCTCTATACGGCCATCGCGGAACGGTTCGGCTGAGGCGTTTCAGTCGGACGACTGCTCGTCCGTCTCCGACGGTTCCTCCGATTTCCGTCCCGGGAGGCCGGTCAGCGCGGTGGGCGGGTCCGACGGCAGTTTTCCACCGCCGCCGCCGACGTCGACGACGACCCCGTCGGCGGGGGTGGTCTCGGGTCGCTGCTGTCGGTCCGCCTCGTCGGTCGCGTCGGGTTCGGCGGACTCCGTGGTCGGCTTCTCGTCGACGCGCCCGAGTCGGTCACGGATCACGTCGGCGAACTCGTCCGGGTCGTACACCGACCGAACCGTGACCGACAGGTCACCGCTCGCGCCCGCCCGGACGGAGACGCTCCCGAGTCCGAACAGGGCGTCCCACGCCGACTGCCGCTCCTCGACGGCGCGCACCTTGTCGAGCGGCACCTCCGTGCGGACCAGCGACAGGAACCGGTACTCCTCCAGCATCCGCTTGTTCGTGACGAGGTAGGTCGTGAGCGTGTTCCGCCAGTACTGGTGGAGGCCCGTCGACAGCAGGTACAGTCCGACCGCGAGCGCGACGGTCGGGTAGACGAGCGGGTGGTCGGTGGCGTACAGCAGGGACAGCCCCGCGCCGAGGAACGGCACCCCGGCGAGCGCCTTCGCGAGCGCGCTCCGCTGGGCGGGGTTGCGGTCGTCGACGACCCACTCGTCCGCTCGCATCGTCGGTCGGTCCGGCATCGCGACGAACTGGACGTACGCGCCGAACCCGGCGACGAACAGGCCGAAGACGGCCAGCGCGACACCGGCGGTGGGTGGAACCGTGGGCTGGTTCGCCGTCAGCGGGTACCGCGTCTGAAGCGCGACGAGATACGCCCCGACGGCGACGAACGGGAGGCCGAAGAGCGAACTCCAGACGGCGGGGAGACCGCGCGTCATCGTCGCCCCCGGTACATCTCGTAGACGATGCCGAACCCCGAGAGGAACACCCCGAGGAGCGTGAGCGACACCTCGCCGAAGGGGCTGCCGCCGCACTCGCTGAAGAACCCACGCTGGCAGGTCGCATCGCCCTCGCCCCCGTCGGTCGTCGGTGACGGCGTCGGGGCCGCGGGCGACGGCGACTGTGTGGGCGCGGGAGCCGTCGACGTCACGGTGAACGTCGGCGGCGGCGTGGTCGGCGTCCGCGTCGGGGCGTGGACGGTTACGGGTCGCGTCACGAGCGCCGCGTCGCCGACGCGGACGCTGTGTGTCGTCCGCTGTGCCGACAGCGGGACGGCCGCGCGCTCGACGTCGTCGTACGGCACGCGGAAGCTGACCGTCCGCTGCTCGCCGATGGGGACGCGGACCCACTCGGTTTCGACGACCGAGCCGTCGACCCAGTAGGCCACCTGTCCCTCGAAGTGGGCCGTGTCGACGTTTCGAACGGTCAGGTTCACGGTGTGTGAGTCGCCGGGCCGGACGTCGTCGGCCGCCTCGAACGACTCGACCGCCAGCGACGACGCGTCGGCGTGCGGTCGCTCGACGACGCGGACGGCACCGCCGGAACGGTCGCCGCCGGTGACGACGGCGTGGTCGTACGTCGTCTCGTTGGCTACCGTCCCGACCGCCGCTTCGACGTCCGCGAGGCGGATCTGAAAGGCGACCTGTCTGGTGTCGTTCCCCGAGACGGTGACCGCCTTCTCGGCGACGTGTTGCCCGGCGAACGCGTACGCCACCCGCCGCGTGACGGCGACGTCGCCGGGATTTTCGACCGTCGCGAGGACGAGGTACGGTTCGCCGTGTGAGACTTCGGTCGGCGCCTCGATTCGTTCGACGGTGAAGTCGACGTCGGGCGTCACCCGGAGTCGGGTCGCGATGCCGGCCCCCGACTCGTTCCGGACGCCGTGGACGTGGGTCCCGGCTTCGACCGAGTCGTGAACCGCGCTGATCTCGTCGGCGGTAACGGTGACGGTGAGGAGCGTCGTCGCCCCCGCGTCGAGCGTCGCGGTTCTCGTCGCGACGGTCTCGCCGTCGAACGAGTAGCGGAGCGTCTCGGTGCCGCGCGCCGTCCCGTGGTTCGTGACCGCGGCCGTGACGGTCACGTTGTCGCCGACGCGGACGCGCGACGCCGCCGACAGGTTCGAGACGACGAACGCCGACTCGCCCGGCGTCGTGGTCGGGCGCTGTGTCGTGCGGTCGGTCGTCTCCGTCCCGTCCGACTGCGTTTCGTTCGACTGCGGTTCCGCCGTCGTGTCGGCCTCCGTCCCGTCGGGGCTGGACTCGGACTGTGCTGTCACGGACTCTCCGGCCACCGGCGTGACCGCAACCGTGACCAGCACGAACGCGAGCGCCACCGCGACGACGAGGGAGGGCCAGTCGTTGCTGGAACGCATATCCGACCGGTTCCGCGGACCCCACATAAGGACGAGGTGCCCCGTATCAGACGTGATATCATCAAATTGATAAATTTGGAGAATGTGATCTATACTTGTATTTCCCGACCCATCGAACGTTCCTCCTGCCTCCTCTGGTCCGCGAAGCACAGGAGCTATTGCCGTGGTGGGAGGCGGTCGACACGTCGTGCCCTCCACCACGCTCCACGACTCGCTGACGACCGAGAAGCACCGTCTCCCCGACGGTCGGACGCTGGCGTACACGCTCTGTGGCGACCCCGACGGCGCACCGGTGCTCGTTCATCACGGCACACCCGGTTCGCGCCTGTTCGCGGCACTGCTGGACGGCGCTGCCCGCGACGTCGGAGCGCGACTCGTTGTTCCGGACCGCCCCGGCTACGGTCGGTCGTCGCCGCCGCCGACTGACTGGGACTGGTCGGACTGGCGGGCCGACTGCACGGCCCTCCTCGCGGCCGACTCGCTCGACGACGTCTCGACGCTCGGCTTCTCGGGCGGCGGCCCGTTCGCGCTCGCCTGCGCCCGGAGCGACCGGGTGACGCGGGTCGGCCTCGTCGGTGCGGTCGTCCCCCCGTTCGAGGGCGGCCTCGCGACGCTCGCACGGGTGCCGTTCGCGCTCCGAGCGCTCTTCGGCCTCTCGACTCTGCTCGCGTCGGCCGTCGGCCCGAGCGTCGTCGTCGGGCAGTACACCGACCGCGACGTCGACGACGCCGTCGCCGAAGCAGTCGCCGCCGACTTCGACGAGGCGCTCGACCAGGGAGCGCGTGCACCCGCCCGCGAGAATCGCCTGTTCGCCGTCGGCAGGATAGAAGCGCCACGGGACGTTCCGCTCCGTGCGTGGCACGGGTCGCGGGACGAAAACGCTCCTCTCGACCCTGTCGAGCGTCTCGTCCGCGACGTGGACGGAGCGCTGCGGACGCTCGACGCGGACCACCTCGGGACCCTCCTCGACTGTCGCCGCGAGGCGCTGCGGTGGCTCGTCGGCGACGAGGGCTGAGACGGACGATGCGGCCGCTTCGGCGGACGATGCGCCCGCGCGGGTGGCCCGGCGTCGGAGTTATATATGGTATGTGGTGTCTAGTATCACATGGCCCAGATACACACCTCGGGGGACGTGGAACTGGGAGCGAACGGTGCGCCCCTGTGTGACTGTGGGGCCGAGATGGAGCCGTTCATCTCCGGGTCGCGACGGACGGGCGGGCTGTTCAGTCCGCACGTCGAGTACCGGCTCTTCACCTGTCCGCAGTGCGGCGACGGCTGTCGACTCGAACGCGCACAGGGCGAGACGGAGTGGCACCCGTTGACCCGCTGACCCGGGCGCTTCTCGACGCCACCGTTCTCAGTGCCACACGAGGAGCGCCGCCACGAGGAGACAGGCCGCGAGGCTCCCGAACGCGGCGGCGTAGCCGACGGCGGTAGCGACGATGCCGACGTACGCGGGGCCGACGGCGCTCGCCCCGAGGAAGAGCGCCCGTGCCGCGCCGAGGTCCGCGCCCATTCCCCCGTCGGGCGCCGCGTCCATGACGATGGCGTCGGCGAGGGGGAACTGCGTCTTGTAGCCGACCGCGAGGACGAGCGTACTCGCCCAGATCAGGAGAGCCGACTCGGCGACCACGAGCACGACCAGCGCGAGCGCCGCCGCCCCCATGCCGGCGGCGGCGACGTCCTGTCGGTGGAAGCGGTCCGAGAGGTCGCCCGCCAGCGGCTTGATGCCGAAGCCGACGACGAACACGACGGCGAACGCCACGGAGGCGAGGCTCTCGGTGAACCCCTTCGACCCGGCGAGGTAGGTGGGGAAGAACGTGATGAAGCCGCCGACCATGAAGTAAAAGAGGGCGTACGCGGTGAGCGTCCGACGCTGGCCGCTCGACGCGACCAGTCGCCGGACCGTCGTCCCCAGTTCGAGGTCGGCACGCTCCACCTGATAGGGCTCGTCCGACCACCACACGAAGAGGAGGGTGAGCAGGGCGAGCGCGACGGCAATCGGCAGGAAGGGAGCGCGCCACGTCGCCGACGAGAGAACGACCACCGCGACCCCCGATGCGACGAGTCCGCCGGCGTCGGTTCCTGCCGCGTAAACGCCGAGTGCTCGTCCGCGGCGCTCGACGTAGCGGTCCGACACCAGCGCCCGCGAGGGGATGGCGAAGAGCCCCTTCCCGAGACCGACGACGACCGCCGCGGCGACGAACGGCAGGTACGACGAGGCCGTCCCGAACAGCAGGAAGCCGACGACGAGGACCGCGAGGCCCGGAACGATGAGCGTCGTGCGGGTCCACTGGTCGGAGAGCCGTCCGCTCGGGTACTGTGCGACGGCGTAGACGCCGCCGAGCGCGGTGAACGCGAGGCCCGCCGTCGCCTCCGTGATTCCGAGGTCGGCGATGATGGTCGGGAGGAGCGGCGAGAGGACGAACCGACCCCCCTGGATGATCGCCCACCCCACCGAAAGCGTGACCAGCAGGCGACCGGCCTGGCCGCTTGTCAGGCGCTCCGTCCGTTGTGACCCCCGGGTTCGACCGTCCACACGCTCGCTTCGGAGGGGCGGGGGTTTGAGTCTGTGTATTCTCGTCGACTCGTGCGCGCTCGGACGCCCACGCCCGTCCGCTTCGTCCACGTGTCACGCAGGCCCGTCGCCCGTGATGATTATATTTCTGTATTATAAATCAGAAACAATCATATTCGATAGTATTTAGTCACAAGCGTCCGAACGATTGTGATAACCCATGTCGACTGTCGACGCGCGGACGGCCGCGTCGCGGTCACGAGGACGGTGGTACCCATGATGAACGTCAACGAACTCATCGAGGCTGCGGGATCACTCGCCGCGAGCGGCGCCTCCCACGGCGAGATTTCCGACGAACTGAACGTCTCTCGCGACACGGCGTCGTGGCTCGTCAGGAAGAGCGAACCGGAGACGCTGTCGCGGACCGACCGCCCGAGGACCGGGCCACGGAGCGCCGGCTACCGTCCGCAGGACGTCCACGTCGACTGGAGCGCCATCGGTCGCAAGAGCGCGCGACTCGACCACGTCGGTGCGGCGCTGGCCGACCTCCTCTCGACCGTCGAGCGGGAGGCCGACCTCACCGTCGGTATCGAGAAGGCCGGCGCGTCACTCGCGACGGTCGTCTCGCGCGTCCTCGACACCGACCTCGGGTCGTACGCGCCCGCGAAGCACCAGTGGGAGGCGGGCGACATCGCCGACCTCGACGGGTCGTTCTCGCAGAACTTCGCCCCCGTCGACGGCGCCGACTGCTACGTCGTCGACGACACCATCACCTCCGGGACGACGATGACGGAGACCGTCGAGGCCATTCGGGAGGAGGGCGGTAACCCCGTCGCCTGCGCGGTGCTCGTCGACAAGCAGGGCGTCGAAGCAATCGACGGCGTCCCGGTCTACTCGCTCGTCAACGTCGTCCGCGTCGGCGACGAGTGACAGCCGCTTTTCGGAGTCGCCGTTCTCCCGTTCTCGGTCGCGTTCGTCTCTATCGTCTCCCGCGAGAACTGAAACCGTGTTTCCAGCCGACTCAGGCCGACTCCTCGGTCCCTTCCAGTTCCTCTTTCAGCCGCGTCATCGCCTCCTGTGGCGTCCGTTCCTGGGCGTAGCTCTCGTTGACGCGTCTGGCGATGCGGATCGACTGGGTGGGCCAGATGGTCGTCACCGGCCGTGGGATGGCGTTCTCCCCGGCGATGCGCAGTTGCTCCATGTACCGGCCGTACGGTGCGACCTCCCGGGCGCGGTCGGAGCCGAACAGATCGGTCCTGGGCGGCGTGTATCCGAGCAGGTCGAACATCTCGAGTTGGAACTCCGGCTCCATCATCGTCCGCATCACCTGCACGGCCGCGGACTTGTTCTGTGAGTTCGGGTTCAAGGCGTTGTGCCAGCCGCCCAGTGCCGCCACCGGCCCGCCCGTCATCGGGTACTCCGCCTCGTCGGCGGTGACGCCGTACGGGATGGGCATGACGCCGAGGTCCTCGCCGAAGGCGTCCTCCGCGCCGTTGATGCCGATGGAGTACGGCCAGTTGCGGTGCATGATGGCGTCGCCGTTGGTGAACGGCTTGCGCGAGGACTCTTCGGTCCACTGCAGGACGGCCTCGGGCGCGATGTTGCCCGCGAAGTCGCCGCCGATTCCCTCGGGGTCGTCCTCGCCGTGGATGAACGTCCGAACCATCCGAATGGAGTCGACGACCGGCTGTTCGTCGACCGTCACCGGCCGGTCGCCGATGGGACCGAACAGGTACTGGGAGGGGTCGCCGAAGTACGCGCCGCCCCACGAGGTCATGAACTCGTTGAAGTCACAGCACGACAGCCCCTCGTAGGCGTTCGCCTGGAACGAGAAGCCGTACTGGACGTCGGGATTGGCCTCCATCGCCTGTTTCGTGACCTGCGAGAACTCCGCCCACGACATCGATTCGGTCGCCCAGGTCTGGAAGTCCGAGTCGCCGTACCCGGCCTCGCGGAGCAGGTCCTTGCGGTACTGTATCGTCGGGAAGTCCGGAAAGAGCGGCACCCCGTACAGGTCGCCCGTCTCGGGGTGGGAGGCCGTCTGGACGGAGGCGCTGAAGTAGTTCTCTTCGACGTCGGTCAGCATCTCCTCGGGCAGGACGTTCGAGAGGTTCGCCAACTGCTCGCGGAGGATGAAGGGGATGGTCCATCCGCTGTCGAACTGGAGCAGGTCGGGGGTCTCCCGCCCCGACGAGAGCCACTGGGTGTACCGCGACTGCCGGTTGTCCGTGAGATTCGACCCCGCGAGCATCTCGAGTTCGATGTTCTCCGAGAGGCCCGCACTGCGGAGTGCCGCTACCACCTCGTCTCTCCGGTTCTTCTCGCGCGGGCCGACCGCCCACGAGACGGTGACTTCCTCCGTCGGTTCGCTGGTGTCGATCGGTTCCTCAGTGCTGTCACCGGAGGAACCGCTCGATCCGCCGCCGGTGCTGACACACCCGGCGAGGCCGACTGCCGTCGCCGACGCGCCCGCCGCTTTGACGAACTGCCGCCGCGAGACTGACTTGGTGCTGTTCTTCGGTGTACTGCTGTCGCTGTGGTTCATGTGTCGTGGTTGCCTTCTGTGTGTTCTGTCGTCCGATTCGTCCGCACTGTGGGGTCGGTCGCAGTCGACCCGCGGAGTCGGTACACGACCGCCTCGTAGGGTCGGAACTCGCGTCCGACAGGGGTCGTCGGGACGTTCGCGTAGTTGCCGACGAGCACGTCCGCGTCGTCCGTGTCGAGGTTCGTCTCGAAGCGAGCGGTCCGCTCCGACCAGTTGAGGACGACAAGCACCGTCTCGTCTTCGAGGGAGCGCGTGTACGCGTACAGTTGCTCGTCGTCGGGGACGAGGAGGTCGTAGTCGCCGTAGACGAGCGTCTCCTCGTCCTGGCGGAGGCCGATGAGACGCCGGTAGTGGTGCCAGACGGACGCTTCGTCCGCTACCGCCCGCTCGACGTTCACCTCGGGGTAGTTCTCGTTGACCGCGAACCACGGGTCGCCGTCGGTGAATTCGGCGTTGGGACTCGAAGTCCACTGCATCGGCGTCCGTGCGTGGTCACGGCTCCGGTAGTTGACGAACTCGCGCACCTCCTCGTAGGACGATATCTCGCCGGTGGCGAGCAGTTCCTCGACGATGCCGGTCGTCATCGGGTCGTCGAGTTCGTCCAGAGAGTCGAACTCGGCGTTCGTCATCCCGACCTCGTCGCCCTGGTAGAGGAACGGCGTTCCGCGCAGCGTCAACAGGAAGGTGGCGAGGAGTTTCGCGCTCTCAGTTCTGTACTCGTCGCTTCCGAACCGTGAGACGACCCGGGGAAGGTCGTGGTTGCCGAGGAACACCGCGTCCCACGACTCCGCCGCGAGTTCGTGCTGACAGCGGGTCACGAGTCGCTTGAACTCGGTGAGTTCCCACTCGCCCCACCCCTCACGGTCCCACGCACCGTTCGGTCCTTCGTCGACCGTCAGGTGGTTGAACTGGAACACCATGTCGAGGCTGCCTCCCGAGAGGAAGTCCGCGGCCTCGTCGACCGCCGTTCCTCCCATCTCGCCGACGGTCACGACGTCGTACTCCGAGAGCACGTCGTCGGACACCTCTTCGAGGTACGCCTGCAGGTTCGGTCCGTGCCGGTAGTGTTCGGCACCGACGAGCGGTCGGTCCGGGTCGCCGTCCGGGAGTCCCTCTCGTTTCGAGAGGAAGTTGATGGCGTCCATCCGGAAGCCGTCGATTCCCTTCTCCAGCCACCACCGCATCAACTCCTTCACGTCGGCCCGAACCGCGGGGTTCTGCCAGTTCAGGTCCGGCTGATTCTCGTCGAACAGGTGGAGATACCACGCGTCTCGCTCTTCGTCCCACGACCACGCAGGCCCCCCGAAGATGGACTCCCAGTTGTTCGGCGGTTCGTCCCTCTCACCCGCTTGCCAGATGTAGTAGTCCTCGTACCCGCCCTCGCGCCGCCGCGACTTCTGGAACCACTCGTGTTCGGCCGAGGTGTGGTTCACCACGAGGTCCATGATGAGCCGCATGTCTCTCGCGTGAAGCTCCCCGACCAGTTCCTCCCAGTCGGCCATCGTCCCGAACTCCTCGGCGATAGCGCGGTAATCACGAATGTCGTACCCGTTGTCCGCGTTCGGCGAGTCGTACACCGGACAGAGCCAGACGACGTCGACGCCAAGCGAGTCGAGGTACTCGACCTTCTCTGTGATACCCGGAAGGTCGCCTACCCCGTCACCGTTGCTGTCGTTGAAGCTTCGCGGGTAGATTTGGTAGGCGACCGCCTCCTTCCACCAGGTGCGTTCTTCCCGAGTCGCCGGAACTGCTCGACTCACCCCTCGTCACTCCTCACGGGCGTTCGCACCGTGTGTGTAGACGTTCCTGTGTCGTTCATCGTCGTGTCGGCTGAGCCCTCCTTTCGCCGTTTCTGTGTGTCGAGACCATCGGTGGGAGGCGAGGGCGTTCGGCCCTCGCGTGCCTCACACGACGGGAGCTATCCACTTAACTGTAAAAATATTAAACAAGAGATTTAATAACTTTCTCAACGAGGTCGAAAACGCCATGCGACGGGAGATCAGAGACGGCTGTATTCGTACAACTCGCGGTTTAACGGCGTCGTGTCCGGGGCGACTCGCCGACGGTCCACTCGTTCGGATGTCGCCGCGCGCGGCACGAGTGAGCGACACGAACTATGAGTACGGACGTCCAACAGCGGTGCATCGATGACGGGCCCCGAGAAGCCGGACGACGCGACGCTCAGAGCGGAGTTGAGTCTCTTCGGGCTCTCCGACGCGGAGATAGACACGTACCTCGCCTTGCTTCCCCGGGGTGAGGCGACGACTCGGACGGTCGCCGAGGACGCCGGCGTCACCCAACAGGCGGTCTACAACATCGCCGACCGCCTCGAACGGCGCGGGCTCGTCCGGGTGAGGGAGTACGCCTCGCCGAAGACGATCCGTGCGATTCCCCCGCGCGAGGCGATCGAGTCGCTCTCCGAGCGGCTCGAATCGCTCACGCCGTCCCTCGAAGACCGGTTCGATGCGACCACCCCACGAGAGCCGGAGATTCAGATCGTGAAGTCCCGGGAGACGGCGCGGAAGCGACTTCACGACGCTGTCGCGGGAGCCGAACGGGAGGTCTTCGTCGCCGTCCCCGAGAACGTCTTCCCCGATATCGAGTCGGTCCTCCGGGCCGCTGTCGACCGCGACCTGCTCGTCTTCTTGTTGCTGGGCGAAGCGGACGCCAGCGAGGACTCCGAGGCGAACGAGCAGCGGTTCGCCGGCGTCGCGGACGTCGTTCGCGTCTGGGACGCGGGCCTCCCGTTCGTCTACGCCGTCGACGACGCGTCGGCGATGATCGGCGATCCGGACTTCCTCTCGGGTCCACACGATGACAAGCAGGCCGTGACCGTCTCACAGCACCACCTCACCGGCTCCGTCCACGGGATGTACCTCAGCGCTTACTGGCCGGCCTCGACCGAGGTGTACGTGACAGACCCCGATGCACTCCCCAAGTCGTTCGACTGGTTTCGTCAGGCCGTCCTCCACGCCTTACTGCATCGTCAGCAGGGGACGGACCTCTGGGCGGACGTCACGACCCAGGGCGGCGAGGAGGTCTCCGGGTCGGTGTGTCGCGTCAAACAGGCGTTCGTCGAGCCATCGACCAACGACTACACGCTGGAGACGAGCATCGTCCTCGACACCGACGACGGCGAGGTGAGTTTCGGCGGGCCGGGCGCGTTCATCGAGGACTACGAGGCCGACACGGTGACGCTCCGGACCGCGTGATGTCGATGGGGACGCCGAACCGTCGGTCACGGCTCCGCTCTCGTCTCGGTCGGGACTGTCGACGACCGTGACCGCCAGCGTGTTCGAACCGCTCGTCGTGTTCGAGGTGTCCGACTGCGGCCATCGACCGGGCGTAATCGGTCAAATACGGTATCGAACACGGACATCCGCTCTCGTCGTTCGTTTTTGCTCGCCACGGCCGACTGTGTTCGGGAACGGTCCGTCGACGTTCGAGCGCCCTTCCGACGAGACGAACAGAAACGAACACGTTCGATAGTACTTAGTCACCACGAGTAGTGGCTGTGAACGAATCACTCCTATGACGAACGAGGATCGTCGATGACGCCGATGGAGTTCGACGAGGTTCCCGTCGAGACGTACATGACGACCGAGGTCGACACGGTCGGCCCGGACGCGTGGGTGACGGACGTCGTCGACCGCCTCAAGGGCGGGTCGCCGTACGGTGGCCTCCCGGTCGTCGACGAGGCGGACAGACTCCTCGGTTTCGTCGGGGCCATCGACCTCCTTGAGGTGTACGGCGCGAAGTCGGTCGCGGAGGTCATGACGCGGGAACTCGTCGTCGCCCGCCCGGAGATGACGGTGAAAGACGCGGCTCGCGTCATCTTCCGGACGGGCCACCAGTTCCTCCCGGTCGTCGACGACGCGGGCACGCTCTTGGGCATTTTCTCGAACGGCGACGCCGTCAGGAGTCAGATCGAGCGGACGACGCCCTCGAAGGTCCAGAGCACCCGCGAGATGCTCGAACGGACCCACGGCGTTTCGATCGGCGTCTCGGAACGAGCGGTCGACGTCGCGTCACTGATTCCGACCCAGCGGGAGGTCTACGGGGACGAACTCGAAGGACGCAAGTACGAACTACAGAACGGCCTCGCGGAGCCACTCATCGTCGTCTCGTACGGGCACGAGACGCTCCTCGTCGACGGCCACCACCGTGCGCTCGCCGCACAGCGACTCGGCATCGACCGGATGCCCGCGCACGTGCTCACCGTCTCACCCGACGAGATCACCGAACTGGGCCTCCGCAAGATGGCTCGTCTCGGCGGACTGGACTCGCTCGCCGACGTCGACGTCAACGACTACGTCCAGCACCCCCTCATCGAGAAGACGGAGCCGAGCGGGTAGTTCACGCGTCGAGGCGGTCGGTTCTCGTCGACCTGTCCCGAGCGATACCTACCGATGGCTCCCGTCAGAGCCGGTACACGGCCGCCTCGTACGGCCTGAACGCGCGCTCGGTCGGCGCTGACGGCGGGTCCGGGTAGGTACCGACAAGGGCCGTCGCGTCCGTGTCGTCGACCGCGTCGCCGGAAAAGCGGGTCGATTCGTCGGACCAGTTGAGCACGACGAGCACCGTCTCGTCGTCGAGGGAGCGCGTGTAGGCGTACACCTGCTCGTCGTCGGGGAGGAGGAGGTCGTACTCGCCGTAGACGAACACGTCGTTGTCGTGTCGCAGGTCGATCAGTTCTCGGTAGTGGTGCCAGATGGACGCCTCGTCCTCCAGTGCGGCCGCCACGTTGATCTCCGGATAGGTATCGTTGACCGCGAACCACGGCTCTCCGTCGGTGAAGCCCGCGTTGGGGCTCCCGTCCCACTGCATCGGCGTCCGCGCGTGGTCGCGGCTCGTGTAGTTGACCATGCCGCGAGCCTCGTCGAACGAGTCGATTTCGCCGTCGGCGATGAGGTCCTCCACGGCACCGATAGTCATCGGGTCGTCGAGTTCGTCGAGTCCGTCGAACTCCGCGTTCGTCATCCCGATTTCGTCGCCCTGGTAGAGATACGGCGTCCCGCCCACCGTCAACAGGAAGGTGGCGAGGAGTTTCGCGCTCTCAGCTCTGTACTCGTCGCTCCCGAACCGCGAGACGATACGCGGCTGATCGTGGTTCCCCAGATAGACCGCGTTCCATCCTCGCCCCCGAAGCCCGGTCTGCCACCGGCTCATAACCTCTTTGAACTCGACGAGGCTCCACTCGCCCCACCCCTCGGGGTCCCACCGTCCCCGCGGCCCCGCGTCGAGGTGCATGTGTTCGAAGTGGTAGATCATGTCCAGCCCCGCGCCGCCTTCGCCGAGGTACTCCGCAGCGAGGTCGACGGGAGTGGAATCCATCTCGGCGACGGTCATGACGTCGTACTCCGAGAGCACGTCGTCGTACAGTTCGCGGAGGTACTCGATGAGACGGGGACCGTGGTACGTGTGCTCGTTCCCGACGGGCCAGTCGTCGGGGTTTCCATCCGGAAGGCCATCGGCCTTCGAGAGGAAGTTGACGGCGTCCATCCGGAAGCCGTCGATGCCCTTCTCCAGCCACCACCGCATCAACTCCTTCACGTCGGCTCGAACCGCGGGGTTCCGCCAGTTCAGATCCGGCTGTTTCTCGTCGAACAGGTGGAGGTACCACGCCCCACGAACCTCGTCGAAGGTCCACGCCGACCCACCCATGAACGACCCCCAGTTGTTCGGCGGTTCGTCCCTCTCGCCCGCCTGCCAGATGTAGTAGTCCTCGTACTTCCCCTCCTGACGCCGCGACTTCTCGAACCACTCGTGCTCGTCGGAGGTGTGGTTCACCACGAGGTCCATGACGAGTTTGATGTCGCGGGCGTGGAGTTCGTCGAGCAATGTTTCCCAGTCGGCCATCGTCCCGAACTCGTCCATGATGGCCCGATAGTCGCGGATGTCGTACCCGTTGTCCGCGTTGGGCGAGTCGTACACGGGGCAGAGCCAGACGACGTCGACCCCCAGCGAGTCGAGGTACTCGACTTTCTCGACGATGCCTGGAAGGTCGCCCACTCCGTCCCCGTCCGAGTCGTTGAAGCTCCGCGGATAAATCTGGTAGACGACCGCCTCTTTCCACCACTCCTCGTCGATTTCTGTGTGTCGGCTCCGTTCGGTCATCGTCGTAGCCCCATCGTGAGTCGTTACCGTGGCCCCGCGCTACATCGGTGTTGCGGTGCGACGGGCTGGAATCGAGGCGGCGAGTCGAACTAGACACCACCAGACGTTTCTCCCCGTTCAGAATCACGGTTCGCATCTCGAAGTCGGGTCCGAACTGACTCGGGTGAGTCTCGAATAGTTGATATAATTACTCGGATTACGACACGTCGAGGACGGCCCGATAGAAGAGCCTCCGTTCGAGTCTCAGTCTCCTCCCTCCGACTCGGAAGACGGGGCACGTGTTCCGTGTCTGCCGGGGGTTTCGTCCGATCTGGCGTGTACTCTCTGCTTTCCCTCCGTGGTAGACGAATCACCATGTGAAACTCGTCTCCTGGTTCACATCTGTGTGGGTTTCTAGCGTTCGTCTCGCCCTCTATCGCGTCCCGTGGGGGGTTCCGACCGCCGTCGTCTCGACGGCTCAGAGTCGAGCGCTTCGATTCGTCTGGTCTCTCGAACTGTTGAAATATACAACTACTTTTATACACCAGATGGAGATAGAGCGAACTCGCTCGCCCGGTCTGACCTCGGCACGTTCGGTCGTCGCGGACGCAGCGACCGCCGTCAGCGGAGGCCGGCCCACAGCCCGAGTTCGGCCCGCTGGAGCCGACCGCACACCCCTGCGATGGCCGCCAAGCCGGGGTACCGCTTCACGTCGAGGTCGGCATACAGCGACGTCACGAGCGGTTCGTAGCGCCGTCGCGGTTGCCCGTGGAGATACGACTGGTGGGTTTCGAGGAGGCGTTCGAGGCGCGCGCGGGCGTCCCGCGCCTGCGTCCTCCGTCGGACGACCGTCTCTCGACCGTTCCGGACCGTGTCGATCCGATCCAGCACCGGGTTCAGCGCCCGGTCGAGTCGTTTCAGCTCCCTCGTCTCCTCGTGGACACGAGCGCGCGTCCGCTCGCGTATTCGGATCGAGCACCGACTCTCCTCGATCAACCGCGACCGGAGTTCGGGTGATTCCCGCCTCGTACCGGGAGCCAACACCAGTTCCACGAGGTCGGCGGAGAACTCGGCGGAGAGGCTCTCGGGGACCGTCGATTCGCCGTACACCTCCTGCCAGTGCGGCACCGCCAGTACGGTCTGGCGGTAGGCGGCACGTATCTCCCGGAAACAGGACGCCTCACCGGTGACAGCGGCGGTTCGTATCGCTGTGGGCTGTCTCGGGGTGGTGTCCGGACGTGCACCGGCGAACTCGAGGTTCCCGACGCGCCGGACGAACCGTTCGAACGCGGTCGCTTCGGCGGCGAGTCGCCGCTTCTCGGTTCGTGCGAGTGCGTGTGCGTCGGCGAGTATCGACGTGTGGAGTGAACACATGTACCGGACTGGTACACGAGAATCCCCGTGGCTCCCACAAAACTATTTCCCCGAACTCTCCGGGTCGCTGTGGACTGACTGTCGTTTCGGTGACCTCTCTTTCAGTACCGACTGATGCCGGTCCCGACGGAGCAGACGTACTCGCCCGTCGCCGCCTGTGGGAGCCGACGACTGCGCCAGAACACGCCGCCGGACGCCGCCGTCACCGTCGCTTTCGGCTCCCCGAACGGGGTCGTGACCTCGAACAGCGTGTCTCCGCGTCGGACCCGGTCGCCCAGTTCGACGGCGAAAGAGATCAGTCCCCCGGCCGGCGACGTGTAGTACTCGAACCCCGCGGCCTTCGTCTGGGGTTCGAGGTCGGCGTCCGCCCCGAGAAAGTCGTAGTACCGCAGGACGTTGAACACGCCTCGAACGCCGAGTCGGATGCTCGTCTCGTCCCACCCGACACAGCCGCCGAGTTCGGGGTCGACGGTCGGGATTCCGTCGTCGGGTGCGACGCGAGCGAGTTGTCCGCTCGGTCCCTTCATGTCGAGTATGTAGCCACACCCGAACACCTTGGCGAGTTCGAGACACGCGTCGTGGAGACGGTGGCGGCGGCCGCACCGAACCCGAACCTCGTTCAGCATTCGGCTGGTCGACCCCTGGTGGAGGTCGAGCACGAGGTCGGCCCGTTTCGCGACCTCGTAGGTCGCTGCGGAGATTCGCTCGCTCGAACTCCCGCTCTCGTGGCCGGGGTAGGTTCGGTTCGTCTTCACGCCGTCTATCGGGTTGCGGTGTTCGGCCACCTGAAAGCCGTGGTAGTTGACGATTCCGACGACGAGCACCGTCCCCGAGAGTTCCGCAGGGTCCAGACGCGGCACGACGCGCTGGACGACGCCGACCCCGTTCAGTTCGTCGCCGTCGCTGGCGGCCTGGATGTACAGCGTCTTGCCGGGCTTCTCGCCGTTGACGACGGCGACCGGGAGCCCGAACGCGCTCCCGTCCCGGGTTTCGCCGACCGCCAGACGGCCGGTGTCGACCTCTCCCGGACGGGCGCTCGCTGTCCCGATCGTGACCATACGTCACCGAGTGTGGGAGGGCGTAATAGGTGTTAGGTTTCGTCGACCCTCGTTCTGTCGGGCGATTCGGATCGTCCGGGCAGGAGTTGTTGGCCGGGCGCCCGCCAGTCGACGGTGACGGAACTATTAATATGACGGGGCAAAACGGGTTTCTCGACACGCCATGGACAGACTACGTTACGACGTCGTCGTCGTCGGCTGTGGGATGGCCGGCCTCTCCGCTGGGCTCCGCGCCGCCGAACTGGATCGGTCGGTCGCAATCTTGGAGAAATCGCCGAAGGAACACCGCGGCGGACAGACGAGGTTCAGCGAGTCGTTTCGCGTCCCCTCCGCGGAGACGGACCTCTCCGAGTGGGGCTACGAGTTCGCCATCGACGATTACACGCCGGACCAGTTCTACGAGGACGTGATGGACCGGACGAACGGCCGAGCCGACCCCGAACTCGTCCGAACGCTGGTCGAGAACGCGGCCCCGACGGTCGAGTGGCTCACCGCCGCCGGCATCGAGTGGGACATGGAGCCGCTCGCGACGGGCTACACCGTCGGGCGGACCTGGTTCGACGGCGAGCAGGGCGTCGCGGCGGTGATCGCCGCCGCGGAAGACGCGGGTGCCGAGGTGTTCTACGAGGCCGAGGCGCGGCGGCTGCGACGCGGAGACGACGGCGGCGTGACCGGACTCGTGGCCGATTGCGGCGACGACCGCGTCCGGTTCGACTGCGACGCGGTGGTCGTCGCCGCCGGCGGGTACGAATCGAGCCCGGAGAAGCGAGCGCGGTACTACGGCGCCGGCTACGACGACATGAAGGTCCGTGGGAGCCGGTACAACACCGGTGGCGCCATCGAGATGGCGCTCGACGCCGGCGCGAACGCCTGTGGCCAGTGGTCGGGGGCGCACATGGCGCTCATCGACGCGGCGTCCCCCGAGGTGGAAGGCGGCGCGAACCGCGTCGACGGCTACCAGTACGGGGTGATCCTCAACGTCGACGGCGAGCGGTTCGTCGACGAGGGTGAGGACGCTCGGGCGCACACGTACGCGAAGTTCGGCCGGCGGATCTTCGAGCAGCCGCGTCACCGGGCGTACGTCGTGCTGGACGCCCGCGGGGGGAACTCGCCCGTGCGACGGGACCCTCCGAACCCCACGTGGTCGACTCGCTCGACGAACTGGTCGCCGAACTCGACGTCGACGCCGAACGCGCCCTGGAAACGCTGCGCCGCTACGACGACGCCTGCGACCCCGACGAGTTCGACCCGCACGTCCTCGACGGGAACGCGACGACCGGGATTCGCCCGCCGAAGTCGAACTGGGCGATCGGTCTCAGAGAGCCGCCGTACTCCGCCTACGCGGTCACCGGCGGCATCACGTTCGCCTTCGGCGGCGTCGAGATCACACCCGGCGCGGAGGTCGTCGACACCCGTGGTCGCGTTATCCCTGGGCTGTACGCCGCGGGGAACTCGACCGGCGGGCTCTTCTACGACAACTACCCCGGCGGGACTGGGCTGATGAACGCGGCCGTCTTCGGAAAGGTCGCGGCCGAGCACGTGGACGACTACCTCGCGGCGCGGTGAGCGCGGCGCGAGACGACTTCCCCCGAGAGAGACCGTTACTTCCCCGGGAACTCGACGTACCGACCGACCTTCGCCCGCGCGTCCTCGGTGACCGACGACCCGTGGTAGACGAGGCCGACCTCGAACTCGTACGCCAAGAGCCGTTCGAGACTCTCCTCGGCGAGGTTCAGGTCCTGTGAGTAGACGGCCGGCGGGAGGTGGAAGTAGCCGGCTGGGAGTCCCCGCTGGTCCGCTCCCGAGAGGGCGTCGCCGAGCACCACGATTCCCGCGTCCTCGTCGATGAGACCGTGATTCTCGGGTTCGTGTCCGGGCAGGTGGATGGCGGTGAACCGGCCGATCCGGTCCCCGTCTCCGTACCGGTTGTCCGGTTCGTGTTCGGTCTCGACGTCGAGTCCCTCGGGAACCCACGTCTCCACGTCGAACGCCTCGACGACGTGGTCGAACCCGCCGATGTGGTCGCCGTCACCGTGGGTGATCACGACCCGTTCCGGCTTCACTCCGACCTCGGCGATTCCCTCGACGAGCGCGTCGGTGGTCCGTTCCAGTCCTGTATCGAACAGCGTCGGCGTCCCCGCCGTGAACAGGAACGCACGGAACCGCTTCCCCTCGGGTTCGTCCAGGCACGTGATGTCGTACACGTCTTCCACGATTTCGACAGGCATGTCACCGAGACTGTACCGCCTCCGACACGATAGTGGTATCGGCAGGACCGGGCTGCCGACCACACAAGCCGTCTGCTCGGGTCTCGTCCGACCTCAGTTCCGTTCGACTGGCGAACTGTCGTCGGTTCGCACCGCCTCACACCACGTTCTCGTCCGGCACGACACCGTCGGCCGTCCAGCCGCGGTAGGCGTAGTACTCGTCGAGAGCGCGCTCCAGTCCGTCGATCTCGTACGGGAGAACGTCGTCGCTCCGGTCGAACCCGCGCTGGTTGTTGAAGTGTCGTTCGAGTTCGACGACCGCTCGCCCGCGTTCGAGTAGTCGGTCGTACTCCGTCCCGAACAGTCGTTCGTAGCGTTCGTCGCTCATCGCGCCCCGTGAGAACTTACAGATCACCGCCGAGTCGTTCACGGCCTTCAGATCTTCGAGGTCGGCGACGATCGATGCTTTCCCGTCGAGCCCCTCCGGGTGTATCCGTCCCTCGTACTCCAGGTTGTGGATCTTCGAGTACATGTGGTCCGCGCCCCGGTTCGAGGTGGCGTAGCCGAGCGCGCGTCCGTGGAGCACGCGCCCGTCGTGGCCGGGGAACTCCAGCCCCTTCGACGTCCAGTTGGTCACGCCGAGCGTCTCGTGGGCCCGGTCGACGCCCTCCGCGAGCAGGTCGCCGACTCCCTCACGGCGGGCGATTTTCTCGACCAGGTCGTGGATCAGCGTCGAGTCGCCGAACCGCTCTTCGGACGCGAGGTACGCGCCGATAGTGACCCCGGCGCTGATGGTGTCGAGGCCGAGTTCGTCACACAGTTCGTTCGACTTCATCACGGAGACGACGTCGTCGACGAGGAGGTTGCTCCCGAACGAGAACACCGTCTCGTACTCGGGACCCTCCGTTTCGACGCCTCGCGCTTCGTCCCGCGTCGGGAGCTTACACGCGAACGCACACATCGAACACGTCCCGCGTCTGTACTTCTTCGACTCGACGGCCGCCCCGTTTATCCCCTCGACGCCTTCGTCGAACGACATCCGTTCGAAGTACTTCGTCGGCAGGGAGAACAGTTCGTTCTTGAGGTCGACGCCGCTCGTCGTCCCCTGTCGCTTCATGATGTGGTCTTCGGTCGCCGCCTGCCGGTGAATCTCGTCGGCGACGTCCCCGTCGGGAAGCGAGACGTCCACCTCTGCGTCGCCGGTGAACGAGACGGTCTTGACGTTCTTCGCCCCGAGCACCGCGCCGAGGCCGCCACGGCCGAACGCCCGCGAGTCGGAGGTCATCAGGGCGGCGTAGCGGACGCGGTTCTCGCCCGCCGGTCCGACCGTCACCAGGTGGTCTCCCCCGAAACCGTGGCGTTCCGTCATCGCCGCCGACGTCTCACTGACCGTAGCACCCGCGAGTTCGGGGACCGACTCGAAAGTCACCTCCTCGTCCGTCACGTGGACCGCGAGGAGTTCGTCGCTCTCGCCGACGATTTCGACGCACGGGTAGCCCGCCTCGACGAAGTTCCGCGACAGAAACCCCCCGGCGTTCGTCGACACCAGTCCGTCGGTCAGTGGAGAGACCGCCGTCGCGTTCATCCGTCCGGTGAAACTCATCCGCGAGGCCTGGAGCGGCCCCGTCGAGAGGTACACTCGGTTCGCCGCCCCCAGCGGGTCCGCGTCGAACGGGATCCGATCGTGTGCGAGTTTCACTGCGACGCCTCGACCGCCGATGAACGACCGTAACTCGTCGTCGATCCGTGTGGTTTCCCAGGTCCGCTCACCCACGTCTACGGTGAGCAGTTCCCCGGTAATTCGGAGCATCGCGACACGTACGAGCGTCCACCGGATAAACGTTCCCTGGGCCGTGTGTTCGAGTGCTGCCCGCCGTGTCGTCCCCACGAGTCGGACTCCGCTCCCCCACCCGAAAGGACTTAAAATTCACATATCATAGATAAGCTGCGAGAACGGCTCAGAACGCCGAATTCGACGCATATGGGGGCATCGATCGAAAATTTTTCGTCGTGACGGACACTCCGGTGCACGTGTCCGTCTGGTGAGGGACCGACGTGGACCGCTCTGTCGGGCGACCGGACACACCGACGGTGGTGCGTTTGTACTCCACAGCTCTGCGTTGATATTATCTGGACGTTCGTGTACGTAAGCGGCTGAAGAGGATCTGAGCACGTCATTACAGTCGTACAACTGTAATGTACTGGTGCGGAGCACGCTCGGTCCGACGCGGCGTCGCGCGGCGTGTCGGTCCGGGCGACCGGAATCGGCGTCCGGCCGATACACGGACTGTCTTCGATGTGAGGGTATCGAGTGACGAGTTGTTTTCGAAGAAGTGAACGGCACTCCCTGACAAGAGTCATCACTCCTCGTGGCTCAGTTCCTCGAACTCCCGCGTTTGTGGGTGAGATGGCGGTTTTCGCGTGTTTTCCGGATGATGAACCTTTTATACTCGCCGTCGCCGCAGGCCGGCGGTACTGGTCGCTCCGTGAACGGTTCGTCGGGCACGAGTGCGGAGGGACACGACACGCTTTCGTCTCTCGGACGTCGGTCCCATGCAACTGTTCGGACGGACTCGTCCCCGCCCGAGTGAGTCGTCTCGAGGACCTGTCCGGAGGCGAGTCGTGACACACGTCCTCGTTTTATCTATAGTGAATTATAATTATAGTGCGTTCCGATAGGCCGAACAGCGCGACAGTTCGCTCTCGGCATAGTGAATTTAATATAGGTGCACCACGTTACGCTCATTATGAATCGTAAACGACCGAGCGAAACCCTCTCGACCATCGAACGGGGGTTCGAGGTGGCTCGAGCGTTACGCGAGTTGGGGGGTGCACGTGTGACCGAACTGGCCGAGGAGTTGGACATGGCACCGAGCACCGCTCACAAGTACCTGGCGACCCTGGCCAAGGAGCGATTCGTCGTCAAGGAGGGCGACGTGTACCACGTGGGACTGGAGTTCCTCGACCTGGGGACGTACGCGAAGAACCGGAAGAAGGGGTACCGACTCAGTATCCCGAAGGTCAGAGAGATCTCCGAGGAGACCGGCGAGCGCGCGCAGTTCGTCGTCGAGGAGTACGGCCGCGGGATCTACCTCCACACCGAGGCCTCGGAGGCGCGGGCCGTCCTGACGGATAGACACGCCGGCATCCGCCGGTACCTCCACTCGAGCGCGGCCGGCAAGGCGATCCTCGCGAACCTCCCGGACCACCGTATCGACGAGATCATCGACGAGCACGGACTGCCCGCCGAGACCGAGCACACGATCACGGACCGGGAGCACCTCCTCGACGAACTCGACCAGATTCGCGAGTCGAACGTCGCGTACAACAACGAGGAGTCGGTCGAGGGACTCCGCGCCGTCGGCGTTCCGGTCCGGGGCGCCGACGGATTCGTCCTCGGTTCGCTCAGCGTCTCCGGCCCGAGCAACCGCCTGAAGGGACCGCTGTACCGAGAGGAGATACCCGACCTCCTCCTCGGTCACGCGAACGAGATCGAACTCAACATCAGGTACTCCTGACCCGCGCCGCGACGGTCGTCGGCCCTCCGCTCACAAACTATAGATAACTCGGCTTGGAACACTGAGCCATGCGCGACCTGCTCAGACGAGTCTCCGGCGAGGACGTTCGGCGACTGGCCGACCTGTACCGCTTCGACGTGAGCCGAGACGAGTCGACCGCACTGGCGTCGGCCGTGAACGACCGACTCGACGACGAACTCGACCGCCTCTACGAGATTCCCGTCGACGACTCGGTGGCGAATCCGGGCGAGCGAACCTGGCGCGAACCGACGGACCCGTACAACGCACTCAGCGTCGCGTGTCACGTCCCGCCGACCCCGGGACACGGCGAACTGCTCGCCGACACGACGCTCGGCTTGAAAGACCTCATCGCCGTCGCCGGCGTCCCGATGCAGTGTGGGTCGGCCGTGATGCAGGGGTTCGTCCCGAGCGGGGACGCGACGGTGACGGCGCGACTCAGGGCGGCCGGTGCGACGATCACCGCGAAGACGAACCTCGACGAGTTCGCGGGCGGCGGGCGCGGGCGGTCGTTCCGCGGCCTCGTCCGCAACCCCGTCGACGCGGAACGGATCGCCGGCGGGTCGTCCGGCGGGAGCGCCGCTGCCGTCGCCGCAGACATCGTCGACGCCGCGCTCGGCACCGACACCGGCGGGTCGATCCGGAAACCGGCGGCGTTCTGCGAACTCGTCGGGCTGAAGCCGACGTACGGTCTCGTCCCCCTCACCGGCGTGGTGGAGAACACGTACACGCTCGACCACGTCGGCCCGATCGCGTCGACCGTCGAGGACGCCGCGACTGTACTCGAAGCCATCGCCGGCACGGACAGTGCCGACCCTGCCAGCATGGCCGCGGCGGGCGACGAACAGTATCAGACCGGCGGGTACCGCGACGCCGTTCGGTCGCCGCCGCCGGTGTCGGACCTGCGTCTCGGCGTCGCGACGCAGGGACTCGACGACGACATCGACGAGACCGTCGCCGCGAGACACCGACACGCCCTCGACGAACTCGAGGATGCAGGAGCGACACTGACCGAAGTCGCGCTTCCGTTTCTCGACCAAGTCAAACACGTCAAGAACGTCCTGAGCTACGTCGAACTCGCCGCCTACTGGCGTGACGGCGGTGCTGCCGTCCGACGCGGTGGCGTCCAGAACACGGCGGACCACCTCGGGTTCGCCCGACGGGCCCGCACCGCGAACGGCGAACTCAACGAGTTCTACCGGGGTCGCCTCCTCACCGGGGCTCGCCTCGCCACGGCGCACGACGGTCGCCACTACGTCAGGGCGCTCGCCGCCAGGGAGACGGTTCGCGAGGAACTCGGGGCGCGACTCGACGGCGTCGACGCGGTTCTGACGCCGACCGTCCCGCGTCTGGCCCCGCTCGTCGAGGACGCGCGCGACTCCGGCGTCGATTACGACGGCGTCGAAGGCGCGCAGTACGGCTTCGGCCGGTACACGAAGATAGCCAACGTGTCGGGCGCGCCCGCCCTCACGCTACCTAACCGGGTCGACGCGGGACCGGCGGTCGGACTCCAACTGCTCGGTTCCCGGTTCGACGAGGCGACCCTCCTCGGCGTCGCTCGGTCCGTCGTCGAGGCGCTTTCGACCGCACGGAACCCGTAACGTCGCCGCTCGACTCGTCGAGGGGCGACTGCGACCGAACGCGACCTACGACCGGGCGTTCAGCAACGCCGTGAGGTCGCTCGTCTCGTACTGTTCGAGGTTCCTGACCGTCTCGACGATTTCGTTCCGGTGCGATTCGGGGAACGCGTCTTTGGCGATGCCGTGGAACTTCTCCTCCAGTTGCTCCCAGGACATCGGGTTCGTCGGGTGCCCCTCGAACGCGGTCTTCTCGATGCGGTGTTCGCTCCCGTCCGCCGTCGTGACGGTGATGTTGTACGGCTGTTCGCCCGCCTCGAACCGCTCGGTGAGTTCGGCGCTCCCCTCGACGGTCATCTTCCCCATCAACTCGCGGACGTCGTCGCGGGTGATGCGCTCCTGTTCGTACTGTTCTTTCATCAGTTGCCCGTCGAGGGCGGCCGCCGCGAGCGTGTAGGGGATGCTGTGGTCCGCCTGCTCGCGGTTCTTCGGCACGTGGCGGTCGCCCTCGCCGCCGCCCATGACGTGCTTCGCGCTCTCGTAGGTCACCAGGTGAAGCTGTTCGATGTCGTGGGGGTCGATATCGTCGCGTTCGAGCAGTTCCAGCAGGCCCTCGATGGCCGTCTGGGCGTGCGTGCCGGCCATGTACTTCTTCGTCATGACTTCGAGGATCCGTTCACACGGCGTGAACTCGACCTGGAAGTCGCGCTCTTGGACGATCTCCTTCCAGCCTTTCTGCCCCTCGAACGCGTCGACGGGGCCCTCCATGCCGTTCTTCGCGAGCATCGTCGTGTACACCGCGTTGCGCGCGAGGTTCGCCGACGCGATTCCCTTCCACATCGATATCTCGCCGGTGCGCGTCACGCGGAGCGGGTTGTAAGCCGCCGTCGCGATACCGACCGCGTTCCGAATCCCTTCGTAGTCGAGGCCCATGAGCTTACACGCCGCGGCGGTCGACCCGAACGTCACGTGGATGTGGTCCCAGCCGATGTCACGGCCCGGGGCTTTGTCGGCCATCTCGCCGTGCACCTCGTACGCGATGCCGACGCCGGTGATGAGGTCCTCCCCGGAGCAGTCGGCGTACTCCGCGCTGGCGATGGCGGCACCGACGTTGTCGCTTGGGTGCGGCGTCTCCCCGGGGAGCAACAGCGCGTCCATGTAGTCCAGATAGCGGATCAGCGCCGTGTTCATCATCGCCGCCTCGGGGGGCGAGGCCGTCTCGTCGGAGCCCCAGATACCGCACGCGCCTCCCTCGGGGTCGAGTTCGCGGACCGTCTCGCGGACGATTTCGACCGGTTCGTCGCCGATCGATCCGAGGGCGATGCCGATCGAGTCGAGGATCCGTTTCTTGATCCCCTCGACGACCTCCTCGGAGAGGTCGTCGTACTCGGTCGCGTCGATGAAATCTGCGAAGTCGGCTGTCGTGGTCATGCCTTCGGTTAGCCTTCTGGGCTCACTGATTTATACTTTCATACCCGTTCCGCCGGCGCGCTGCCGGGCGGACGCTCGTCCTGCCGACTGTCCGTCGGTGGCGAATTCGGCACCCCGGGGTGTCGAATCGCTTCACGTCACCTCACGCGGTCACAGACGACAGTATCAAGACCGACCTCCGTGAGTGGAGCGTATGCAGGTGGTCAGATGACGATTGCACGCGAGTTCGCCGAGTACTGCGTCGACCTGTCGGTCGACGACCTCCACGACGAGACCGTCGAGTACACGAAAGGGCTTCTCCTGGACACGCTCGGAACGACCGTCGGGGGCTACCACTGGTCGGACTCGGCCGACGTGATGGTCGGTGCCGGTCGGGCCCTCCACGGGACACGGGGGCCGGAGGGAACCGCGACGGTGCTGGCGACCGGCGACCGCCTGTCGCCCGCGGACGCCGCGCTGGTCAACGGGGCGCTCTCACACAGCCTCGACTACGACAACCGACACTCCCCCGGGAGCCTCCACATCGGTTCCTCGGTCGTCACAGCCGCGTTGGCGGCCGCAGAGACGGCCGACGCGGACGGCGAAACCCTCCTCCGTGCGCTCGTCGCCGGCTACGACGTCACCGCCCGCCTCGGCATGGCCTGCAACCCGCGCTCCTCGCACGAACGCGGCTTCCACCCGACGGGGACGTGCGGAACGTTCGGCGCCACCGCCGCCGTCGGCGTCGTCTACGGCCTCGCTTCCGACGAACTCGTCTCGGCGTTCGCCGTCAACGGCAGCCAGGCGAGCGGGTCCTACCAGTGCAGCATCACCGGCGGGTGGAACAAACGGATCCACCCGGGACTGGCCGCGAGAAACGCCTTCGTCGCCGTCGCCCTCGCCACGAACGGGTTCGAGGGGCCACCCGACCCTATCGAGGGCGACCTCGGCTTCCTGCAGGCGTACGCCGACAGGCCCGCGCCCGAACGGGCGACAGCGGGTCTCGGCGACGTGTACGAGGCGGCCCGGACGAAGATCAAGCCGTACCCCGTCGGGACGTTCGCGCACGTCCCCCTCGCGCTGCTGATCGACCTGGCCACCGAGGAGGAACTCGCCCCCGACGACGTCGAGTCCATCGTCGTCGAACTGCCGACCTCCGGCGCGGCGATGTTCGGGCGTAGCGAGGGCGACGCCCACCCGACCTCGTCCGCGGAGGCGCAGTTCGACATGCCCTTCTCGGCGGCGCTCGCCGTCGTCTATCGCGAGGCCGGACTCTCCGCGTTCGAGGCGGCGCTCTCCGACGACCGCCCCGCCGCGTTCGACCGCGTGATGGACGTCACGACGACGGTCGCGAGCGACGAACTCGAAGCGTACCTCCCGGAACTGTACCCCGCCCGCGTCACGGTCGAGACCGCGACCGAGTCGTACGAACTGTTCCGCGAGTGGGTCCAGGGCGAACCCGACCACCCGATGACGTGGGACGACCTCGAACGCAAGGTCGCCGACCTCGTCCCGGCGCTCGACGCGGACGACCGCCGTCGCCTCGTCGGTCGCGTCCGCGACCTCGAATCGACCACGGGACGCGAACTCGTCGACCTGCTCCGTACCGCCGGCTGACGCTCGGCTGATGCGCCGCTGACGAGCCGAAAGAAAGAGCCGATTACGCGCTTACCGCGTCGGTCAGGCGGTCGACCGCGTCGTCCGATTCGAGGTCCATGATGGCCTCGTACGCGTCGTCGGCGTCCGCGTCGGAGAGGACGTCACGCGCACACTCGTCGAACTTCGCCCGGAGACGCTCCTCGGAGAGGGGGTTGTTCGGCGAGCCAGGCGCGTGGATCATCTCGTTCGAGAGCCGCTCGCCCTCGACGGTCGTCACCTCGACGCGCGCGGCGTAGTTCGCGTAGTTCCCGCCGAAGAGGTTCTCCTCGAACGCGCGCGTCACCTTCCGCGTCTGTTCGCGCGTCGCCGGCGCGGTGACGTACTCGTCGGTGAACTCGTGGATGCCGGGGTCCCGTTCGAGGAGCACGGACGCGAGACAGAACTCGATGGAGAACTTCGCCTCCAGCCCGGTCTCGGGGTTCGCGTGGTGGAGCATCTCCGACGCCGCGTCGTCCAGTGCGACGGTGACGGTTTCGACGTCTTCTGGTTCGAGGTCGTGGTCGACGACGATTTCTCTGAGTGCGTCCATCGCGGCGTGGGTGATGACGCCCGAGGGGTACGGCTTGTAACCGATGTCCATGACCGCCCAGGTCTCACCGAGGTCCTCGGTGAGTTCGTCGGGGTCGTACGTTCCGCCGGGCGTCATCACGGTGCCGTATCCGATCTTCCCCTCGAACACGCTGGGGTCGGCGGTGAAGCCCTCGGCGGCGAGCGTCGCCGCGCGGACTCCCATCTGCGCCGCGTGTCCCGAGTGGAGCGGCTTCGTCATCGTCCCGAAGTTCTTCTTGAGCGCGGACGACCCCGACGCGGCGATACCGAACGCGTGGCGGACCTGTTCCGTCGGGAGGCCCATCACGGAGGCGGCCGCCGCCGTCGCGCCGAACGTCCCGACGGTTCCGGTGCTGTGCCACCCGTTCTCGTAGTGCTCCGGATACGTGCTGTGTCCGGTTCGATAGGCCGCCTCCACCCCGACGACGTACGCAGTGAGCACCTCCGGCCCGGTCGCGTCGACCTGTTCGCCGACCGCGAGTGCGGCCGAGAACACCGGCGACGTCGGATGGATGACGATCGATTCGAACGTGTCGTCGAAGTCGACGGCGTGGCCGAACGAGGCGTTCGCCAGCGCCGCACCGGGTGGACTCGCGTCGCCACGGCCGAACACCGTAGCGGTCCCCTCGGCGAACGTCGCGTCGACGTACGACGCGACCCGTTCCCCGACCTCGTGGTACGATCCGTAGACGGCGACTCCGACGAGGTCCGTGATCGCTTCCTTCGCCTTCTGCCGAACGTCGTCCGGAACGTCCGTGAGAGATGTCTCTTCGACGAATCGTGCTAACGCTACTGTCTCGTTCACGTCCTACGGTCTGAGTACTCCCAAATAAACATACCGACTGGATACGTTCGATTTTACCCTCTCTGACCCCGTACAACCCGCCAGTCGGTGTCTGGGCCAACGCTTATCCACTCCCCGGTCGAGCCACAGTCGATGGAGTTCACGAGCGAGACGATCAGCGACTACGCGTATCACCTCTCGATAGACGACATCTCCGACGACGCGGTCGCCGCTGCACGGCGACTCGTCCTCGATTCGGTCGGCTGCTGTCTCGGGGCGTATGCGAGTCCCCCGAGCAAACACTTGCGAGCCACGTACGGCCGCCTCGACGGCCCTGGTGCGCAGACCGCGACGGTCTTCGGCTCGGGGACGTCCACGCTGCTGGAGTACGCGGGCCTCATCAACTCCACGATGGTCCGGTACCTCGACTACAACGACACCTACATCAGCGAGGGTCGCGCCTGCCATCCGAGCGACCACATCCCCGCTCTCGTCTCGGTCGCCGAAGCCGAGGGCCGCACCGGCGCGGAACTCGTCGAGGCCATCGTGCTCGCCTACGAGATAGAGGGCATGGGTCTCGATACGGGTGTCCTCTGGGGTAACGACTACGACTACGTGACTTGGGGGAGCTTCTCCAGCGCCGTGGCTGTGGGAACGCTCATGGGTCTCTCTCGGATGGAACTCCAGCACGCGGTCGGTATCGCGGGGGCGTCGAACCTGACGCTCATCGTCTCCCGGAAGGGCGACGTGAGCATGTGGAAGGGCGTCGCCCATCCGTACGTCACCCACAACGCCATCCAGGCGTGTCAGATGGCCCGTGCCGGCATGACTGGTCCGGAACGCGTCTTCGAGGGTCCCGGCGGGTTCTTCGAGGTCGTCGCCGGCCGGCCGCTTGACGTCGACCGTGTTGGTGGACGGGACAGCGCGGCGTATCGAATCACGGATGCGCACGTCAAGCCGTTCCCGTGCGGCTACTACATGCAGCCGATGATCGCAGGTGTCCGCGACCTCGTCACCGAACACGACATCGCTCACGAGGACATCGACAGGATCGAGGTCGAGACGTTCGACGAGGCGGCGTCGATTCTCGGCGGTGCGGAGAAGTGGTCGACGGACCTGACGCGGGAGAGCGCCGACCACAGTATCCCCTACACGACGGCCATTGCGGCCATCCACGGCGACGTTCGGCCGGAACACTATGCGAACTCCTACCGGACGGACCCGACCGTTCACCGCCTGATGGACCTCGTCACCGTCGAGGCCTCCGACGAGATGAACGCCGAGGCAGTCCGGCACCCGGACTCGACCCCTTCTCTCGTCCGGCTGATCGTCGACGGCGAGGAGTACGAGACACACGTCGACTACGCCCCTGGCCACGCGCGCAACCCGCTGTCGCAGGCTGCGCTCGAAGCGAAGATGAGATCCATGGCTGAACCGCTGCTGAGCGACGAAGCGATCGACGTCATCGTCGACTGTTGTGACGACCTCGAAACCCTGCCTGCGGTCGATCCGCTCGTCGAGGCGCTCGCGGTCTGACCAGTTCCGCCCGTCTCTGCGATTTTACTGGAGCAGAAGAGGTTAGTACGCGGTGTGCGGACACGTCGTATGGACCTCGGACTCACGGATAAGACGGCACTGGTCGCCGCGTCGAGCAAGGGGCTCGGGCGAGCAATCGCCCGCCGACTGCTCGACGAGGGCGCCGCAGTCACCATCACCTCGCGGAGCGAATCGAACCTCGCCGACGCGCGCGCGTATCTGCTCGACGAGACGGGCGTCGACCCGTCTCGCCTCCTCGCACGGCCCTGTGACGTGCGGAGCCGCGAGGACATCGAGGCCGCGGTCGCCGAGACGGTCGAGACGTTCGGCGGCCTCGACGTCCTCGTCAACAACCACGGCGGACCCCCGGCCGTCACCTTCGACGCGGCGACCGACGAGCAGTGGGACGACGCGTACGAACTCGTCATCAAGAGCAACGTGTGGCTGAGCGAAGCGGCGCTTCCACACCTCACAGACAGTGACGACGGGTGCCTCGTGACCATCACCAGCGCGTCCGCCCGGGAACCCCCCGAGAACCACGCGCTGTCGAACGTGTTCCGCCTCGGACTGTACGGGCTGACGAAGACCATCGCCCGCGAGTACGCCCCCGACGTCCGTGCCAACGTCGTCGCCCCTCGGTACGTGATGACGGAGCGGATCGAGTACAAGATCGAACGACGCGCGGAGTACGAAGAGATCACGAGCGAGGAGGCGATGCAGTCGCGCAACGACGAGGTGCTGCTCGACCGCCCGGGGACGCCCGAGGAGTTCGCCACCGCGGTCGTGTTCCTCGTCTCGCCACAGGCGAGCTACATCACGGGTGACGTCCTCCGGGTCGACGGCGGCTGGACGCGAGGCGCGCTGTAGCTCCCGACGGCGCGGTATCGAGTCGCGGCGCTCCCCGGTTCGAACGGCTCCGACACGCTCGACCGAACGCCGTCGCTCCAGGCGGGTGAACAGAACAGAAAGAGCGGAAGAACCCTCAGCTCAGAAGAGGTTCTCTTCGATCAGCGTGCGGATCTCGTCGTCCTCGTACAGCGTCTGGAACTTGTTGCTGGCGATGTCCTGGACGGGCTGTCCGACCAGCGGGTTGTGGTCGGGTTCGCTGAACGTGGTCGCGACTTGCTCCGCCACTTCCTCCGAATCGGCCGCGGCCTGGAACGCCTCGACGTGGATGTCGTAGATTTCGTCCGACGTTCCCGGCGGGAGCCACGCCATGTGGTGGTCGTTGACGATTTCGGACACCTTCGCGGCCGCTTCCTGCGGGTACGAGGTGTTCATGATGATCGCGTCCTCGTTGTTCGCCAGCGTCTTCTCCTCGCGGGAGGCCGTCGGTGAGGTTTCGGGCAGGACCTGGCTGATCGCCTCGTAGAAGTCCGGCGTCGCCTCGGGGTTGACCATACAGAACTGGGTGTAGTACGAGTCGTTCCGCGTCGAGATGTTCGAGACGTACGAACCGAAGTACCCGTCCAGGTCGCCGCGCTGGATCGCTGCGCGGGCCTCGCTCCCGCCGGAGACGCCGACGAACTGCCAGTTGTCCTCGTTCAGCACCGGGTCGTTCGCGCGCAGGTACGTCGCGAACACCAACTGTGCGGCGTTCGAGTACGGGAAGCGCAGGGTGCGCTCCTCCGCGAGGTTCTGGAAGTCCTCCCACGTCATCTCGAAGTGGTCCTCGACCGGTGTCGTCCGCGGGTTGAACTGCAGCGCGCGCGTGTCGGCGGAGAACCTGACGGTCGCACGAAGCTCGCTGAGGTCGTAGTTCGCCTGACTGGCGCCGATCTGGTTCACGATGGCGGAGTTGATCCGCATCCCGCCGAGTCCCCCGCCGTCGGTCGGGGTGTTGTTGGCCAGTTCGTTCATCAGCACGACGCCCTGCGCACCCGGACGGTTGGTGACCGTCGTCGTGATGTCGCCCGGATACACGTCGCTGTCGTCCATGTAGTTGAACCAGGTCCGAGCGAGAATGTCGATCAACCCACCCGGGTCGGTGTCGACCATCATGTCGACGATGCTCCGCGACGGGGGCCACGACGCCTCCCCACCGGACTCCGAGCCACCGGACTCGGTCTCCATGCTCTCACCGCCGTCACCCGAGCCGCCGGACCCACCGGACCCGGACTCTGTACTTCCGCCGCCGTTACTCGAGCCACCCTCGGACGAGCCGGACTGTCCCGAGCAGCCAGCGATCCCTACTGCACCCGCAGCTGCAAGTGCACGAACGAACTGTCTTCTGTCTACCATGGTACTACGCTTCACACTTTTTGCCATCCTTAATAATTCTTTCTATGAGTGGGACACCTGATATGACTCTGGTGCATATATGCGTCCTCGAAGAATTGGAAACCGTGATCAGCGGTGCGGCCTCTCGCTCTCGGTTCTGCGCTCTCCGCGTGTGCGCACGCGAAATCAGACACAGCAATACTCGCCGCGGACGACGGGCCCGCCTGCGAGCCCGTGACTCAGACCGAGATGTTCTCGATGTCCATGCAGGTGTTGAGGCCACCGTCGACCTTGATGACCTCGCCGGTGACGAACGACGCCTCTTCGGAGGCGACGAACCGGACGACGCTCGCCACCTCTTCGGGCTCCGCACGCCGGCGCAGCGGTGTCGCCTCCTCCAGTTTCCGGAAGTTCTCGCGTTCGGTCGGCGTGAGTTCGCCGCGTTCGGTCTTCACTTTCCGTCCGGGGATGACGCTGTTGACCCGAACGCCGTTCGGCCCGAGTTCCGCCGCGAGCGTCTTCGTCAGACCGATGAGCCCCGTCTTCGTCACGACCCCGTGAGCCTTCGTTCGTCGTCCCTGCAGGGCCATCAGTCCGAGGACGTTGACGATCGTCCCCTCGCCCCTGGGCTTCATGTCCCTGTACGCCTCCTGCGACAGCAGGAACGCCGAGCGGAGGTTCACGTCCTGTACGTGCTGCCACTCCTCGAGCGTGATCTCCTCGAACGGGACCGAGGGTCGGATCGCCGCGTTGTTGATCAGGACGTCGATGGGTCCGAGTTCGTCTCGAACGTCGGCCACCATCGACTCGATGTCTTCGGGCTTCCCCAGGTCGCCGAGCGTGATCACCGTCTCGCCGCCCAGTGCCTCGACCGCTTCGGCCGTCTCCTCACAGCCCGCTCGGTCGCTCCGGGCGGTGATTCCGACGTTCGCCCCTGATTCGGCGAGCGCGATGGCGATGGACCGCCCCATGTTCTTGCTCGACCCGGTCACGAGGGCCGTCTTTCCGTCCAGTCCTGGATAGCGTACCGTCTCTGTCTCCGCCATAGTGCAGAGGGGGTCGTTCATTCCATAAATAACTATTGTCCGGGTCCGGCGCCCGCTGCGTCACCGATGAACGTTAGTTAGATATATGAGGGTGTACCTAGATTGGACCTCCATGGTCGAGGCTTTACTCGTGTCTCCAGTGGACCCAATCGCTGTAGACCCGATCGTACTCCAGGCGGTCGTCGTCGATTACCTCTCGTGGTTGGCCGAGAAACTCAGCGGCGCCGCCTCCGTGGTTGGGGACAACTTCCTGTTCCTCCTGATCGGTGTCGTCGCGGGGATGATCATCGGGACGATTCCGGGGATGGGTGGGACGGTCGTCCTGACTATCCTGCTTCCGTTCACCCTCGCCCTCCAGCAGTACGAGGCGTTCGTGCTGTTGAGCGGGGCTGTCGGTGCGACGACGTTCTCCGGGTCGCTGACAGCCATCCTCATCAACACCCCCGGGTCGAGCAGTAACGCCGCGACGCTCATCGACGGCTACCCGATGACACAGAAGGGACAGTCGGAGACGGCGATCACCGTCTCCGCCATCTCGTCCGCCACCGGAGCCGTGCTCGCTGCGAGCGTGTTCATCCTCGCCATCCCGCTCATGATCGAGGTCGTGCTCCTCTTCGGTCCCTCCGAAATCTTCTGGATCGTCATGTTCGCCATCGTCATCATCCCGTTCGTGGTCGCGGACCGACCGCTCTTCGGCATTCTCACGGGGGGTCTCGGCGCGCTGGTCGCGTTCGTCGGTGTCAGTCCACAGACGGGCGAGCCACGCTTTACCTTCGGTATCCTCACGCTCAACGACGGCATCGAACTCATCGCGATGCTCATCGGCTTCTTCGCCATCGCGGAGATCGTTCGGATCGCGTCGCTCGGGCGGAACACTATCGTCGACTTCGACACGGTCGAACTGGCCGGGAGCAAGATGGAGGGGCTTCGCATCGTCCTCCGGAACAAGTGGCTCTGGCTGCGCTGCAGCCTCATCGGCCTCCTCATCGGCGCGATTCCCGGTGCCGGCGGGTCGGCGGCCGGGTTCGTCGCGTACGCACACGCCATCCAGAGTTCGCCCGACAAGGAGACGTTCGGGAAGGGGAACCCGCTCGGCATCCTCGCACCCGAGTCGGCTAACGACGCGAAGGACGGCGGACAGCTGTTCCCGACGCTCGGCCTCGGCATCCCCGGGAGCGGGACCATGGCCGTCTTCCTCGGCGCGATGCTCATGCACGGCGTCTTCCCCGGACCGACGGTCCTGACCGACAACACCGAACTCGTCCTCATCATCGCCCTGTCGATCCTCTGCTCGAACATCCTGACGTCGGTCATCGGACTCGCCGTCGCCAACAAGGCGACGTACGTGCTTCAGGTCCCGGTTCCGCTGCTCCTCACCGGGATCACCGTCCTCTCGTTGACCTCCGTCCTGATCGTCCGGAACGCCGCCGTCGACATGCTCGTCACCGTCGTCTTCGCGGTCCTCGGCATCATCCTTGTCTACCTCGAGATCAACCGCATCCCGTTCCTCATCGCGTTCGTGCTGGCGGGCATCCTGGAGCGACAGTACCACCTGGCGGTCCAGTTCGCGGGTGGGGACAGCATGGGCGCCTTCTTCGGCGCTCCGCTCGACAAACTGCTCATCGGCATCTTCGTCGTCTCGCTGGTGCTCCTCATCATCCCACGACAGAAACTGCTCCAGCGGTTCGTCGGGTAGCGGTCTCGCGGTCACGTTCTCCGTTTCGCTCCGTTCTCGTCCCGTGTTCGATTCCCGCTGTTTTCTCTCGCCGTCGCGTCCCACGGGCCACAGTGCGTCATCGCTGGCGCTGACGCGTCGCCCCCGTGCCGACACCGACCGCACCGCGCCTCGACGATGACCGTCCCGTCACCGCTCCCTCCGTTGCCGAGTCACACCGCACTCGGCAGCAGTCGTGCACGACGACTCGTCGACGACGTTCGGTCCGTCCGTACGCGTGGCGGCGACACGCTCTCTGCCGTCTGTGGATGGCTCACCCCTCACCCGCGGCTCACCCTTCCAAGCCCTGTCTGCCGTCCGACTGTCGACATCTGCGGCCGGGGAGACACGTCGGCTGTCGAGCCGTATTCGAGTCCGAGTCGGCGTACGCGTCGACGGCGTCGACGAAGCGTTGCGTCGTGGGAGTGCCGAGAGAGCGTCGCTCAGTGAGCGACGCACGCACAGAACAGGAGACGAGCGGGAGACACGCGAGGGCGCTACCGGCGGAACGAAGCGCGACGAAACCGCGCTCGGCCGTCAGTTCGACGTCGGAGACGAGAACACGAACGGACGAGAACAGCGTCGTCGAGTCGCGGTCAGGGGAGGAAGCCGAGTCGCCACACCGACGAGACCTGCAGGAACTCGACGAAGAGCAGGTAGAGAACCCCCAGGATAATCGCGGTCCAACCGAGCGCGAGCGGGATTCGGCGCTTGAGTTCCGACGTCTCGTTGACGAGGACGTAGACGATACAGAACGCTGCCGAGACGGTGAAGAACCCGACGAACACCACGCCGACCACGTACACGATGAGCCAGACGAACTCTTTCGCCACGCCGACGGTGTTCAGGTCGTAGAGCCCTTCGAGGTCCGAGTCGTCCTCCCCTTCGTCGTCGGTACCCAGGTCGAACCCGGCGCTCACGTCCGAGAGGCCGAGTTTCTCTTTGATCTGGTCGCCCCGGAACTTCATGATCATGATACCGATTAGCGTCGCGCCGACGAGGTACAGGATGAACTGTGGAACGACCGCCGACATCTCCAGAAACGTCGTGGTCTCGATGTACGCCGTGATCACGGTGATCGCGACGACGGCGAGGAAGAGGAACTCGTAGGGGTCCTCTCGAACTTTCTCCAACATGGACAGGGCTTGACGAGGATACGTAATAAAGATACTCCCCCTGGCGTCCGTCGGGTCGCTCTCCCTGTGGGCCGATGCACGACTCCGTTTCGGCGGTGTCGAGCGACACGAACTCCTGCGATACCGTGCGTCTCCGTGCCGTGCCGACGGGCGGGGCTACTCGTCGTCTCGGGGTCGAATCGACACGACTGGTCGCTCCGACTCGAGCAGGATCGATTGTGCCACGCTCCCGAACAGCACCTTTCCCGTCGGAGACCGCTTCCGCGGGCCGACGACTACGTACCGCGCGTCGTGCTCGTCGGCGTACGCGAGCACTTCGTCGGCGGTGTCCCCGACCAGTCCGACCGACACGATATCGTCACCGAACGTCTCCGAGGCCTCCTCCGCGACCGACCTCGCGTACTCCCGAATCCGGTCGACGTCGACCGCGTGTCCGGTCTTTTCGATCTCGGTCCGCTCCATCTCGATGAATCGCGACCGACTCACGACGTGGACGACGTGTACCGGGTCGCCGAACGCGTCACCGAGGGTCTTGGCCTCCTTGACGACGGTCTCCGCGCGGTTCGACTGGTCAACTGCGGCAACTACGACCATGCCCAGAGTGTTCTCCGCTCGTGCATTAGTGTTTCCGCCGCGTCCTCAAGACTGCGTGAGCAGGGCGACGAGGTCTCGTGTCTCCATCTCGTCGAGGTTTCGCACGGCGTCGACGATGGCCTCCTGTTCGTCGGGGGTGTAGACGCCGTCGGCGAGCATCGCGAACTTCTCGCCGAGTTGCTCCCAGGACATCGGGGTCGCCGGGTGGCCCTCGAAGTACGACTTCTCGATCTCGTAAACCGACCCGTCGGTGAGCGTGATCCGGATGACGGCCGGCATCTCGCCGTTCTCGTACCGCTCCGTGAGGTCGGGGTCTTCGAAGATGTGGATCCGACGGAGGAGGTCCTGAACGTCGTCGCGGTGGAGCCGGTCGAGTTCGTACTGGTCGTGGCCCAGTTCGCCGTCGAGCGCGAGCGCGGCCATCGTGTACGGCAGGCTGTGGTCGGCCTGTTCGCGGTTCTGGACGTTGTGACGGTTGCCCGACTCGTTCTCCTTTCCGGTTCCGCCCATGATGATCTTCGCGCGCTTGTACGTGTCCACCTCGATCCGCTCGATTTCGTGGGGGTCGATGGACTCACGCGCGAGGAGTTCCTCCAGTCCGTCGAGTTGCGTCTGGGCGACGGTCCCCGCCATGTACTTCTTGGTCATGGTCTCGGTGACGGCCTCGCAGGGCGTGTACTCGACCTCGAAGGGGCCGGAGATGATCTGTTTCCAGCCCTTCTGACCCTCGAACACGTCGATCGGTCCCTCCATCCCGTTGTTCGCCAGCATGACGGCGTAGACGGCGTTCCGCCCGGCGTTCGACGCCGACAGCCCCTTCCACATCGTGAGGTCGCCCGTCCGCGTCACGCGGAGCGCGTTGTGCCCGACGCCGGCGATGCCGATGGCGTTCATCAGCGCGTCGCGGTCGAGGCCGAACAGCGACCCCGCGCCCGCCGCGGAGGCGAACGTGACGTACGTCCCGTGGTCCCAGCCGCGGTCCATGAGCGGTGCGTTCTTCCCGAGTTGATAGTGAATCTCGTAGGCGAGGCCGATCGCTCTGATCAGCTCCTTCCCCGACGCGTCGGTGTACTCGGCGGCGGCGACCGCGGGCGCGACGTTGTTGCTCGGGTGGGGGACCTCGCCCGAGAGGAGGTACGCGTCCATGAAGTCGAGGTACCGGACCATCCCGCCGTTGAGCGCCGTCGCGAGCGGCGGGGAGGTCTTCATCTCCGACCCCCAGATGCTCGTCGTCCCGTCGTTGTCGAGTTCGGCGACCGTCTCGCGGAGGATCTCGACTGGTTCGGCTCCGATCGACCCGGTCGCGATGGCGATCGAGTCGAGGAGGCGCTTCTTCGTCTCGTCGACCACCTCTTCGGAGAGGTCGTCGAAGGTCGTTGCTACCACGAAGTCGGCCATCTCGGCGGCAGTCGTCATGAACAGTCTGACCACTCACAGACTCCTGAAATACTTTCCGCTGTCCGACACCCTCTCAGCGACCGCCGACGACCCGAGACCGCCCGCTGGCTCCGTCGACTCCGGGTCGTCTCCGGAGATGTCGGGGCCACCTCCAGTCCGCCTTATCGCGATTCGTGGCGTCGATGTCGAGCGGTTTGACCCGACCGAACCGCTTATTGACGCTGAATTCGTCGGCCCGTCCAACGACCCGTGACCTCGCCACCCGTGACCCCCGCCCACCCGCCGCTGACTCACCGCAGCCTTCCAGCCGCGAGTCGGACGACCGACACGCTCCACGCGCGAACACAGTGATGTCTACCCCCGGAGACCGTCTCACCCCGACCCGCGCGTACGACCTGCTCAGGAGGTTCGACGCTCTGGTGTTCATGTCGCTGCTGTGGTTCATGGTCCAGTACCTCCGGTTCGTGTTTCCCCCGCTGTTCGAGACCATCCAGGACGCCTACGGTGTCTCGAACGCGGAGGTCGGCGTGTTGTACTCGGCGCTGCTGTTCGCCTACGCGATCATGCAGTTCCCGTCCGGCTACCTCTCGGACCGGTTCAGCGAGCGTCTGGTGATCACCGCCGGCGCACTGGTCTTCGGCATCGGCTCGCTCGTCGTGTTCGTCTCCGTGCCGTTCTGGTCGCTGGTCGTCGGCGTCGTGCTGATCGGCTTCGGCACCGGGACGCACAAGACCGTCGCGATCAACATGCTGTCCCGGCTGTACCCGTCGAAGACGGGACTCTCGGTCGGCGTGATGGACACGGTCGGCCAGGCTGGTGGTGCACTCGCGCCGGCGACGGTAATCCTCGTGTTCGCCGTCGCGGTGGACTGGCGAGCCATCTTTCTCGTCGGCTTCGTGATCTGTCTCGCGTTGGCGTACGGCTTCAACCGCAGTGTCGGTCGTGACGCCGCCGAGACGACGGGGGCGGACTCCGACGACGAGGACGCGTCTCCGACCCGGTCGGGTCGTGCGTACCTCCGACTGTTTCGGTACTACCACTTCTCCGCGTTCGTCGGCGTCTCCTCGTCCTTCACGTTCTCGTGGGTCGGACTCACCTCCTTCTACCCGCTCTATCTAACCAACACCGCGTCGTTCTCTCCGGGCACCGCCGGCGCGCTCTACAGCCTCCTGTTCGTCCTCGCGATCAGCCAGCCGGTCGCAGGCAGCCTCAGCGACCGGTTCGACGCGACGAGCGTCATCCTCCTGACGTTCTGTCTCATCGTCGTCGGGTTGGGTGCCGTGCTGACCGCACGGACGCTGCTCGCGTTCGTCGTCACGACGGCCGTCCTCGGGCTCGGCTTCCACGGGTTCCGGCCGGTCCGCGGCGCGTACCTCATGCAGATCATCCCTGCCGAGGTCGGCGGGGGCGTGCTCGGGCTCGTCCGCACCGTCATGATCGTCGTGAGCGCGACCGCGCCGACGATTCTCGGCTACACCGCCGACGTCTTCGGCCTCACGTACGCGTTCGGTATCCTCGTCGTCGTCGGGGCCGTCGGCCTCCTCCTCGTGCTGTCGCTCAAGGTGGTCCCGATGCCTCCTTCCGAAGCGCTCGTGAACACGGACTGACCGTCACGCTGGGCCGTGTCGACCCGCGGCGCGTTCCGCGGCCGCGCTACTCCTCGGGGAGGTACTCCTCCTCCCATTCGAGCACCTGGGGGACGCCGGAGAAGTGGTCGTAACTCTCGACGGGGACGCCCTCGAACGCCTCCTTCGTCTCGGTCCACGCGTCCATCCCCTCCGCTCGGAGCTGTCCGAACCGTTCGAAGAGCGCCGTGATCGTCGGGAGCGTCGAGAGCCGCGGGAAGATGACGACGTCGTAGCCGAGTTCGTCGGCGCGCTCGATGGAGACGACCGGCGACCCGCCGCTACAGTTGTACAGCAGGGGAGCGTCGACCTCTCTGGCGACCCGTTCGAGTTCGTCGACGTCCTTCGCGCCCTGCACGAAGGCGACGTCCGCGCCCGCCTCGCAGTAGGCGTTCACCCGGTCGATAGCGTCGTCGAGTGTCCCCTCGGGCGCGCCGCGCGCGTCGGTCCGCGCGATGAGCACCATCTCCGACCCGCACTCGTCGCGGATGTCGGCGGCGGCGCGGAACTTCCCGACAGCCTCCTCCTTCGAGACGACGCGCTTCCCCTCGACGAACCCACAGCGCTTCGGGAACACCTGGTCTTCGATGTGGATGGCTCCGACGCCCGCCGCGGCGAACTCTCTGACCGTCCTGGTGACGTTGACCGCGTTGCCGAAGCCGTTGTCCGCGTCGGAGATGATCGGCACGTCGACCGCCTGCTGGATGTACTTCGCGTTCTCGACCATCTCGGTGAGGGTGAGCACCCCCACGTCCGGCTGTCCGACCTTCGCGAGCGAGGTGCCGTTGCCCGTCATGGCGACGAGGTCGAACCCCACCTCCTCGGCGACGCGAGCCGAGAGGGGGTCGTGAACGCCGGGCGAGACGACGATTCCGTCCGATTCGAGCAGCGCTCTGAGTCTGCGACCGTAGCTCATACCCGAGTTCCGCGGCACGTCGCACTAAAGATACCGGAGCCGGCGACGGACAGGCGGGCGGTGGACGCGCGGGCGCGAGCGCCGCGGCGTTCGGGCCTCCCGTTCGAACACACATCCGCCGCTTCCACAACGTACATATGAAAATTCCACGAACGGACGGACGGTAGGCCTACCGTGACTTCCCTCCGTACACAGGCGACCGACGACGTACGAGCCCTCCTCCACGAACTCTGGCGCGACGGGAAGGGGTGGGTCCTCCTCACCGTCAGTGCCGGCTGGTTCCTCTCCATCGGCGGTCGGTATCTGTACCCCTCGGTCCTGCCGTTCCTCCGGGAGACGTTCGGCTTCGACCTGACGACGGCCGGGCTCCTCCTGAGCGCGCTGTGGTTCGCCTACGCCATCGGTCAGTTCCCGGGTGGCCTCCTCGGCGACCGAATCGGTGAGGGGAACATCCTCGTCATCAGCACGGCGCTCTGTGCGGGCGCGATGCTGGTCGTCTCCCTCTCGTTCAACGTGTGGATGCTCTTCCTCGCGACCCTCGTCTTCGGGTTCGGCACCGCGTTGTACGGTCCGCACCGGTTCACCATCTTCACCGACATCTACACCGACCGGGCCGGGACGGCCGTCGGCGTGACGATGGCGTTCGGCAGCATCGGAAACACGGTGCTGCCCGCGGTCGCGGCGGCGGTCGCGGGCTACGCGACGTGGCGACTGGGATTCGGCTTCGTCGTCCCGCTGTTCGCCGTCATGGCCGTCGGCATCTGGCTGGTGGTCCCCGCCCGAACCTCCACCGCGCAGGAGGGGACGGAACTGCTCACGCGCGAGTCGCTCCGTCGCATCGTCGCGTCCGTCAGGGGCGGCGGCATCCCGCTCGTCGTCTTCGTCCACATCGCGCTCGCGTTCGCCAGCCAGGGCTTCCTCGGTTTCTACCCGACCTACCTGATCGAAGCGAAGGGGTTCTCGCCCGAGTTGGCCGCCGTCGTCTTCGGACTCTACTTCGCCGCCGGGACCGTCGTCCAGCCGCTCACGGGGATGAGCAAGGACCGCTTCGGCGCGAAGTGGACGCTCACCGTCCTCGCTGGGGTGTTCTGTCTCGGGCTGGTCGCCGTCCAGTTCGGGAACAGCCTCCCGCACTTCCTCCTGTTGACGGTCCTGTTGAGTCACCGCAACGGCGTCGGCGTCGTCACGAACACGTTCATCGCCGACAGCCTCCCTGCGGACATCAAAGGCTCCGGTCTCGGTCTCCTCCGGACGAGTTGGATCCTGTTCGGCGCGATGAGTCCACTCTTCGTCGGCTACCTCGGCGACCTGGGACAGCTCACGACCGCCTTCGCCGTGCTCGCGGTCGTCGCCGGCGCCGCGACGCTCCTGTCGTTTTTCATCCCGAACGCCTGAGGCCGAGCACCCCGGACGGGTGTCGGCCTCAGAAGAGGCGCTTCGACCACCCGCCGTCGACGTTCAGGCTGTGCCCGGTCACGTAGCCCGCGACCGGGGACGAGACGAACGCGACCGCCTTGCCGAACTCCGCGAGTTCGCCGTGGCGGCCGAGGGGGATGATGTCGGCGATGAATCGCTCGCGCGCCTCCTCGTAGTCGAGGCCGTGGTCCTCGGCGTACCGCCCGATGTGCGTCGTCCGCTGTTTCTCGGTTTCGGTGACCGGGCCGACCTTCTTCGGACAGACGCAGTTCACCCGAATCCCCGCGTCGGCGTACTCGTGTGCGAGCGACTTCGAGAGGCCGTAGATACCCGGACGAACGGTGTTCGCGAGCACGTGGTTCGCTTCCGGCTGCTGGGCGGACGTGGCGATGAGATTCGTGATGACGCCCTCGCTCGCCTTCAGCGCCGGCAACGCCGCGTCGACCGCGACGATGACGCTTCGCAAAACGAGTTCGTACACCTCGTCGAACTGCTCGACGGTCGCCTCGTCGAACCCTATCTTCGGCGGCCCGCCGCTGTTCGTCACGAGTATGTCCAGTCCGCCCAGGCGCTCGATCGCCTCCTCGATCCGTGCGGCGACCTCCTCCGGGTTCGAGAGGTCACAGGTGAGGGTGACGACCGCGTCGTCGTCGGCACCGGTCGCGTCGAGAATCTCGTCCTTCGCGCGTGCGAGGTTCGATTCGCTCCGCGAACTGATAACGACGCGAGCGCCCTCGGCGACCAGCGCCTCCGCCGAGGCGAGGCCGATTCCCTGACTCGATGCGAGTACCACTGCTCGTTTGTCGGTGAGTTGCAGGTCCATGGCTCCGTCCTATCGGGTCCCGGGCGGCGAGATTAAAACCGCGTATCGTGGTGAATCCGGCCGCGTTCACCACTCCACTCACCGCTCGACGAGGCTCTCCTCCCATTCGAGGTAGCGGCGCATCTCCGCGCTGCCCTGTCCGTAGGGCTTCCGTTCGACCGCTCGGGGTGGCCGTACCATCCCCTCCTCGCCCTCGGCGACCGCCAACCCCGTCTCGCGCCACGACTCGACGCCGCCGCGCAGCGCCGCGACCTCAAGGTCCGGAAACGCGACCCCCACCGCGGCGGCCGCGTACGTCGAACACGTCCCGTCACGGCAGGTCAACACGAGCGGCTCGCTCGCGTCGACCGTCCCCGCCGCGAGGTCGGCTTCGAGGTCGTATCGGGAGGTCCACCGCGCGCCGGGGACGTGTGCCTCGACGAACGCGTCCGGGTCGTCGACGTCGAGGACGGTCGGTCCCCCGTCTTCGAGCCGTGTCGACAGCGCCCGCGCGTCGACGAAGTCGACGGTCGCTCGGACGCTGTCGGCGTCAGGCGGTTCGGGTTCGTCGACGCCCTCGGCGACGGGTCGGCCCTCGTCGGTCCACGCGGTGACGCCCCCGTCGAGCACCGAGACGTGCGGGAACCCCATCGACGCGAGCCAGTACGCCGTGATGCCCGCCCGGACGTGCGTCTCCGAGACGAGGACGATTTCGGCGGTTCGCACGGCCAGATGGGCCTCCGCCGTCTGGAGCAGTTGCCCGCCCGGGACCCACGTCGCCCCCGGCACGTGCTCGCGTTCGTACTCGGCTTCGCGCCGGACGTCGACGAGGTACACCGACTGGTCGGCGGCGACCGACGCCCGCAACTCGTCCACTTCGGTCGGCGTCAGCCGTGGGACGTCGGCCTCGACCAGTAGCGACGCGACCCGCTCGCGCAGGCGGTCGACGCGCGTCGGGTCGGGCGCGACGTCCGCCGGCCGTCCGCTTCCGTCCGCGAGGTCGCGCCCCGCCAACTGCCAGCCCATCGTTCCGTTCTCGAGTTCGTACACGTTCGGGACGCCGAGGGCGTCCAGCGTCGCCGTCCCGATGATGCTCCGCGTCCGACCCGCACAGTGGACGACGACCGGCGTCTCTTCGGTCTCCCGGAGCGCCTCCGCGTACAGCGCGAGGTCGACCCCCTCGACGTTGACCGACCCGGGCACCGTCCCCCAGCGGCGGTACTCCTCGGGGTTCCGCACGTCGACGACGAGCACGCTCTCCTCGGACTGCATCTCGGCCAGTTCTGACGGCGTGAGGCGGGGCAGGTCCCGGTCGGCGTCGACCTCCTCGCCGAACCGCTTGCTCGTGTAGTTGAGCGCCGTCGCGTGGACGTGCCCGACCGACTCGACGAGTTCGAAGCCCGCCGCAGCCCAGGCGTCGACCCCGCCGTCGAGAAACGAGACGTCCTCGTACCCGAGGTCGGCGAGCCACCGCGCGTCCCGCGCGGCGCGGTCGCCACACCGGTCACACAGGACGACCGGCGTGGCCGGGTTCGGAACGAGCGTCGGGAGTCGGCGTTCGAGGTCGTGTCTCGGGACGAACGTGGATTCGAGGACGTGCCCCTGCACGTAGTCGAGCGGGTCGCGCACGTCTATGACGGCGAGGGGGTCGCCGCTGTCGAGTGCTGTTCGGACCGCCTGCGGAGAGAGTGCGGACGTCATGGCTGTGTCGGTGGTTCGCGTTCACTATGGACGCGGCGGCGCAAAAACCGAGGGGGTCGGCCCAACCCACAGCGCCGGCCCACCGCCCATCGACCCCTCTCGGAAGACTTGGCCGGAGACGGAACACGGATTACTCGGGTTCGAGAACCCCCTGTCGACCGTGGTATCGAGGACCGCTCGGAAACTCACGACGCTCACGGCGGCGACCGCGTCCCTCTTCCGGGGCGACCGCGGCTGGATACTGGTCGCCGTGAGCGCGGGCTGGTTCATGTCGTTCGGCGTCCGACTCGTCTACCCCGCGCTCGTCTCGTTCTTCCGGGACGGGTTCGGCCTCAGCCTCTCGGCGACCGGGTTGCTCCTGACGACCCTCTGGACGTCGTACGCCCTCGGCCACGTTCCCGGCGGTCTCATGGGCGACCGACTCGGCGAGGGCCGGGTTCTGACGCTCAGCACCGTCCTCGCCGGCGGCACGATGCTCGGAATCGCGCTGGCGACCGCTCCGGCGACGCTGTTCGTCGCGACGGCCGGCTTCGGCCTCGCGACGGCGCTCTACGGGCCGACGCGTTTCACCGTCCTCACCGACGTGTACGGCGACCGCGCGGGGTCGGCCATCGGTCTCACGATGGCGGCGGGGAACGCGGGAAACGCCCTCCTCCCGGTCGTCGCCGTCCTGGTTGCGACGGCGACGTCCTGGCGCGTGACGTTCGGCGCGCTCGCGCCGCTGTTTCTCTGTGTCGCCCTCGGCGTCCACTGGCGCGTTCCGGCGCGGACCTCCGAGGCGACGGGTGCCGCGAACGGCCTCTCCCGCGCGACGCTCGACCGACTCGTCGCCGGCGTCACGCGCGGGTCGATTCTGACGGTCGTCGCCGTCCAGGTCTGTTTCTCCTTCACGTTTCAGGGGTTCGTCTCGTTCTACCCCCTCCTGCTCACGGACGTCAAGGGGCTCGCCCCGGAGACGGCGGCCTCGCTGTTCGGCCTGTTCTTCGTCGGGTCGTTCCTCGTCCAGCCCGTCGCGGGAGCCTGCATGGACCGCTACGGAACTCGACTGACGCTCGTCGCTGTCCTCCTACCGGGACTGGCGGGACTGCTCGTGCTCCCCCTCGTCGAGGGGACGCTCCCGCTCGTCGCGCTCACGCTCGTACTCAGCACGGTCACGGGCTGTACCGTCCTCACCCAGACGTACATCGCCGACACGCTCCCCCCGGACGTTCAGGGGACGGGACTGGGTGTGCTGAAGGCGGGCTGGATGCTCCTCGGGGCGACGAGCCCCGTCCTCGTCGGCGTCCTCGGCGAGTACGGTTACCTCTCGGAGGCGTTCTCCCTGTTCGTCGTGACGGTGGGTGCCGCGTTCGCACTCGCGCTCGTCCGCCTCGACGCGGTGTGAGCCGACTCGCGGTGTCGACACGCGGTGCGACGTCGCCCGCCGGAGCCACGTCCGGTCGCCACCGACGTGAACGCTTAACTGTCCGCGCGATGTGGCTCGGTCATGGGTCAGACGATGGCAGAGGCACTTTTGGCCAACGCCTCCGGAACGGAACAGGTGTCGCCGGGCGACCACGTCGTCTGCGAAATCGACCTCGCGATGACGCAGGACATCCACACGCCGGGCGTCGTCCACCTCCTCGAAGAGATGGGCGTCTCGGAACTGCACGACGCATCGCGCCTCGTCGTGGTACTGGACCACGTCGGGCCGTCACACACCGTCGGTAACGCCGACGAGAAGGCGGGAATCAGGCAGTTCGTCCGCGACCACCCGGACGCGCACTTCTACGACGTCGGGACCGGCATCAGCCACGAGGTCCTCCCCGAGAAGGGCCACGTCCGCCCGGGCGAACTCATCGTCGGGACGGACTCGCACACGGTCAGTCACGGGGCGTTCGGCGCGGCCAGCACGGGCATCGGCGACACGGACATGGCCTACGCGCTCGCGACCGGACAGGGCTGGTTCCGCGTCCCCGAGACGGTCGAGTTCTTCGTCGAGGGCTCTTTCCCCGAGTTCGTCTCCGCGAAGGACTTCCTCCTGCACATCGCCGGCGAGTTCGGGACCGACGTCGCCCGGTACCGGGCGATCGAGTTCCGGGGACCGACGGTCGAGTCGCTGTCGCTCGACGACCGTATCACGCTGACGAACATGTCGATCGAACTCGGGGCGAAGTTCGGCTTCACCCCCGTCGACGACGTCGTCACCGACTACGTCGAGGCGCGCACCGACGAACCGTTCGAGGTAGTCAACGCCGACGACGACGCCGACTACGCCGAGCGCTACGAGGTAGACGTCTCGGACCTCGAACCGCAGGTCGCGGTCCCCCACGACGTCGGGGACGTTCATCCCGTCTCCGAGGTCGATCCGGTCGAGGTCGATCAGGTGTTCCTCGGGTCGTGTACGAACGGGAAGTTCGACGACCTCGCCGCCGCCGCGGCGATTCTCGACGGTCACGAGGTCGCGCCGATGACGCGGTTCATCGTGACGCCGGCGTCGAGAGAGATATACGGTCGGGCCGAGCGCGCGGGACTGATTCGCGTCTTCAACGACGCCGGCGCGGTCGTCACGAACTCGACGTGCGGTGCCTGTCCCGGTCTCGGTCTGGGCGTGCTCGGCGAGGGCGAGGTCTGTCTGGCCGCACAGAACCGCAACTTCCGCGGTCGAATGGGACACAACGACTCGGAGATCTACCTTTCGAGCCCCGAGACGGCCGCTGCGACGGCAATCACGGGTCGGATCACCGACCCGAGGGAGGTGTGACGATGGCGTTCGAGGGGACCGCCCACACGTTCGGCGACGACGTCAACACCGACTACATCACGCCGAGCGACTACTTCGGCCTCCCCTACGAGGAGATCGCCACCCACCTCTTCGAGCCGATCGACCCGGACTTCTCCGCGCGGTTCGAGCCCGGAGACGTCGTCGTCGCCGGCGAGAACTTCGGGTCGGGGTCGAGTCGGGAGACGGCCCCGAAGGCGCTGGCGGTCGCCGGCGTGAGCGTCGTCGTCGCGGAGTCGTTCGCGCGGCTCTTCTACCGCAACGGCATCGCAATCGGGCTTCCGGTCGTCACCTGTCCCGGCGTGACGGACGCCGTCTCGCAGGGCGACACCGTCAGCGTCGATCTGGGGGGACAGACGCTCACGAACCTGACGACGGGCGAGACCCTGTCGACCGAACCGATGCCGGCGGAGATCCGATCCATCTTCGACGCCGGGGGGCTGCTCGCACACTACGAACAGCACCCCGACGGCCTCACGCTCGACTAGTCACTGCCCCCGGACCCCCCCACGCTTCTCACAACCCTCCGGCGAGCGTCTCGACGGTGTCGTACTCGTCGAGCGCGTACGCCCGCTCGAAGAGCGCGTCCCGCTCGCCCTCGGGCACCGCCTCCCGCGTGAGGTCGCGGAACTTTCGCGCGAGTTCGTCGGCCGAGAGCGGCGCTTCGGCGGCTCCCTTCGGGTACGCCACCTCCGATTCGAGCCGTCGACCGTCGGTCGTCTCGACGACGACCCGCGCGGGGCGCGTCTCGGGGTAGCGAGCGTCCATCTCGTCGGTCGCGCTCACCGTCGTCCGCGCGAGCAGCGCGGACACGTCCCTCCGCGCGGCGTGTTTCGGGTCGAACCGTTCGAGCGTGGCCTCGCCCGTCACGAGCGCGATTGCCACGCCGTACGGGAGGCTCATCTGCGCGTCGAGGAGGTTTTCGACCGCCGTGTTGTCGTGGAACGACGCGGTGCGGTACGTCTGGACCTCGATGCGCTCGACGTCGCCCGGTTCGAGGCCGTCGGCTCGGAGTTCTAACGTCGCCTGGATCGGGCCGTGGATGTGCCGACAGCAGGGGTACGGCTTGAGGTAGCTCTCGGTGACCGCGAACGGCTCCCCGAGGGAGTCGAACGGCGAGAGGTCGTACTCGTCGGCGAACGCCCTGGCGAAGCCGTCGTCGCCCTCGATGACGGTGTCCGGTCCGTCGAACCCCTCCGCGGCGAGTTCGGCGGCCAGCACGCCGGCCATCGCCGCCCGCCCCGGGTGGAAGCGCTTCGACATCGACCCCTTCTCCATGAACTCGAAGAGCCCGCCCGCCTGGGTTCCCGCCAGTCCCAGCGCGTGGGCGCTCTTCGTCTCGTCGAGTCCGAGGACGCGACTCGCCGCCGCACCGGCCCCGATACATCCCGTGGTTCCCGTCGCGTGGAAGCCGCGCTCGCGGTGGGAGGTCTGTACCGCCACCGCGGTCCGGACCATCGCCTCGTAGCCGGCGACGATGGCCGTCGTCACCTCCTCGCCCGACGCTCCGTGCTTCTCACCGAGCGCGAGCGCGGCGGGGATGACGGCACTCCCGGGGTGGGCGGACGCGCCGCGGTGGCCGTCGTCGACGTCGAGCGCGTGCGCCGTGGTTCCGTTCGCGAGCGCCGCGAGGTGCGCGAGCGACCGCCCCCCTCCGACGACGGTGGCCTCGTCGCCGCCGAGCGAGTCGACGTACCGAAGCATCGCTTCCCCCGCGTCGGTCGACAACCCGGCGTACGACGCTCCGAGCGTGTCGACGAACGCCTTCCTGGTCGCTTCGACCGTCGACTCGTCGAGGCTGTCGTACGTGAGCGTCGCGCAGAACGCGGCGAGTCGGGTCGTCTCCGCAGAACGGTCTCCAGTCATTGGTCGACAGACGCGTCACCGCCGAATAAAATCTCGGTCTCGGCTCAGCGTGGCTCGCCGAGCAACTCGCGGGGGACGGTCTTCGCCATCGTCTCGACCGCCGACGCGGAGACACCGTGTGCTCTCAGCCCGTCGACGAACGAGGCGTACGCGTCCGGCGGCGACTGGTTCGACGGCTGGCCGTGGTCGGTCGAGAGGACGCACCGGTCGACGCCGATGTCGGCGATACCCTCGGCCATCGCGGCGAGCGTCGTGTCCCCCTTGACGACCGGGAGGTAGCACTTCTCGACGTACGCGCCGCGTTCGGCCAGTCGGACCTGGTCGTCGAGGGAGAGGCCCATGAACGCCGAGTCCGGGTGGGTGACGAGGTAGTCGACGCCGGTGCCTCGCTCCTCGATAGCGTCGAGGACGGCGTCGGTCTCCGGCGGGCTGACGTGGCCGTTGCCGAGCACGAGTCGCCGGTCGGCGTCGTCGAGGACGTCGAGGATTTCCAGGAGTTCCGGCTTGGGTGCGCCCTCCTCGTCGGTCACCGTCAGCGTCTGCCCCGAGAAGGGGTAGGGGCGGTCGGTCTCGAAGTGCGCGGCGCTGAACGTCGGGAGCCAGACGACGCTCGCGCCGGTCTCGACCGCCAGTTCCACCGCCGAGGGGTTGAGCCCGCCGACGAACGTGTTGAGCGTGAGCGAGGAGTACACGTCGACGCCGGGGACGGCCGCGCGCCCCAGTCGGACGACCTCGAAGGTGTTGCCGAAGTGGCTCTTCAGGACGATACCGCCGAGCGGCGACTGCTCGACCCGTTCGAGCAACGCCACGATGTCGTGCTTGCGCTCCCACAGCGACGGTGCGGCGTGGACGTGCACGTCGATGGCTCCCTCGGGAATCGAACTCATTCGACTGCCCCCTCCACGGCCTTCGTGACGGAGCGGGTCTCCCCGAACGAGTGCAACGCCATCGAGTGCTTGCCCGCGCCGCCGGCGACCAGAACGACGACGTCCTCGGGCCGCTCGACGAGCGGAATTCGCGCGTCCCCGTCCCGTTCGAGGTGGAACCGCCGGTGGAGCGTGTAGTTGTCGTAGATGCCCGCCGCGTGGAGGTCGTCGACCGCGTTCCGCGCCTGGTCGTACAGGTACCACTGGACGTCCTCGACCGTCCAGCCGTCCTCCGCGACGGTGGCGGCGTGTTCCGGCCCCAGGACGAGCGCGATTTCGCCCTTCGAGTGGTGGGTGTTGTTGTTGCCGACGGTGGCGAAGACGTCCGCGGCGACGCCGAGAATCCCCGCCGCGTCGCCGTGGACGTGGTCGTTTATCTCGTGCGGAGCCTCCACGCCCATCACGGTCACCGCGCTCTCCTCGGCGTCGAACCCCCGGCGGACGTGTAGTGGTTCCCACGGCGAGTTCCGCTCGTTCTCCGCGATGCAGAAGCTGTACTTGCCCGGGTGGCCGTGCGTCGCGCGGTCCATCTCGCCGGGCGTCCCGCCGCCCGCGTTGACCAGCAGGAGGCGAATCGCGCGGCCGATGGTCGCGTTCGCCCGCCAGCCCTGCCCGAACACGTTGTAGCCGTAGTTCAGGTGGAGTTCGTCGACGACCGGCCCGTTGACGACGAGCAGCGGCGCGACGGGGTGGGTGGTCGCGTTGACGCCGTAGAGATTGAACGGCTCCTCGGTGAGGGCCTCGACCGCCGTCTCGACGACGGGCATGTACGAGGGTTTACAGCCGGCCATCACCGCGTTGATGGCGACCGTCTCGACCGTCGCCTCGCCGTATCTCGGCGGGATGACGCCCAGCGCCTCGTCGGGGGTTCGGTGGCTCCCGTCGAGCATCCGTTCGACGCGTTCCGGCGTCGGCGGGACGACGGGGAGGCCGTCGGTGAATCCGTTGCGATACAGGTGTTCCGTGACGGACTCGACGTCGCCCTCGACGACGTCGAGCGTCTCTGCGGTGAACTCCATTCTCAGATCGGGCACCGCAGCCCCGACGCGTCGACCTCCTCGTCGGCGTCGAGGTATCGGTTCTCGTACTCGGCTTCGAGCGTTTCGTGGTCGCGGGTCAACACCGCGACGACCTCCGAGACGACCGCTCTCGCCCGCTCGCGCACCTCTTTTTCGGGAACGCCGCCCATCGGATGCGGGACCGTGACGAGCGGGAGACCCGGCAGGCCGAGCGCCCGGGCCTCGGCCTGCCCGAGGGTGACGAACTCGTCGCTGTTGACCGTCGCCGTCGGCGTCCCCCGGCGTTCGAGGTCGACGCTGTCGTAGACGCACCACGAGGTGCACGACCCGCAGTCGCCGTAGGCGTTGACCACCGCGTCACAGCGGTCGTGCAACTGGGTCGCGAGCGAGTCGGCCGGGATGGGGCTCTTGTCCTTGCGCCGGGAGACGGTCGTCGCGACGCCGTACTCCGCGACGAGGAGTCGCCCGATCTCGTCGAGCAGCACGTCCGCGTTGGCTTTCGAGTTGTCGAGGAGGCCGACGGTCGTCCCCTCCAGTGTGTCGAGTCGGTCGGCGATCCGGTCGCGGGTGACGTTCACCCGTCCCCGGGGGTCCAGTACGACGGTCTCCGATGAGGCTGTCTCGTTCACGCCCATTGTCAGGGAGTCACGCGGCGACCACAAAAGTGTTCAGTCCGCCGCGGACCCGACTGTGAGTTGTCCCCGTCGACTCGACCGAACCTATTAGGCGTGTGCCGTCGTCGTCCCGCCACGGATTCGACCATATGAGTTCACTCAGCCACGAACTGGCGGCGCACGTCGACCGAGTCTCGTTCGACGACTTCGACGAGGCGGTACTCGACATCACCAGCGACCTGCTGCTCGACACGGTCGGCTGTAGCATCGGCGCGTTCACCAGCCCCCCGTCGAAGGCGCTCCGCGCGGAGTACGGCGACCACCGCGGGACGGCAGGCGCAACCGTCGTCGGCACGGACGTCGACGTCCCCGTCGAGACCGCGGGACTGATCAACGGGACGATGGCCCGGTATCTCGACTACAACGACTGCTACATGGCCACCGGCGGGGCGTGTCACCCGAGCGACCACATCATGCCGCTCCTGTCGGTCGCTCAGAGCGAGGGGGCGACCGGGCGTGACCTCGCCGAAGCCATCGTCGTCGCGTACGAGGTCGAGTGCTCGGGGCTCGACCAGGCGACCGTCCGCGAGCGTGGGTTCGACTACGCCGCGTGGGGACCCTATTCGAGCGCGGCCGCGGTCGGGAAACTGATGGGGCTGTCGCGCGACGAACTCGTCGACGCGTTCGGTATCGCGGGCGCGTCGAACGCCCCGCTGTACATCACCCGCCGTGGCGACGTCTCGATGTGGAAGGGGCTCGCCCACCCGTACGTCACGCACAACGCCATCCAGGCCTGTCAGATGGCCCGGGCCGGCATCACCGGCCCGACCGAGGTGTTCGAGGGCGACTACGGCTTTCAGGCGGTCGTCTCCGACAACGACCTCGACTTCAGCGAACGGCCCACCGGCGACGAGTACCGCATCCTCGAAACCGGCATCAAGTACTTCGCCACCGGCTACTACATCCACTCGCCGCTGACGGGGGCGCTCGAACTCGTCGACGAGCACGACATCGCGCCCGACGACATCGACGCGATACACGTCGACATCTTCGAGACGGCGGCGAAGGCGCTCGCCACCCCGGAGAAGTGGGGGACGGACCAGACCCGCGAGACGGCGGACCACAGCATCCCCTACAGCGTTGCCGTCGGCATCGTCGACGGCGAGGTGACGCCTCGACAGTTCGAACCGGACCGCCTCCGCGGCCCCGACGTCCACGCGGTGATGGAGAAGATCACCGTCTCCGAAGACCCGGACCTGACCGAGTACCGCCGGGACCACCCCCGACACATCCCCTCGGTGACGACCATCACCGTCGACGGGACCGAGTACCGGTCGCGGGTCGACGCGCCGCTCGGTCACGCGGAGCGCCCCATGAGCGACGAGCAACTCGACGGCAAGTTCCGGGCGCTCTGTGACGGTCTCCTCGCCGACGAACAGATGGAGCGCGTGATGGCGCTCTCCGCGGACCTCCCCGACCTCGATACGGTCGACCCGCTCCTCGACGCGCTGGTCGTCTGACGAGTCGTCCGTCGAGGACGACACCACTGCCCGCGGGACGAGGAGGGGGAGTTATATCGGTTGCCCGCCGTGGGCAGGGTATGCAGTTTCAGCTCACGGACGAACAGCGGATGATACAGCAACTGGCCGCGCAACTGGCCGACGAGGAGTTCGCCGACGACGCGTTCACCTGGGAGCACGAGTTCCCCGCGGCGAACAGAGACACCCTCGCCGAACAGGGCCTGCTCGGCATCGCGCTCCCCGAGGCGTACGGCGGCGGCGGCTACTCCGTGGTAGAGGTCCTCCTCGCCCAGGAGGCGGTCTGTCGGGTCTGCCCAGACACCGCGCACGTCCTCTCGCGGGCGTCGATGGGGCCGCCGCGGGTCATCGCCGCGCTCGGGAGCGACTACCTGAAGGAGCGGTACCTCCCGCGGGTCTGCAGCGGCGACCTGGTCATGTCCGTGGCCATCTCGGAGGCCGAAGCCGGGTCCGACGCCGGGGCGATGGAGACGAACGCGACCGTCGACGGCGACACGGTCGTCATCGACGGCTCGAAGCTGTGGATCACCAAGGCCGACGTCGCCGACGCGTTCCTCGTCTACGCGCGGTTCGACGACGGGAACGTCGGCGCGGTCCTCGTCGACAAGGACGCCCCGGGCTTCTCGCTCGGACGCGGCGACGAGAACATGGCCGGGCACACCCAGCACGAACTCCGCATGGAGGGCTGTGAGGTCCCCGAGGAGAACGTCCTCGTCTACGGCGGTGGCGAGTCGTTCAAGCAGTTGCTCGTCGAGTTCAACGTCGAACGGTGTCACAACGCGATGATGTCGGTCGGTTGCGGCCTGAACGCCTTCGACAAGGCGCTGGACCACGCCCGGAATAGAAAACAGTTCGACCAGCCCATCGCCGACTTCCAGGGCGTCGAGTGGAAGTTCGCGGACATGGCGATGAAGCTCGACGCGGCCCGACTGCTCATCTACCGGGCGGCCGCCAACGCCGTCGACAGCGCGCCCTCCCGGCTGGAGACGTCGATGGCGAAGGTGATGGGCAACGAGGCCGGAGGGTTCGCCGTCGACGAGGCGTTGCAGATTCACGGCGCGACCGGCTACTCGAAGTCGAGTCCGCTGGAGTACCTCTACCGGTGGGTGCGCGGCTGGCGCATCGCCGGCGGCACGGTCGAGGTCCAGCGGAACATGATCGCGCGCGACCTGAAGAAGCACGGGCTGGACTGAGGAGAAGCGACGGCGGCAGCTACTTATCGCCCCTGTCTGTACGTATCGACATGTCACAGCCGCTGTCGGGTATCAGCGTTCTCGACCTCGGACAGATCTACCAGGGCGGGTACAGCGGGCTCTTGCTCTCGTATCTCGGTGCCGACGTCGTCAAGGTCGAACCGCCGTGGGGTGAGAACGTCCGGAGCCGGAGCGAGGACGGCAAACCGCCACAGGTGCAGTACCTCAACGCGAACAAGCGCGGCATCACGCTCGACCTCAAATCCGAACGGGGGAAACGAGCGTTGAAAGACCTCGTCGCGGAGTGTGACGTCCTCTTGGAGAACTTCGCGACCGGCAAGATGGCCGAACTGGGCCTGGGATACGACGTCCTCCGGGAGGTGAACCCGGAACTGGTCTACGCCCACGGGTCGGGTTACGGAGACCACGGCCCATACGCCGAGTATCCCGCGATGGACCTGACGATTCAGGCGATGAGCGGCGTCATCCACACGACCGGCTATCCGGACCAGACGCCCGTCAAGGCCGGGCCGGCAATCTGTGACTTCATCGGCGCGGTCCACCTCGCGCTCGGCATCGTGAGCGCTCTCTTCCGACGCGAGCAAAGTGGGGAGGGCGACTACGTCGAGGTCGGGATGTACGACTGCATGTACCCGACGCTCGCCTCGCCCGTCTCCTCGTGGGTCGCCCGCAAGGACACCCCGCCGCGGACCGGAAACAAACACTCCGGGCTCTCCATCGCGCCGTACAACGTCTACGACGCCGACGACGGCTACGTCGCCATCATGTGCGTCTCCGAGCGCCACTGGGAGGCGCTGGCGACGCTCATGGACCGCACGGACCTCGTCGGCGTCGAGGGCTACGACTCGAAGGCCGCTCGCGCGGCGCGACTCGACGAGATAGACGCGCTCGTCGAGGCGTGGCTCGACGGCCAGGCCAAGGACGACGCCGTGGACGTCCTGCTCGACGCGGGCGTTCCCTGCGCGCCGGTGCAGACGGTCGAGGAGGTCATCGAGGACGCACACCTCCGCGAGCGGGGCATGGTGAACGACCTCCCGAACCAGGGGGAGGGACGCGAGACGGTCCCCGTCCCGGGGATGCCGATCAAGTTCGCGGGCGTCGACGACCCCGAGGTGACGCAGGCACCCCTGCTGGGCGAGCACACCGAGGAGGTGCTCGCGGAGATTGCCGGCTACACCCCCGAGGAACTCGCTCAGCTTCGAGGCTCCTGACGACTTCTGACCGCTTCTGACGACGAAGCTATTTATCGGTGTGCCAAGAGGGGAGACCATGGCGTACGAGCATATCGAGTACACCGTCACGGCCGGGCGCGCAGAGGTCGTCCTCGACCGACCCGACGTGTACAACGCGTTCCACCCGGAGATGCTGGTCGAACTCAACGAGTGCCTCCTCGACGCCCTCGCGGACGACGACGTGTACGTCATCGTCCTCACGGGGCGGGGGAAGGGGTTCTGCAGCGGGGCGGACGTCTCGGGGATGGACGGCCGCGAGGACCGGAAGAACGCCTTCACCTACGGGGCGCACCTCTGGAAGGTCCAGCACGTCAACCGGCTCCTCTACTTCGGGTCGAAGCCGACCATCGCCGCGGTCAACGGTCCCGCGGTCGGGGCGGGCTGTGACTTCGCGCTCGCCTGTGACCTGCGGGTCGTGGCCGAGAGCGCGTTCTTCCGCACGCAGTTCGTCAACGTCGGGCTCGCCCCGGCCGACGGCGGCGGCTGGACGCTCCCGCGTCTGGTCGGCGAAGCCAAGGCCAAGGAGTACCTCCTGACGGGACGGGACATCGAACCGGCCGACGCCGCGGACATCGGACTCGTCGTCGACGTGGTCTCCGACGCGGACCTCATGGACGCGGCGCGCTCGCTGGCGAACGAAATCCGCGACAAGCCGGCGACAGCCGTCAAAAACACGAAGGCGCTCGTCGACGTCGGCCAGTCGTTCGCCGAGTACGCCCAGGAGGCCCACACGCGACAGTACGAGTGCGTGACTGACCCCGAACACCGCGAGGCGGTCCGGGCCTTCGGCGAGGGCCGAGCGCCGGAGTTCGACCGGCCGCGCGAGTGAGTTCCCGGGCTCTCCGACCCGCTCCCGAGAAGCTTCCCGGCCGTGTCCTCAGGCCGCGTCCGAGTCGTCGGTCGCGTACCGCTGTTCGCGCTCGGTCACGGCGTCGAGTCCGGTGAGTTCGTTTCTCTCGCTCCACGAGAGCAGTCGGTCCATCACTCCCTCCTGCGTTCCCGTCGTCAGAATCTCACGGTAGACGTCCTGCAGCGCCTTCGCGGCGGCCTTGAACCCGGTCGCCGGGTAGAGGACGACGTCGTACCCGAACGCCTCGAACTCCTCGGCGGCGTACAGCGGCGTCTTCCCGCCCTCGGTCATGTTCGCGAGGAGCGGCACCTCGCCGCCGACCGTCTCCGCCACGCGCCGGAGTTCCGCCTCCGAGCGGAGCGCCTCGACGAACAGGACGTCCGCACCCGCGTCGGCGTACGCGTACCCCCGCTCGATGGCGGCGTCGAGACCGGCCGTCGCTCGGGCGTCGGTGCGGGCGATGACGACGAAGTCGTCGTCGGTTCGGGCGTCGGTCGCAGCGCGGAGTTTCTGCTCCATCTCCTCGACCGGAACGACGTCCGTCCCCTCGAAGTGGCCGCACCGCTTGGGGAACGTCTGGTCCTCGATGTGGACCCCGGCGACGCCCGCGCGCTCGTACGACTCGACCGTCCGGGCGACGTTGAGGGGGTTGCCGTACCCCGTGTCGGCGTCACAGAACACCGGGACGTCGACGGCTTCGACCATCGAGCGCGCCCGCTCGACCATCTCGGTCATCGTCGTCAGTCCGACGTCCGGGCCGCCGTGGACGGACGTCGACACCGAGGAGCCGCTCATGTAGACGACTTCGCCGCCGGCCTGTTCGGCCACCGTCGCCGACAGGGCGTCGTAGCCACCCAGCGCGGGGAGGACCTCGGGTCTCTCGATCAACTGCCGGAATCGGGTCGTCGATTTCATGTCCGAGCGTTGGGCGTGGCTCGCGTATAAACGCGGCGGCGGTCACCTCCCCGGTGCCGCGTGAGGAGTGTTCGAAGTCATCGCCGCCGGCACCGGTGTCGGCATGTGTCCAGGCGGAGTCGATCTGAAACAATCGCATAGATTTATCTGGGTTGTTCGGGAACTGCCGGTCGACATGGAAACCCCTCGGGACAGCGAGCTTCAAGGCCGAGTCGACGGACTGTTGATGCGCGGCGGGACCAGCAAGGGACTGTTCGTCCGGAAGTCCGACCTGCCGCTCAGCCCCGACGACGAGTCGTTCGACGACCTGCTCTTCGAACTGTACGGCTCGCCCGACCCGCTGCAGGTCGACGGTATCGGCGGGTCGCACTCGCACACGAGCAAGATCATGATGGTCTCGCGGTCAGAGCGCGAGGACGCGGACATCGAGTACACGTTCGGCGGCGTCGGCATCGAGAACCCTGTCATCGAGTGGGGCGGCAACTGCGGGAACCTCACGGCGGCCGTCGGCGGCTTCGCCGTCCTCGAGAACCTCGTCGAGGCGACCGAACCGGTGACGACCGTTCGGCTGTACAACACGAACGCCGACGCGCTCGTCGAGCAGGAGGTCCCCGTTTCGAACGGCGAACCGGACGTCTACGGCGACTACGCCATCGACGGCGTCCCCGGGACGGGCGCGCGGGTCGACTCGCACTTCATCGACCCGGCCGGCGGCGTCCTCGACGCGCTCTTGCCCACCGGCAACGCCGTCGACACCATCACCGTCGACGGCGACGACATCGACGTCTCCATCGTCGACGTGACGAACGTCGTCGCGTTCGTCCGCGCGGCGGACATCGGTCTCGACGGGACCGAACTCCCGGCCGAACTGGAGAGCGACCCGGCGATCATGGACCGACTGGAACGCATCAGGGGGCAGGTGTGCGTCGAACTCGGCCTCGTCGACGCGCCCGAGGACGCGCTGTACGAGTACCCCATCTTCCCGCACATCGCGTTCGTCTCCGAACCGCAGTCGTACGAGTGCTCGGTCGACAAGACGGTCGACGAGAGCGACATCGACATCACGGCGCGCGTCATCAGCATGCAGAGCCCCCACCACGCGTACGCCATGACGAGCGGACTCTGTCTCGGGGCGGCCGTGCGACTCCCCGGGACGATTCCCAACGAGTTCGTCCGCAACCCCGACGCAGAGTGGACGACGCTCGGCCACCCGAAGGGAACGATGTCCGTCGGCGCGACTGTGACGCTGGACGGCGACGACCCGACGGTCGAGCGCGTCTCCATCGGGCGGACGCTCCGTCCGATCATGTGGGGCTCCGTCTACTACCGGTACATCGACGCACTCGACGACCTTCGGTGAACGTCTCGTCTCGGCGGAAACCGCCCGAGACGTTCTGACACCGTCGCCGTCGCGCACCCGAGAGCGGCGACTCTCTCACTCGGTTTGCGGGGAGATTGAGTACAGGTCGTGTTGTTTTCGGCATCGTGGACGCTCTCGCTCCCTCCGGCCGGAGTGACTTGTCATCGCCTGTGAGCCAACGAGAGACCGTTATGGGACTTCTGCTCCGCATCGGACCGTTCGTCGGGTCCGTCTTTTCTGTCTGTTAGCTGTCAGCTGGTTCCGTATATCGAAACCCCATGCAGGCCCGGACATCGTGGACCTGTCCGGTCGAGAATCACCGATTCGAGGCGTCTGTTCCGTTTCCCACTCCCTTATCGATTCACGATACGTGAATACGAGATATTGTGTTAACAACTCACACGGAACACGAAGAATAATGTAGAACTAGGTCGTGTCCACGAACGAGCGAGCGAGTGACCGATTCGAGCCGCGATTTCGTCCGCTTGTCAACAGTGTTCTCGACGCAGACGTCTCGACATCGTGAATCGTTCACACGAGCCTGGCGACTCGTCGAACGGGTCGACCTCCAGGGTTCGAGGTCGTCTCCACGGCGGAGCGTCCCCGAGACGACGGCTCACCGGCAGTTATACGACCGTCGGTTGCGACGCGGGCACCATGCACTACGGGCGAGCACTCAGAGCGCGGTTGGCACGGGACGACATCCTGGTGACCCCCGACGTCCACGACCCGTTGAGCGCGAAAGTCGTCGCGTCGACCGGGCTGTACGAGGCCGTCAAACTCACCGGCTCTGGGAGTGCTGTCTCCCGCGCCGGCGTCCCCGACGCGGGCCTCATCACGATGACCGAGATGGTCGACCACGCGAAGCACACCCAGGAGGCGGTCGACATCCCCGTCATCGCCGACGCCGACAACGGCTACGGCAACGCGACGAACGTCGTGCGGACGGTCCGCGAGTACATCAAATCGGGCGTCGCCGGAATCCACATCGAGGACCAGACGTTCCCGAAGCGCAACGGCGACGTGAAAGGCGTCGAGGTGATTCCGCTCGAAGAGGCCGTCGGCAAGGTCGAAGCCGCCGTCGACGTCCGGGACGAACGGGACCCCGACTTCGTCGTCATCGCCCGCACCGACGTCCGGCGGACGGCGAACGGGACGATCGACGACGCCATCGAGCGGGCGAACGCCTTCGCCGACGTCGGCGCGGACGTGGTCTTCGTCAAGGTACCGGCGACCCGCGAGGAGGCCCGGCGCGTCGGCAGCGAGGTCGACGCCCGGTTGCTCTTTCCCTGTTCGGGGACCGCCCCTCGGCTCGAACCGCGGGAACTCGAAGCGATGGGGTGGGACGTCGTGCTCTACGGCCGGCTCGTGATGACGGCGACCGTCCTCGCGATTCGCGAGACCGTCGCGCGATTCCACGACGAGGGCGTGGGCGTGTTGCTCGAAAACGAAGAGCGGTTCGCCGAGGAGTTCGACAGCGTCCACGAACTCGCCGGCATGCCCGAAATCGCCGCGCTCGAACGTCGCTACCTCCCCGAGGACGCACTCGACAAGTACGAGGGGGCGACCGGACACGACATCGGGTAAACGGTGAGCGTCTGTCGGACGGCTACTCCAGACGACGAGCGGTTCCCCCGTTTCATCGACCGACATTCGCCCAATTCGACTGCAATTACAAACATATATGTGTAATTATCAAATATTTTATCACACTAAAATATTTGGATCAGATCGATGCTCCTCCCTCTCTTGCTTCACTCGGAATTTTTCGAACCGATACCTGGTTTATAAACCACCAAAACTATCTCTGATATCTTCCCTCATTCGACAAAATAAGCCTCTCAGTTCTCAGTTCTTGTCCCTATTCGTCGAGACGACGTGATGTTGTGATCCTTCGAATATTCAATTACAACTATCTCTGACTTGCCGGAGCGCTGTCCTCCGTGCCTTCGGAGTCACAGTTCGAAAGCGTCTATGACGTCGACACTCGGCGCACGAGAGTCGAACGCACGACCGGAGCGTCGCTCATCGAACCGTTCGCGGTTTTCGTCTACCGTGATTTGACATCCCGGTGATGACCGTCACCCCCAGCGCTTTCAGGGCTGCTTTCGCCTACCTGTGCTCTTGAGGAGCGCGAGTGTCTTCGATCACGCATCGCCTCGGGCTCGAAGCTCTGCCCGCTCCAGCGAACGCGTGGTTCGCGCCCCCGTAGACGTACACCTCGTGTTCGACGCCGAGCTCGTCGAATCTACTTCGTAGACAACCACCCGTTCGTCGGCTCTCGACCGTCGAGAGAACGCTGTGAACCGACCAGACGTCTTCGCGGACAGCCGTGTCACAGCCTCCGAGTTCACGAGAGCCGACGACGCCCGATGTTCGTCGACACGCTCCGGCGCTGTCGTCGGTCCTCTGACCGCTCGTCACAGACCCCACGCGAGGAACCGACTATCGTCTCTCCGATGGGTGCAGCGTGTCCGTGAGACTTTCTGGACGACCCTTACGCGATGAGCGACCGGAGATTCCCACCGAGTATCTTCTCTGACTCGTCTTCGGTCAGGTCCATCTCACGAATGCTCTCCGTGTCGCCTAGCCAAAGCCGACCGTGGTCCGGACCGTACGGATAGTCCGACCCGAAGAGAATGTGTTCGGCCCCGAAGAACTCGTACCCGCAGTGCAGGGCCGACACGGACCCGTTCAGTACCGTGTCGCCGTAGAAGCGTTTGAAGTACGATTCGACCGGCTCTGAAAGCTCCGCCCAGTCGGTGTGTGGATAGAACTCTCGCGCCTCGTAGAACGTCTCGATCCGGGCGGAGAAGTGAGGGACCATCGCACACATGTGATGGGCGATGAGGTTGAGGTCGGGGTGTCGGTCCATCACGCCACTGAACACCAGCCGAGAGAGCGCGACGCTCGTGTCCAGCAACCACCCGAACACCTTGGCGTAGAACGTCGAATCGCCGGTCACGCCGTAGTCGGCTAGTTGTGGATGCATCCAGAGCGGGACTCCCCTGGACTCGACCGCGTCGTAGAACGGTTCGAACTCGTCGGAGTCGAGCGGTGCGCCATCGACGTTCGAGAAGATCTGAATTCCCGCCATGTCGAGGCCGTCGATACACCGCTCGAACTCGTCCAGATATTCACCCGACAGGAACGGAAGCGTCCCGACCGGAATGAATCGGTCTGGGTGCTCGTCGGCGATTCGGCGGATCTCCTCGTTCGCGTGCCTGACTACTGGGAGCGCCGCTTCGGGGTCCGCTCCGAGCCACGAGGGCGGCGACGCGAGCGTCAGTACCTGCTTGTCGATCCCGAATTCGTCCATATCCGCCAGCCGCTGGTCGACGTCGTAGAAGTAGGGTTCGTCGTGGGCCGCGATCGCCTCCGTCGGGTGAATTTCTTTCAATTTTTCGTACACTGACTGCGGCATAATGTGACCAAAACAGTCGATAATCTCTGTCATGCCACAGAATCTGCGGTACTTGATAAATAGCTTTGGAACACGTCAGAATTACGATTTCGTGTCACCCGGGACGGGTATTCGAAGCGCCGCACGCGGCGATTCGGGCGTCAGTAACAGTTCGGCGCGAAGAGGTCGTCGACCGAGACTGTCTCCGAGGTGAACCCCTGCTCGTAGGCGAAGGTAGCCATCGTCTCGAGAGTGTTCTCGTTCTCCGCGACGCCGTACGGCCAGAAGTCTTCACCCATCCGTGCCTCGGCGTCCTCCAGCGCGTGGTAGACCCAGGGAATCGAGAGTCGGCGCTGGCTCGTTTCCCGCAGTTCCTCGAACACCACGTCCTTCGCGCGGTCGAAGAGGGCCGTCAGTTCACTGGCGATCCAGGGGTTCTCGGCGAGGACGTCGTCACGGACGACGATGGTGTGCATAATCGGGAAGTGACCCGTCCGGTCGTAGTACTCCGCCTCGACGTCTCGATAGTCCGGGAAGAGGCGACGTACGTGTTCACCGTCGTACGACTCCGGGACCTTCGGGGATACGAGCGCGTCCAGGTGGCCCTCGGCGAGCAAGCTCGAGAGCGTCTGTCCGTCCGGTATCTGGTCGACGGTGACCCCCTCGGGGTAGTCGAAGGCGAGCGGGTCGTCCGCTGCGGTTCCCTGCGGACTCGCCTGATACCACGTCACGTCACCGGGATGAACGTCGTACTCGTGCTGCAGAATCCCGCGTGCCCAGAGCGCTGCCGTCATCGTGTAACTCGGAACCCCGACGGCGGCACCGTGGAGGTCTGCCGGTTCCGTGATGTCGCTGTCGGCGTTGACGAAGATGAACCCGTGTCGAAAGACGCGCGATGGGAAGACGGGAATCGCCGTGAACTGCGGGGCGTCTCGGTCACACGCCATCAGGTACGACGACATGGACATCTCCGAACACTCGAACTCCTGGTGGCGAATCATCCGCTTGAAGATCGAAACGACGTCGTTCGGTGCGATGAAGTTCAGATCGATCCCGTCGGGTTCGACCAGTCCCTCGTACACGGGCCAGGTCAGCAGGTTCAGGTCACAGGCGAAGGAGAGTCGTTCTCGAGTCATCGCTGTCTGTCTTCGAGCGGAACTGAAAACTGTTCGTGTTGACCGAGGTCGCGTCGAGGAGATGAAATAGCAAGCGATTTCACCGAATACTGTTCATTCACTCGATAATGGGTCTCGTCGTTGGAATCCTCGGGTGTGGGACGATCGGGCGTGAAGTGCTGGCTGCGGTCGCGGACGGGTCGATACCGGATTCGACGCTCGGGGGGTGTACGACCGCAACCCCGACCGAGTCGACGACGCGCTCCGGTCGACTGACGGCGTCGACGAGACTGCCCGCTACGACGACCCGCTGGCCCTGGCCGACACGTGTGACGTCGTGGTCGAGTGTGCGGGCCACAGCGCAGTGGAGCGGTACGCCGTCCCGCTCCTCGAGACCGGGACGGACCTGCTGGCCCTGAGCGTCGGTGCACTGGCCGACGCCGACCTCCACGAGGCCATCGTTCGGACGGCCGTCGCGTCGGGTGCGCGATTCGAGGTCCCCTCGGGTGCGCTCGCCGGGGTCGACGCCATCAAGGGCGCCGCCGTTCACGGCCAACTCGACGAGGTCGTCTTCGTCACTATCAAACCTCCCGCCGGTCTCGCCGGCGCACCCTACATCGAGGAACACGACGTCGACCTGGCGGCTATCGAGGAGAAGCGACTCGTCTTCGAGGGGTCCGCTCGAGAGGCCGCTCCCGCGTTTCCGGCGAACATCAACGTGGCGATGGCGCTGAGCCTCGCGGGGCTCGGTGCGGACGACACCGTCGTGAAGATCTTCGCAGACCCCGACGAAACGGACAACGTCCACCGTATCGAAGCGCGCGGCGGAGCAGGGTCGATGGCGTTCGCGTTTCACACGCACCCACACCCTGCCAACCCGAGGACGAGCTACATCGCGGCCCTCTCTACGATCGCATCGCTCCGGCGCCGCACCGCCCCGCTCGTCGTCGGCACCTGAACGAGCCGACGACCCCGACTGCCACCGGCCTCAGTGAACGACGGCAGACCGTTTCGCCGGTGGGGTGTTTCGACTCCGGTCGACGAGCACCTCCCCGTCGACGAGCACCTTGTCGACGGCGGCGTACTCGCCGTGCTCGAGCGCTCCCATCGCGTCCGACGCCTGACTCCCCATCGGCGCGCCGAGGAGACAGAGGTCCGCGGGTCGCCCCGTTTCGACGAGTCCGGTGTCGAGGCGGTGATGCCGTGCGACGTTCCCCGTGGCGAGCGCCACGATTTCCGGCGCCGAAACGGTGGTCAACCCCGCGAGAATCGACATCTCGAGCAGCATCCCGCACGGGATCACCCCCGTCCCCGTCGGCGTGTCAGTCCCGATCTGGAGTCGGGACAGTTCGCCGCGGTCGCGAGTCCGCCGCAGGACATCGACGGCGACCGCTTGATTCCCACCGATGATCAACTCCAGTACCATCTCGGTCTCCTCGACGAGTTGGTCGATGCCGTCGTCGGGGAGCGGCGTGGGGCCGCCGTTGAAGTGGGCGGCGATGTCCGGTTCGATCTGCTCGAACATCGCTGCGGTGATGTTCTTCGTCCCCGGGAGGCTGCTGCCCCCACAGTGCATCATCGAGACGAGGCCGCGGTCGCGCCCCCACTGGACGAGCCTCCTGGCGCGGTCGACGTCCTCGAGGGCAAACAGGATCTTCATCCGCTCGATGCTCGCCAGATGTGCGTCTTCGATATCCGCTTCCGTCATGTCGTCGCTCAGCAGCAGCGTTCCGGCGTTGACCTTCACTCCGCCGGGGCGGTGTCTGTCGTACGACCCTTTCGCGAGGACGGCAAGCGCCTTGAGGCCCGCAGCGTCAGTCGGTCGACCCGGCACGTGACACTCGCCCGCCGAGACCATCGACGTCACCCCACCGTGGAGGTAGTTCTCACACCACCCGAGGGCGTTCTGTCTTGGCGTGAACCCACCGAGCAGCGGATGCGTGTGTGCGTCGACGAACCCCGGTGTCAACGTCAGTCCGTTCGCGTCGATGACCGTCTCGGCGGTCGTCGTCGTCGACTCTATCTCCACGATGCGGCCGTCTTCGATGTATACCGATTCGGCGCTCGAAACCGGTGATTCGAGGTCTCCCGTCACGATGCTTCCGAGGTTGTCGATGCGTGTACTCGCCATCTGAACGGCTCTCAATCTGTCCGGCTAGTGTAAATTTCTGCCGTGACAGAAACCAAACCCGGATAAAATACGGCCTACTGTTCGAAATCATTGTGGAATAAGGGCGTCTCAGTGTTTGTCTCACTTGTTCTCTCCTCGGTCCGAGACGGGTCGTCTCTCCCCGTCACAGGTACTCCCCGTAGGAACAGCTCGGCGGCTATCCGTCCGGACGATTGGCCGACAGAGTAAATGAACGAGCGTTATCTAAGACACCATGTAGATACTCAATCGAACTCATATACGAGTATTAGTTTATCGAATTTAACTTTTTGACGCATCAAACAACTGAGTAAAAAATGAACAATAAAACAATTATACGAACAGAAACGGTTATGTGTGGACGTAATACATCAACTCGTTGTATGTCATCGATACACAGGCGGAAGTTCTTGAAATCCGCTAGTTTGACGTCTATCGGCATCGCCGGGCTCGCTGGATGCGCTGGTACTAGCGGGAGTAACGACAGTAGTGAAGGCAGCGGTGGGAGCAGTGGTGGAAGCAGTAGCACCGACAGCAGCACCGACAGTAGTGGCGGGACGACCGAACCGACGACGAGTAGCGACAGTGGAGTTTCCGGGGAGTCCATCTCCATCCTGACGACGTACTACCCGGACGCGTCGTACTCCGGCGTCGTCAGGGCGAAGTACCAGAACTACTTCGAAGCCGTCGGCTTCTCCGACGTCACCCTCGACTACTCGCTCGAACTGAACCCGCTTCAGGTCGTGACGAGTGACGACTACGACTTTGTCATCGCGTCGCACCTCGATTCGATCGCTGGCAGAGCACAGGGCGTTCCGGTTCAGTCGATCGTGACGACTCAGGGCAGCACCGTCCAAGCGTACACCTACGACGCGGACGAACACAGCTTCGAGAGCCCCGCAGATTTCGTGGGGAGCACGCTCGGACTGCAGAACGACCCGGACATCACGACGTTCAACAACGAGATCCTCTCGAGCGAACTGTCCGACGCCGAACGCGACCAGATAAACGAGACGTTCGTCGGATACGACGTGCGCAATCTGCTCACCGGGAAGGTCGACGCGATGACGAAGTTCCCGACCAACGCGGACGGGATCATCCTCGAGCTCAAAGAGGAGGCGAACTTCGGGTACATCCCCATGAAGGACTACCTCGAAGTTCCCGGCAACGCCGCGATTACGACCACCAGCATGATCGAGAACAAGCCCGAGGTCGTTCGAGAGTTCGTCCGGGCTCACGCGAAGGGGCTGGCCGACTCGATCGACCCTGACATGCGAGACTCCGTCGCCGCGGACTGTGTCCAGAGTACCGAGGACGCTGGCATCAGCGAGCAGATATTCGGCACGGACGTGGATGCGGTCGATATCCAGTCCCGCGCGGTCGAGATGTTCCGCGAGTACCGCCACATCGACGAGTGGGACACGAACGGTGTCGGCTGGAACCCCACTGACCGCGTCGCGCTGGCCCAGCAGCTGTTCGCCGATGCGGGCCAACTCGACGACACCTCCGACCCGGAGACGATCGTCAACAACAGGTTCATCGAAGAAGTCACTGACGACCAAGGACAGCTCATCTGGGAGGAGTAACGGCGGTGACTGTCGCAGAACCACAGGACACGCAGTCGAAGTTGCGGAAGACGATTCCGGGCTCGGTCGGACGGAAGCAGATCGTCTACCCGGCTCTGTTCTTCGTCGGCGTGATCGTGGCGTGGACCGGCGTCGTGCGCCTGCTCCAATTGCCGACCTACCTGTTACCGACCCCGTACGAGATCGTCGTGAGTTTCCAGGGGCAGCTGGGTCCGATGTGGCCGCACATCCGAATTACGTTCTTCGAGGCGTTCTTCGGATGGGTCGTCGGCAACCTCATCGGCATCACGCTCGGGCTCTTGATGTCCGAGTCGCGGGTGCTCCGGACGGCGCTGTATCCGTACCTCATCGGCTTCCGCTCGGTGCCGGTGATCGTCCTCGCGCCCTTGCTCATCCTCTGGTTGGGCCTGAACATCACGCCGATCCTCGCGACGGCGACGATCACCGTCTTCTTCCCCATGCTGGTCAACGCCATCGCCGGCTTCAACTCTACCGACCACCTGTCGGAAGAACTGATGCGGTCGCTGGACGCGTCGCGCTGGCAAGTATTCCGAAAGGTCAAGCTGTATAACGCCGCACCGTACATCTTCTCGGCGATGAAGATCGGTGTTGCACTGAGCCTCATCGGAGCCATCGTCGGCGAGTGGCTCGTCGCCGACGAGGGCATCGGTTTCCTCATCGTCATCGCGAACAACCAGGTCAACACCCTCTTGATGTTCCGTGGAATCATCGTCATCAGCCTGATGGGGTCGATCTGGTTCGCTATCCTCGCGATTGCGGAACGCTATGTCATCTACTGGCAGGACCATGGACACCAGGGTGGTCTCTGAAATGCCGAGCATGAACACTCGCTCTCAGACTCCACCGGTCGAGAGAGACGTTCACATCGAGATTAGCGGCGTCAACAAAGTGTACAACCCGAACTCGGACGAACCGGTTCAGGCGCTCAAAGACATCGACTTCTCGATCGAACGCGGCGAGTTCGTCTCGATCATCGGGCCGAGCGGTTGTGGCAAGACGACGCTGCTGAAGTGTGTCGGCGATCTCGTCTCGCAGACGAGCGGCCAGATTCTCATCGACGGCGTTCCGTCGACCGAGGCTCGGAAAGCCCGACGGCTCGCCTTCTTCTTTCAGGAGGACGTGTTGCTCCCGTGGCGAACGGTCATGCAGAACGTTCTGCTCCCGTTAGAAATCAAAGGAAAAGACACGAGCGACCCGGACATCCGCCGAGAGGCCGAAAAGACGATCGCACACGTCGGTCTCGAAGGCTTCGAGCGGGCGCTTCCGAACGAACTCAGCGGAGGGATGCGCCAGCGTGTCGCGCTGGCGCGCGGATTTGTCTTCGATCCCGAAATCTACCTGATGGACGAGCCGTTCGCCGCGCTCGACGAACTGACTCGCCGGAAGATGAACAAGTTCCTCCTGGACATCCACGAGGACGTCCAGAAGACGACGCTGTTCGTCACGCACCACATCGGCGAGGCGGTCTGGCTCTCGGACAAGATTCTCGTCCTTTCGGCGAGGCCGGGAGAGGTAGACCACGTCGTGGATATCGACATCGGACGTCCCCGCGACGCCACAACGCGGACCACCGACGCGTTCCACGAGTACGAGGACATGCTGACCGAGATCCTGATGCAGGACGAGGAGTTCTGAGGGGATCGCCTTGTTTCGACCGCCACTCGTTTGGTGTTCCTCCCGTCGTGTGCACGACCACGGGAACCGAGAAGCCCACGAGGTCAGTCGTCCGTCGTCGACGCGCCCGTGTAGAGCGTCGAGGACGACGTGTTCTCCGCGACGAGCCGCCCCTCGTGAACCACCTGCTGTGGTGGTGACCCGGTTCGGAGGACGTCCGTCGGCGTCGTGGTCGACGACTCGAAGACGTTGAACGTGGCGAGCGACCCCTCCGAGAGGCCGTAGTCGAGGTCCATCACCGCTGCGGCACTGTCGGTCACCGCACTCCACGCGACCGCTCTCTCGGCCGGGGTCTGGAGGTGAGCCGCGTGTGCGGTGACGAGTGCCGTCTCGATCATACTCGCGCGACCGTAGGGGTAGAAGCCGTCTCGGATGCAGTCCTGTCCGGCGGCGACCGTCAGCCCCGCTTCCAGTAGTTGATCGACGCGCGTCAGTCCGCGCCGCCTCGGATGTTGGTCGTGACGCCCCTGTAGGAGGAGATTCGTCGGAGGATTGGTGACCATCCGGAGGTCAGCCTCGACGAGCAGGTCGATGACCCGCTGTGCGTGCGTCTCGTCGTACGCAGCCAACGCACAGGTGTGTCCGGCGGTCACGCTCGTTTCGAGTTCCGTCTCGATGACTCGTGACGCGAGCACCTCGAGCGACCGTGCGGTCGGGTCGTCCGTCTCGTCGACGTGCATATCGACCGGCACGTCGTAGCGTCGTGCGAGGTCGAGACAGTGGTCGATGTGCGACCGCGTATCGCCGTCGGTCCGCTCGTTGTCCGGCATCCCGCCGACGGCGTCCGCACCGTGGTCGAGCGCCTCGTCGAGGAGGTCCGCAGCGCCGGGGTCTCGGACGATTCCCTCTTGGGGGAACGCGACGACCTGTACATCCGCGATCGCCGCACACGCCTCACGAGCTTCGAGGACGCCTTTCAGCGGTGTCAAGCCGCCGATCGTGTCCACGTCGACGTGTGTCCGAATACGGGTGCAGCCGTTTCTGACGTGCATCTCGATCGCCCGAGTCGCTCGCTCGCGAACGCCCTGTACCGTGTACGCACGCTTGCGACCGTGGATGTTCTCGATCGCCTCTTCTAACGTCCCGGACTCGTTGACCGGGAGGGAGTCGGCGATCAGCGCCTTATCGAGATGGACGTGGCAGTCGACGAACCCGCCAGCGACGAGTCCACCCTCCGCGTCGACGACTCGGTCGCCGTCGGCCAACCCTGCATCGATCCGTTCGATGCGTTCCCCGACGATTCCGATGTCGACTGGCTCTTCGACGCCCGGGAGCCGAGCGGTCCGAACAAGTAGGTCGTACTCCATACCACCTGTACTGAACTCTCCGAGTTAACTATGACCGTGCTTTCGACGCTTTCAGTTGGAATCATCGACTACATCTGTGGAATTTCTCCTCGTCTGTGGCGAAAATGCGCGACAAAGAAAACTGTAAATACACCTACGACAGCGGGTAACACGGTAGACGCCGATGGTAGACATACTCGTCGAGAACGCGACCGTACTCACGATGAACGACGACCGCGATGTCATCGACGCCGGTGCCGTCGCGATCGACGAGGGCGAGATCGTAGACGTAGGTTCGACGTCGGACTTGGCCGACCGCCACGATGCCGCACGGGTCCTCGACGCCAGTGGGTGTGCGGTACTCCCTGGTTTCATCTCCTCGCACGTCCACGTCTCTGACATCCTCTTGCGTGGGCTCGAGAAAGACCGGTCCCTCCTGGACTGGCTGTACAACGTCAAGAAGCCAGGTGTCCACGCCATGACTCCAGACGAGAACGCCGTCGCCGCGGCCCTGTACTGTCTGGAAGCGATCCAGTCCGGCATCACGACGTTCGTGGAGAACGGCACTGGTGCTGGGAACGGTTACTCTCTGGCAGCGATCGAGGCGAAACTGCACGTGTACGACTGTGCAGGGATCCGAAACGTCTACTGCCACGGGTTCAGCGACCGTGAGTCGAGCCCGGCGGTCGAGGCGTTCATCGAACGACTCGTCGACAAAGAGCCCACTGTCGACCACTACTTCCCCGAGACCGAAGACACCGACGCCGCACTCGACGAGACCGAGTCCTACATCGAGCGGTATCACGGGAGCGCAGACGGCCGCCAGTCGGTCTGGCCCTGTCCCGGTGTCGCCTGGGGTGTCACGCCCGCTGGCCTCCGCGGTGCGTACGAACTCGCCGAGCGCCACGACGTGATGACGACGACCCACGCGTCTGAGACGGTCCACGAGGAGATGGGTCACCTCTCGACGATCGAGTACCTCAACAGTGCCGACTACCTCGGTGAACGCACGCTGCTGGGCCACTGTGTCCACGTCGACGACCGTGACATCCGGTTGCTTTCGACTACCGATACGCGTGTCGCCCACAACCCGGTCACGAACCTCGCGCTCGGCTCGGGGATCGCTCCGGTTCCGGATCTGCTCGGTGCGGGCGTGACTGTCGGCCTCGGCACGGACAACACGAGCGGGAGCGACACGGTCAATATGCTCAACGATCTGCGGTTTGCGGCACTGATTCACAAGGGGGCTCGTCGTGACCCCGGTGCCATCACGGCGAAGAAAGTGCTCGAGATGGCGACCATTGACGCTGCCCGAGCGATTGGTCGTGAAGCCGATCTCGGTTCGCTCGAACCGGGCAAACGAGCCGACCTGCTCGTTCTCGATCTCGACTATCCCCATCTCGTCCCACACGCTGACGTCGCTGCTGCCGTCGTCTACCAGGCACAGGGATTCGAGGTCGAGACGGTCATCTGCGACGGTGCGGTCGTCATGGAGTCGCGGAACGTCCACGGCGTCCAAGAGCTCTACCCGACGCTGCACGAGACTGCGGTCGCCTCGGCGACCGACGTGCTTGACCGAGCAGGTCTCTCGGGCATCGAGACGAACTGGGAGTCGGTCTCGTCGACGTGACTCCGGTCAGGCTCTGTCAGTCCAGTTACTGTCGTGTTCTGACGGCCGCCTGTCCGGTTCGAGGCCGACAGCGCACTCTCGGCCGATTCGTCGCAAGGGGTTCGTGGTGGCTCGGTGTCATGCTGCCGTCTCCCTCGACACTGCGAGCCGGTTGTTGACCGACGCACCGCGAGGACTCCGTACTCAGACGATAGACCGACCCGAGTTTCAGCTACCCTCTGCTCGAAGCGTCTCGTCGAGGAAGTCCAGCGTCTTCGACCACGCGTCTCTCGTCGCCTCGGGTTCGAAGCTTTGGCCGCTCGGGTTCGCGAAGGCGTGGTTCGCGCCCTCGTAGACGTACACCTCGTGTTCGACGCCGAGTTCGTCGAGCGTCTCGTTGAACGCGCGCACGTCCTCGACGGGGACGACCTGGTCCTCGGAGCCGAAGATGCCCAGCACGGGCCCGTCGATGCGCTGGAGCGTCTCCTCGTCGGTGGCGAGCGTCCCGTAGTAGATGACGGTCGCGTTCAGGTCGGCCTCGCTGAGGCTCAGCTGGAGACTCTGCCCGCCGCCGAAGCACCACCCGAGGCTGGCGACCTGGTTCGTCGTCGAGGGGAGTTCTCTGAGCCCGGAGACGGCCGCGCTCATCTTCGCCACGGCCTCGTCGGGGTTCTCTCTGACCTGTCCCGACAACTGACCCGCCCGCGAGGAGTTCGTCGCCACCTCGCCGCCGTAGAGGTCGACCGCGAACACGACGTAGCCGTGGCCCGCGAGGATGTCGGCCATGTGCTTGATGTTCTCGTTGAGCCCCCACCACTCGTGGATCATCACCACGGCGGGGTAGGTGCCGTTGTCGGCCGGCCGCGCGAGGTAGCCCGGCGTGCCGCCGATGGTCGTCTCCTCGGCCGTGATGGCCGAGAGGTTCTCGGCGCTGAAGATAGCGGCGTTCTGTCCCGACACGGCGACCGTACAGGTGCCGTTCTTGTTTATCTCGCCCGGCTGACAGCCCATGTGCGGCGTCCCCGTGACCGACGCGTCCGCCTCCGTCGCGGCCATCGGTGTCGCGGTGGCCGTCGACGCCGGCGTGTCCGTCGGGGCTGTCGTCGACGGCGCGTCGGTCGTCTGTCCGCCCATCCCGGAGCAGCCGCTCAGGAGGACTACTGCGACAACGAGTACCGTGAGTGTCGTTCGCATTTCATGTCCCGTTGGAGTGTCCAGTCATAACCGTTCCGGCCGGTCGTGGTCGCTCCGAAGTCGAGCGTTCCGGAGCCGACGATCACCCGGGAACTGCCTACTGGGTGACGCCGGCCTCGCCGCCGAGTTTCCGCTCGATAGATATGTCGACGACCACCCCGACTCCGTCGGCGCTCCCGGTGAGGACTCAGTTCGACGGGGAGCGTGTGCCGGTCGTTACACCGAGGCTGTGAGCCCGCCGTCGACGCGGATGTTCTGCCCGCTGATGTAGCTCGACTGGGGCGAGAGCAGGTACGCGACCGCATCCGCGATCTCGTCGGTCCGCGCCGGTCGCTTCATCGGGATCCGTTCCCTCGTCTCCTCGTCCACCTCGTAGCTGTCGACGAACCCCGGTTGAACCGTGTTCATCCGGATACCGTCTGCCGCGTACCGATCGGCGTAGAGCTTCGTGAAACTCCCCAGGCCCGCGCGCAACACCGACGACACCGGGAAGTCGCTCGACGGCTCGAACGCGGAGAACGTCGAGATGTTCACGAACGCCCCACCGCCCTGTGCGTCCATCACGGGGGTGACGAGTCGGGCCATCCGAACCGTGTTCAACAGCACGAGGTCCATCCCCTCGTACCACTCCTCGTCGGAGATTTCGAGGAGGTCGCCGGAGGCCGGATGGCCCGTGTTGTTCACCACCGCGTCGATCCGCCCGTAGCGTTCGGCCGTCGTCTCGACGAGCGCCGCCAGGTCGTCGGGGTTCGTCACGGAGCCCTCGAACCCGTCGCCGCCGAGTTCCTGTGCGACCTCGACCGCGCTCCCCGACCGCGAGAGGAGTACCGGCCTGTACCCCTCCTCGTTCAGTCGTCGTGCGCACGCTTCGCCGATTCCGCTTCCCGCCGCCGTCACGATCGCGACTTTCGTCTCGGCCATACGCTCCGTATCCGTGCGGGGTGGATAAGTACGGTACTCCACTATCGAAGGCGCCTGGTCCCATCAAGGGGTCTTCCGCCTCGGTGTCACGGACGAACGCTGTGGGTTCTCGGAGGGGTGTCCGCAGCCGAGCCGTCGACCCCGATGCCCTCCGGGCGGGCAGAAAGCGCCCTCCCGTTTTCGAGGCACGCTCTCGCCGCGGATAGATTGTGACCGCACAGCTCGGTTGACCGGGTGCGTGCTCTCCCCCCCGCCACGCGCCTCGGTCGTCTCGCGACAGTACGTGCCTCACTCCCCGACTCTCCTTCGACTCCCCGATTCTGCCACCCCGTCTCGTAGGTCGTATCTCGTCGGAGGACCGAACGTCTCGCTCGGGAGATGAACTCTCGATCTGGGCTCCAAACAAGAGTACTTAGATATATTTAGAGAGAATACGGAACGGTGGTGGCCCGAGGGGTGTCTCCGTTCACGCTCACCGCATACGGTGAACATAGTAGATAGATCAGTTTCAACGACAGAAACGGCCACAAATTGTCCTCTTCAAAGAGTAAGAGGACAAAACGTGTCGTGTTATTCTTGATCGTCACCGACAGTGTTCTTATGAACGTTCGGGACCCGAACCCGAACGGTCGCACGTGGTGTACTTATCTAACTAATTCCATCTTCATACTGATTTCAGCGACGGAGAACGCTCCGAGTTAAGAGACGGATTCGAGCCGCTTCTTCGTCGCCAGGTCACGGGCGTCGACGGCGAACGAATCAACCGCCGCGAGGGTTTCCGACCGAGCGTCGAACCGTATCACTCACGTCAGAGCGGGATGGTCGTGATGTCGTTCTTGCCGTGGCCCGTGGCCCCTGAACCGCGTGCTCGGGCGTTTCCTACGGATCGCTCCGCTGGTCGGTCGCGAACACGTTCATCGCATAGGTCGTCCGCAGGACGTCGACTGCCCGTCCGGGTTCGAAGAACAGCCCACCTTCGGACTTGAGGAACTCACACACGACCTCGGACGCGTGGGTGGGACCCGCGACGAGACCCGAGTCGGTCTCGGTGACCCACTCCATCAGCCGTCTGTCGCTCAGACTGTCTCCCATCGCCAACACGAACGGATCGTCGACGCCGAGCGTCGACAGCGCCCGTTGCGCCCCGACCGCCTTGCTCAGTTCCGGACTGCCCACCTCCGCTGCGCTTCCGTGGTAGTAGAGGACGTCTATCCGCTCGAACTGCCGATGAACGTCGTCGTCGAGCGACTCGGCATCGAGTTCGGGTAGCGCGTCGACTCGGTCGACGACGTCCCGTATCTCCGGGTCGCGGTCCGCATAGTACGCTCTGGCGTACTGCGCTCCGTCGGGACCAGCGACCGCTTCGCCGACCCGGTCGAGCACGGCGACGGTTGCGTGGTCGATCACCGATACCGCCTCTTCGCTCCCCGTTTCGGCGTTCGGCTTCAGCGTGACGTTGAACTCGTTTCCCTGGAGGTACGCCCCCTCCCGGACGGCGCGCGGCGCGTCGGTACTCATCGCTGTCCGAACCGTCTCGAAGACCGTTCTGGTCTCCTCGTCGAGGTTTCGGTACAGCTCTTGTTTCGTCTCCACCCCGTGTTTCGGCGTGAAGACGCCGATTCCCGCCTCGTATACGACACTCACCGCGCCCGAGTGAAAGCGGTCGCTCCCGAGGCCCTGGACGAGCAACCCCTTGACGTTCTCCATCGTCTGTCCGGTGCAGATGACCACCGGAACGTCCGCGTCGACGAACTGTCCGAGCAGTGCTATCACCGCTACTGGCACCCTATCGTCGGTCGTGCCGACCGAACGGAGCGTCTCGTCCAGGTCGAGAACGAGCGCGTTCACCGCTCGTCCGTGCGTCTCGGCGAGTTCTGTAGCGTGTCGCGCCTGTTCATGTGACGCGTACGCCGCGACTTCCGCGAGCCGCGGACCGAACTCGTCCTCGACTCGTTCGCGCTGTTCGGCGAGTCGTGCTTCGAGGTCGGTGTCGGGCTGCAACGCCGGATCGGAGAGTCCCATCGCGATGCAATCGACGGCAGTCTGCCGTCGTCGGAGGCAGTCAGTGTCGACGGTGGCGTAGAGACGGTTCAGTGGCCAAGCCATCGGTTACGAGTGGACCGATCGATGACTTATAACTAGGGGCACCGGCTGCGAGCGACTGCCTCCGACGAGACGAACTGAGCGGTCGAGGATGGGGCAGAACGGGCGACTCGGCTTGCCTCTCCAATGGACCAACGCTTCCCAGGGGCGTACGGTGACGGCTGATACCGACGTGCCTCTCACCGCTACTTCGACTCGCACGTTCGCTAATCGAGAACCGCACGAGGCGTATCGCCTCCGTTCTGCTGTTCGTCCGGATTCCACCTTTTCCGGTTGCAGTCGTGCATTTTGCGCGTCCTCTCCGAGAGACGTTACAGCCGTAAGTTCGTAATGGAACTGCCGGGATTCGAGGATAACACGTTACAAAAATATCGATGTAATATTTTGGGACGAGGTGCTTCGTCACAGCCGGGCAGATACTTCAGGAACGTCCGTGTTAGTTCGTTCTCTATTTGCGAACACATCCCGTCTCCGGGCTTCGTGACGTCGCGGATCGTGCAGGTATTTCATGATTGTTCGACAAATATGGGGCCGAGAACGGGTTCTGTTCGGAGTGAGCGAACGGTGGGAGTCACCCCCTCAGTCCGTCACGGACGCTTGCAGCTGGTTCTCGATTCGGTTTTTCGCGCTGATGACCAGTCCGGGGTTGTTCTGTCGGAGCTGTTTCCCCGAGAGCGTGTCCGTCGTCCCGGTGATGAAGATCGCCCCGAGTACCTCGCCTTCTCCCCCGTTGATCGCAGCTCCGATGCCGCGTACGTCGTCGTCGTACTCCCGATTCTCGTAGGCGAGCCCGTGACTTCTGACGTCCTGTAGCTCCTCGCGCAACGTCTCTTCGTCGGTGATCGTGCTGCTCGTGAACTGCTCGCGGTCGCCCGTCTCGAAGAATCGGTCGAGTGCAGTCTGTGAGAGTGCGGCGAGAATGGCCTTCCCCGGCCCGGTTGCGTGGAGCGGGACCCGATCTCCCTCGGTGAGCCGCGGCTCGGTATCGTCACGCCCGACACGACTGTAGACGCACATCCCCTCGTTCCGCTCGTGAACGATGATCCCCGCATCCAGTCCGGACATCGTCGCCATCTGGTCGATCTCCGTGCGCGCAACGACGTAGAGCGGGGATCGGTTGCGGACCCGTGCTCCGACCTGAAAGAACTGGAGGCTCAACCGGGACCCGTCCTCGTCTCGAACCACGTAACCGAGCTGTTCAAGCGTGGTGAGGTGACTGTGAACGGCGCTCTTCGAGAGGTTGAGACGGTCCGCGAGTTCTGAGACTCCCGCCGTCTCCAACCTGATGAGCGCGTCGACGACCCGGAACGTCGTTGCAGTCGCCTTCACCGGGGGGGCTGCATCGGGTGTCATACGCACACATTCGTCCCCAGTCATATACCTGTTCGGAAATAGAGAACGAACTCGTCCCGTGTGAGCGCTGGCAGCACCCGAGTCCCGCTCTCAGCAGCACAGGGCGACTGGCTCCGACGTGCCACCGGCTCTCTCGTGTGTTGGTAGCGTCTTGATGGGGTGTCCCGTACAGTTCTCCGATGGCGAACGCGACCGCCGTCCCTGCGTCACCACTCCGCGATACTGCCGTCGTCTTGGTACCAGAGGGGGTTCTCCCAGTCGAGTTCCGGCGCTTCACGCTGGCGGACGACCGATTCGTCGATGTCGACGCCGAGTCCGGGGCCGTCCGGGGCGTTGATGTACCCATCCTCGAATCCGAACGCGTCGGGGTCTCTCAGGTACGTCAGCATGATGTTGTTCTCGGGGCTGTGGACGTCGAGGTCCTGGCCCTGAACGATCGCGTTCGGCGTCGTGATGTCGAGCTGCACACAGGCCGCGAGCGCGATTGGTCCGAGTGGACAGTGAAACGCCGCCGAGATGTCCTTCGTCTCAGCGGCGCTGGCGATCCGTCGAGTCTCCGAAATGCCCCCCGCATGGGACGGATTCGGCTGGATGACGTCGACGAGCCCGTCCTCGAACACGTCCTCGAAGTCCCACCGCGAGTAGAGCCGCTCGCCGGACGCGAGCGGCGTCTGTGAGTGCTGTTTGATGTCCCTGAACGCGTCCCACTGCTCCGCGAGCACTGGTTCTTCGATGAACATCGGGCCGAACTCGTCGAGTTCAGCTGCCAGCCGCGGTGCCATCGCCTTGGTCACGCGACCCCGGAAATCGACGACGAGATCGACGTCTTCGCCGACTGTCTCGCGAAACGCGGCGACCTGTTCGCGGGCCTCACGGACGACGGACGGGTGGTCGATTCGGCGAACCGACGAGACCGCCGAGAGCTTGAGCGCCCGGTACCCGTGGTCGACCGCGCGCTCTGCGGCCGCCGCGAGTTCGGCGGGCGTTTCCCCCTCGATCCACTGATACGCGAGGACCCGGTCACGGGCACGCCCCCCGAGCAGTTCGTACACCGGTGCGTCGTAGTGTTTCCCCTTGATGTCCCACAGCGCCTGGTCGATTCCGCTCATCGCGCTCATCAGTACCGGCCCCCGCGAAAGTACCTCCCTCGGTACAGCGCCTGCCAATGTCGCTCGATGTCCCGTGGGTCCCTCCCGATGAGGTAGTTGTCCAGCATCGCCTTCGCCGCTCCGATGGTCGCCTTCGCGTGATTCTCCACGGCCGGCTCACCCCACCCTACGAGTCCCGTATCGGTCACGAGTTTCAGGAACACCCAGCGGGGCGGGACGACGAACAGGTCGTAATCCGTGATTTGCATGGATACCTCTGTGACCCGGCGGCTGATGTAAGTATGGGCTGTGTGACGACGCTCGACGTCACCGACGTACGAGCGGAGAACTTGAGACTGGTAGAGTAGGTGCGCTCTGGGTTCGTTCACGCCGTCGCGTGCATGTTCGAGAGGGCCTGCTCCCTGCGGTCCCACAACTCGAACATGGTCTGCGACATCTGATGATACACGTCGTACCACTTGTCGTACTGCGCCGCGTTGGCCTCGTTCGGCCGGTAGCTCCGCTGAATCGACGTCGTTCGATCGGCGGCGTCGGCGATGTCGTCGTATCGGTCGAGGGCGATCCCCGTGAGGAGCGCGACGCCTTTCGCCCCGAATTCGCTCCCCCGCGGGACGGCAATCGGCGTCTGGAGGCAGTCGCTGAACATCTGACACCAGAGTTCGGATCGCGCGCCCCCGCCGCTCATGTAGATCCGTTCGGACTCGACCGGAATGTGCTCGAAGCAGTCGCGCATCGCGAGTGCGACCCCTTCGTAGACGGCACGGACGAGGTGTGCCTGGGTGTGTTCGGGATTCAGCCCCGTGAACTGTGCCCGGGCGGTCGTCTTGAGGAACGGCGCGCGCTCGCCCGACGAACTCAGGTAGGGGTGGTACATCACGCCGTCCGAGCCGATTCCGATGTCTTCGATCTGCTGTTCGATGGCGCCGTAGTCGTCGGTGCCCGCCACCTCTTCGAGGATCCAGTCGAGGTTCGGCGTGCCCGCCATCGAGGCCATCGAGCGGGTGTAAAAGCCCTCGACCCCGGTCGGGAACGTGAACCCGACGCCGTGGGGTGCGGTCTGTGGTCCGTCGAGGAGTGTCTGATTGAGCGAGGTGGTGCCGACGACGGACGAGCTATCCCCCACGTGAGCGGCTCCGCTTCCGAACGCGGAGGCCACGACGTCGAGCATCCCCGACGTGACGGGCGTCCCCGTCGGAAGCCCCGTCTCCTCGGCCGCCTGCTCCGTTACGCGGCCGATTATCTCCGTCCCGGGGACCAGGCGGGGGAACCGCTCTTCGATGCCCGGGAAGCCGACGAGTTCCCCGACCTCCGACGAGTACTCGACCGACTCGACGTCGAGCATCGGGAGCGCCGCGTCCGTCGGATCGATCGTCAGTTCATCGGTCAGCTGGTACTTGATCCAGTCCTTGCAGTGGAGGAGCGTCTCGGTCTCCTCGACGGTCTCCGGTTCGTGTTTCTGTAACCACCGGAAGATGGCGAGATTCGCTCCGGGGAACAGCCCGTTGCCACAGATGTCGTACACGTCGGAGCTCACGCCCGAGTTCTCCCACTCTTGAACGATCGACGACGCCCGTCCGTCGGACCACAGAATCGCGTTCCGAACCGGTTCGTTGTCCGCGTCGAGCATCCAGCAGCCGTCCCCCTGTGCGGTCACGCCGACGCCGATGATCTCGTCGTCGGCCCGGAGGTCGTCGACGACGTCTCGAATCGTCGCGGCGGTCCGGCGCCAGGTGTCGTTCATGTCCTGCTCGACCCAGCCCGGTTCGGGGTTCATCAGGTCGTTCTTCCGCGCGCTCCGGACGGCTTCGGTCCCGTCAATCGAGAGCGCGACCGTCTTGATGTTGCTCGTGCCGGCGTCTATGCCGATGAGGATCTCTCCCATGCGTCCTCAATGTTCGATAATGCACTATAAACGTTGTCATGACATCTCTTCGCATGCATACACAGTATTGGACGCTCGGAGACGTCCGTCCCCTTTTCCAGTAATTATATATACTATCATTACAGACGTTTCGATGTCTCGTGGTGGAGTACCATGGGTCACACCACCCGCCAGGGGTGCTCCCTGGGCGAGTGGCGACGCTCGCCGGTGGTCACTGACGGCCCGTGGGACCTCCCCCGTGGCGGATACATATGGCAGGAAAGAAACCTACCCGAACGCGCCGCCGGTTCCTCCAAGCAGTGGGAGCGGCGTCGGCGATCGGACTGGCAGGCTGTACTGGCGGCGGTGGAGACAGCGGCAACCTCAACGTCGACGAGGGTTCCGGTTCCGGTTCCAGTGGCGGGAGTAGCGGCGGTTCGTCCGAAACGACTTCCGCCAGCACCACCACCAGCGACCTCCCGACGATGGAGCAGGGCGTCGAACAATGGGGACAGCGTCTCAACAGCTACGCACAGGAGGCCGGCATCGACTGGCGACAGTTCGAGGGCACCGAACTCCTCATGGGGATGAACGAGCATCCGTTCACCCAGACGATGAAGCCCTTGCTCCCGTACTTCGAGGAACTGACCGGTATCTCGGTGACGTTCAACACGTTCCCCGAGGACCAACTCTGGCAGAAACTCACCCTCGATTTCAACTCACAGAACGGCAAGTACGACGGGATGTTCCTCGGACTGTGGCCGAGCGCCCGGTACCACAACGCGAACTGGGTGAAAGACCTCAACCAGTACATCGAGGACTCCTCGTTGACCGACCAGGAGTGGCTCCACATGGAGGACTTCCCACAGAGCGCCATCGACGCACTGACCTACGGCGACGGTGCCCTCGTGGCGCTTCCGTTCGGCATCGAGGCCTACGGCTGTGTCGCCATCGACCAGCCGACGTTCGAGACGCTCGGCCTCTCGGAGCCGACGACGTTTCCCGAACTTCGCGACGCGGCGAAGGCGATCCACGAGTCCGACGAGGTCGACCGCGCGGGTATCTGCTCGCGGGCGAGTTCGACCCCGCTGTCGACGGCGAACTGGGCGACCACGTTCAAGTCCTACGGTGCCGACTGGATCGACCGCGAGGCGAAGGAGGCCACGCTCAACTCCGACGCCGGCATCGCCTCGCTCGAGATGTTCGCCGATATGATGGGCAACTACGGCCCAGGAGACATCGGCACGTACGACTGGTACAAATCCAATCAGGCGTTCGGAAACGGACAGGTCGGTATCGCGTACCACACGCCCGCTGCGGCCGGTGTGTTCACCACCGAACAGTACGACCGCACGAAGTTCCTCCCGCCGCTCGAAGGTCCCGACGGTGACGTCGTGGCCTCGACGTGGGAGTGGGCGCTCGGCATCAGCCAGTTCTCGGAGAACCCCAAAGCGACGTGGTTGTTCCTCCAATGGGCGCTGTCGCGTCCCGCGAACCTCATGCAGTCGAGCCGCCAGTGGCAGGGCCACGCCCCGTACGGCCACGCGCGGAGCGGGTGGATCTTCGATCAGGACGCTTACCAGCAGACCGGCCAGAGCGAGTCGTGGATCAACGCGCACAACACGGGGATGGAGGCCGTCCCATCCAGTCCGCCACCGGTGCCGCTGGACACGCCACAGAACATGGACATGATGAGCGAGGCGGCCATCGCGATGAACGCCGCCGTCACCGGGACGAAGTCCGCGGAGAAGGCGTTGAACGACGCCGCCCCGAAAATCACCGAGTTCGCGAAACAGATCCCGGACGCGTATCTGTGACGATAAATAACAGTGAGATGCTATGATTGGGTTCAGCGCGGTGGTGAACAAGACCAGACAGGGGCCGCTCCTGAACAGCCTCGACATCGACGACTCGACGCTCCGATGGCTGTTCCTCCTGCCCTCGGTGGCGATACTCGCGTTCCTGTCCATCTATCCGTTCCTCCAGGGCATCTGGATGAGTCTCCACCAGTGGTCGCTCGCCGGCCAGGGGACGCAGTTCGTCGGCCTGACGAACTACGCCACGCTCCTCGGCGAGAGCCGGTTCCACGGCGCGCTCGTGAACACCGCCGTCTTCACCGGCGTCTCGGTGACGGTCGAACTGATCCTCGGCGTCGGTCTCGCCATCTACCTCCGGTCGCTCTCACGGCGATGGCGGCCCGTCTTCCGGACGATCTTCATCGTCCCGATGATCGTGACGCCCATCGCGACCGGCCTGATGTGGCGGCTGATGCTCAACGGACAGATCGGCGTCATGAACTACCTGCTGTACCTCGCCGGCCTCCCCATCCCCGAGTGGACATCGAGCCCGTTCATGGCGATGTTCACCATCATCATGATCGACGTCTGGCAGTGGACGCCGCTCGTGATCATGATCGCCTTCGCTGGCTTGCTGTCGATTCCGGACACGCTGTACGAGGCGGCCCGCGTCGACGGTGCCCCGCGGTGGGCCATCTTTCGGCACATCACGCTGCCGGGCATCAAGTACATGATCGCCATCGCGGCCGTCTTCCGGCTGATGCGGAGCTTCCGGAGTTTCGACATCATCTGGCTCGTCACGCAAGGTGGTCCGGGAACCTCGACGGAGGTCCTCAACATCTACCTCTACCGCGTCGCGTTCGTCAACCTCCAGGGGGGAAAGCCGCCGCGCTCGGCCTCGTCCTCCTGGTCATCACCATCGCGACCACGATGGGCATCCTGAAATCGATCGGTGAAGCATAATCATGAGTACGCAGACACAGACCCCGAACCCAGCCCTGCTCGGCAAGAAAGCCGTCAAGTACGGCTTCGGTATCGTCGTGAGCATCTGGATGCTCTTTCCCATCTTCTGGATGGCGACGACCGGGTTCAAGCGGAACGAGTCGATCATGAACCTCCCGCCGGACTGGCTGTTGTTCGACGTCACGCTGGTTCACTACCGGGACCTGTTCACGGAGTTCGGCTTCCACCAGTTCCTGTTCAACAGCTTCCTCGTCGCGACGGGGGCAGTGCTCATCAGCGTCGTCATCGGCGTCCCGGCGGCGTACAGCCTCTCGCGGATGGACGTCCCGCGGGAACAGGACATCAGCTTCTGGATCCTCTCGACGCGGATGATCCCGCCGCTCGCGGTGTTAGTCCCGCTGTTCATCTTCTTCACGACGGTGGGGCTGACCGACAGTCTCCTCGGACTCATGATCACGCACTTTCTGATCACGCTCCCGATGATCATCTGGATCGTGAAGGGGTTCATCGACGAACTCCCCCAGTCGCTCGAGGAGTCGGCGATGGTCGACGGCTGTAACCGCATCCAGGCGTTCCGCGAGGTGGTGGTGCCGCTCGTGATGCCGGGCATCGCGGCCGCGGCGTTCATCGGGTTCATCTTCTCGTGGAACAACTTCCTGCTCGCGCTGGTGCTGACCGGCGGTGGCACCCGGACCGCGCCGCTGGTCATCCAGTCGTCGATGGGGTACCTCTCCATCGACTGGGGGATGCTCGGGGCCGCGGGGACGCTAACCATCCTCCCGCCGGTCGTCCTCAGTCTGCTCATCAAGGACCACCTCGTCGAAGGCATGACCATGGGGGCGGTCAAGGAGTAGATCAGCCGTGCGTGTGGGAGGCAACTGCTCCCTACCACAACATTGACACCGACCGACACCAGACACGCAGACGGAGACCACAATCGAACGAACACACAGTATGAAGACGCTCATCACGGCAAACATCGACGACGGACAGTTGCATCGACTCACGAACGACCTCGGACTCGACATCGACTATCACCCGATCGCCGAACGCGACGGACGGTACTCCACTGAGCGGATGAAAGAACTCCTCGACGGGGTCGAGATACTCGTCGTCGGGTTCGAGGGGGTGTCCGCCGAGGTGATGGACGCCGCCTCTGACCTCCGGCTCATCGCGTGTCCGCGCGGCGGGCCCGACGCCAACGTCGACATCGCCGCGGCGACGGAGCGCGACATCCCCGTCCTGTACGCTCCGGGTCGAAACGCGGTCAGCGTCGCCGACTTCACGCTCGGCCTCATCCTCGGGGTCGCGCGACACATCCCTGCTGGTCATCACAAGCTCCACGTCGGTGAGTACACCGGCAGGCCGAAAGCAGACTCGGCGGGCGGCGGCGAGCGCGAGGACGTCACCTGGGGTATCGCGAAAGGTTCGCCCTACGTCGAGCTGAAGGGTCCCGAACTCGAGGGCGAAACGGTCGGCGTCGTCGGACTCGGTGCCATCGGCCAGCTCGTCGCCGAACGCGCGGCCGGATTCGGCGTCGACCTCGTCGGGTTCGACCCGTTCGTCGACGCGGAGCAGATGGCAGAGTACGGCGTCGAGAAGGTCGACCTCGAGACGCTCTGTGAGCGCTCGCGGTTCGTGACGGTCCACTGCCCGGTGACCGACGCGACGCGGGGGCTCATCGGCGAGGACGAGTTCAGCCTGATGTCGGAGTCGACGTACTTCGTCAATACGGCCCGTGGAGCCATCATCGACCAGGACGCGCTCCTCGCGGCGCTGCAGGCGGGCGAACTGGCCGGGGCGGCGCTCGACGTCTACGACGAAGAGCCGCTCCCCGAGGACCACGCGCTCCTCGACCTCGACAACGTCGTGACGACGCCACACCTCGCCGGTGCGGCGACGGGTGTCGTCTCCCGCCACTCGAAGATGGTGACCGACGACATCGCCGCCTTCCTCGACGACCGCGAGCCGACGCACGTCGCGAACGAGTCCGTCCTCCAGACGGCCCAACAGGTGGGTGGCGACTGATGGGGCGCGTCTCGTTCGACGACGTGAAGAAGGTGTACGGGTCGTCCGAAGGGGACATCGTTGCCGTGGAGGACCTCTCGCTCGACGTCAGTGACGGCGAGTTCCTCGTCCTCGTCGGCCCGTCCGGTTGTGGCAAATCCACGACGCTCCGGATGGTCGCCGGGCTCGAAGACATCACCGACGGGCGCATCTCCATCGGTGACCACGTGGTGAACGGCACCGAACCGCGCGAGCGCGACATCGCGATGGTGTTCCAGAACTACGCGCTCTACCCCCACATGACGGTCAGAGAGAACATCGGGTTCGGGCTGAAGTACTCTAGCGACCTCTCGAAAGAAGAGATCGACGACCGGGTCGAGAACGTCGCCGAGATGATGGATATCCCTGACCTCCTCGCCGACAAGCCGTCACAGCTCTCGGGTGGGCAGCGCCAGCGTGTCGCGCTCGGCCGCGCCATCGTCCGCGAGCCACAGGTGTTCCTGTTCGACGAACCGCTGTCGAACCTCGACGCCAAACTCCGGACACACATGCGAACGGAGATCACGCGCCTCCAGCGGGAACTCGACGTCACCTCCATCTACGTCACCCACGACCAGGCGGAGGCGATGACGATGGCCGACGTCGTCGCGGTGATGAACGACGGCATCCTCCAGCAGGCCGCGCCGCCGAACGAGGTGTACAACCACCCAGCGAACCAGTTCGTCGCCGGCTTCATCGGGTCGCCGTCGATGAACTTCCTGGAGATGCGCCTCGACCAGCACGGGGGCCGGCACGCCCTCGTCGGCCGCGAGAACGAGTCCGTCTCGTACGGTCTCGACGACACGGTCGTCGAACGCACTGGAATCGAAGTCGGTGATCACCTGACGCTCGGCGTCCGTCCGGAGGATCTCGACGTCGCGCGTGACCCGAGTCAGTACGACGCGGACCGACTGCTCACCGCGACGGTCGACGTGGTCGAGCCCATGGGGAGCGACAACTTCCTGACACTCCTCCCGCAGCAGGGGGAGTCGTGGGTCGCTCGCGTCGACTCGTCGTACGCTCCCGAGGAAGGCGGCGAGGTGGTGATGACGTTCGATCCGGGCGTCCTCCACCTGTTCGCCCGCGACGGGACCACGCTGAAGTCACAGGGAACCGGCAACGACGCGTACCACGCGGAGGAGTACGTGATTGCGCCGTGACCGCGCCGCATCACGGACTCGGTGGGGCGATCCGGGCCGACGGCTCGCCTTCGGAACCACGGCCGTCGTCCTGCGACCCGGCCACGGGCAAAAGCGTCGAGACCCTGCCCCGTGAACGAGCTGACCGCAGACGTACCGAGTGCGACCGACGAGTCGTCCCGACACTGATGACCGACGGCATCGCCTTCGGCACGAAGCCGAGGGCCCGACGCGAGCGCATGCGAGACGAAACGATACCGATCCGACCGACACGAACCGACTGACGGACATACGACGAACCACGAACCCACGACCATGAGTCAAGAACTCTCAGACGACGGACAGCGACGAACCGTAGCCGAATACGGCCGACAGATGCTCGAACAGGGCCTCACCAAGGGGACCGGCGGCAACATCAGCGCGAGCCACGACGGTCGCGTCGCGATCAGCCCCACGGGCGTCCCCTACGACGAAATCGAGGCCGACGACGTTCCGGTCCTCGACGAGAAGGGGAACAAACTCGATGGAGACACCGACCCCTCCAGCGAGTTCCGCATGCACACGGCCATCCACCGCGAGCGCGACGACGTCGGTGGCGTCGTCCACACCCACTCGCCGTACGCGAGCACGTTCGCCAGCCTGGGCGAACCGATCCCCGCCTCGCACTACCTCATCGCGTTCGCCGGCGATCAAGTTCCCGTCGCCGGCTATGCGACGTACGGCACGGCCGACCTCGCGGACCTCGCGCTCGACGCGCTCGGCGACGAGTACAACGCCTGCTTGCTGGACAACCACGGTGTTCTCGCCGTGGGTCCGACGGTCGAAGCCGCGTTCGAGGTTGCGCTGATGGTCGAGTACTGCGCACGCATCCACTACCAGGCGATCAGCCTCGGCGACCCGGCGATTCTCCCTGACGACGAGGTCGACCGGCTCCGCACGCTCTTCGAGGACTACGGGCAGGCCGCTGACGACGATAGCGAACGGGTCGCTCCGGACCCCGACCCGGACCACCTGCCAAACGAGCGGCAGGCCGTCGCCGACCTCGGTCGGCAGATGCTCGCCGACGGCCTGACGAAGGGGACGGGCGGGAACGTCAGCGCCCGGAGCGGCGATCACGTCGCCGTCAACCCCTCGGGGGTCCCGTACCGGGACGTCACCGCCGAAACCGTCCCGATCGTGACCGTCGACGGCGAGCAGGTGGCCGGACCGCAGAACGCGTCGAGCGAGACGCCGATGCACACGGCTATCTACCGGGAGCGCGACGACGTCGGTGGCGTCGTCCACACCCACTCGCCGTACGCGAGCACGTTCGCCAGTCTCGACGAGCCGATCCCCGCCTCGCACTACCTCATCGCGTTCATCGGCGATCAAGTTCCCGTCGCGGGCTACGAGCCGCCGGGGTCCGAGGCGCTCGGCCGGGAGGCGGTCGACGCGCTCGGTGACGAGTACAACGCCTGTCTCCTGAAGAACCACGGCGTCATCGCGGTCGGCGAGAGTGTCGAGGCCGCGTACGAGGTCGCGCTGATGGTCGAGTACTGCGCGCGCATCCACTATCAGGCGGCGAGCGTCGGCGACCCGAAACTCCTCCCGGACGCGGAGATCGACAACCTCCTCGAACGGTTCGCCAACTACGGTCAGGACCACTGATCGAGCCGCTCCCCAACCATCCTCGAGTGTGGTCTAGTCGCCACTCACGGTTCGAACGCTCCAGAACTGAACGCGTGGAACGCTTCGTGATTCACTCCGAGATAGTGCTAGATCAATCGTTTGTTCAGTTGTTCCCGAATCGGACCTCGTTTCACAGGTGGTGAACGCCTGAACCGAACGTGCGTGTCCTACACTATGTCCCACACGAACTCCGATGACCTGTGAATCGGGCGAGAGTTCTTCGTGGATAACGAATAGAAGATAGAAGTAATTATACTCAAAATACTAACGAAGCACCGTAGATTAGTGTAGATGCATCTTATATACAATATATCAACGACAATGTAAAAATAATTAAAATATAGCCATGGAAATAGAATTTAGAGACGATAAACCTAAACATATATCAGTACCGGCTCTGCATCTATTACAATCATTTCTATTTATTCATTCGAAGACCATATCAGCCACCGGAGACTCACAGCCACCGACCTCTGCGGCGTGTACGTCCGTGTCGTCGCCTGAACGAGCCGTCGTGACGCGCCTCGTCCGCGGTGTGAGTCACACCATACGGAGAAGGTGAGTTTGGGTCGGCAGTCCCGATCAGAGAAACATCCGAGGTCGTATTTCTGGTCGGAGTGGCGCCGCCGACCGCCCTGACACTACTCTTCTGCGAAGGCCCGAAGGCTCTCGAGGACTGTCCGCTGGTACACGTCCCCGTCGACGCCCAGTGCGACTTCGCAGTTGGGCGCCTTCTCGTAGACACCGTGTTCGTCGTAGATGGTCGCCCCGTTGGACGGGCCGCCAGTGGTGTCGATTTCGACGTACGCCTCCTCGAAATCCAGGGCACCGTTGACGATGTCGGCGAGCACGACGGCGTCGCTCGCCAGTCCACCGTCGTGGCCGAACTTCGAGCGCACCTCCTCGATACTGAACTCCAAAATCGCGGCCATCGTCGGGAGCGGCGCTGGTTCCTCGGCCAGCGCCCGTATCTCCTCGGTCGTGACGTAGACGTGCTCGGTCACGTCGAGGCCGACGACCTTCGGTCGGGCGTCCTGGACGACGCGGGCCGCTGCCGCCGCGTCGACGTAGAAGTTGAACGACGCCTGTGGTGTCACGTTCCCCGTCGTCTTTAGCGCGCCGCCCATCTGGTAGATGTCGGCAACCATGTCTGGGAGGGCGGGTTCTACGGCGAGTGCGAGTGCGATGTTCGTCTGGGGACCGAGCGCCGCGATGGTCAGGTCGTCGCCGTGCTCGCGGGCCTGCTCGAGGATGAACTCGACGGCGTGTGCTTCGGTCGGTTCGGTCGTCGGATCGGAGAGGTCCTCGCGCACCACTTCGGGAAGCCCGTTCGGTCCGTGGACGTGTTCGGCCGTCTCCAGTTCGTCCGAGAACGGGCGGTGAGCACCCTCGGCGACGGGCACGTCGGTCCTGTCGACCAGTTCGAGGAGAGAGAGGGTGTTCCGTGTCGCGTTCGCCACCGTTGTGTTTCCGGCCACGGTGGTGACGCCGACGACGTCGATGTCGTCCGCGGCCAGGGCGATGAACAGTGCGATTGCGTCGTCGTTTCCGGGGTCTACGTCCAGTAGGAGTTTCGTGCTCATGCTGATAGGTTCGTGATGGGTTCGGTTGCGCTCGCGACGCGAGGTCGGGTCGTCCCGTGCCTCCCGCGTGGTCCAGCGTCTGTGCTACGTCGAGGCATCGATCGCTCCTCCGCTGACCGCCTCGAACAGTTCCGCCAGCGAGAGGGTCGGCCCGACGCCGAGTTCCAGACCGAGTCGCGTGATGGTCGGCGGATGGACGTTCGATTCGGCGAGTGTGTCGGGGTCACCCAGCACATGGCGTGGGTCGCCGTCCGCGATGACCTGCCCCTCCGCGAGGAGGACCGTCCGGTCGGCGTGTTCGCGGACGAAGTCCATGTCGTGTGTGACGACGATGACGAGCTTTCCTCGGTCGACGAGCGTCTCGACGGCCTCGCCGAGCTGCTCGTAGCCAGGAGCGTCCTGTCCGCTCGTCGGTTCGTCCACGATGACCGTGTCAGTATCCATCGCGACGACGGACGCCACCGCGACACGCTTCCGCCACGGTTCGCCGAAGTCGTACGGGTTCTCGTCTCGACGCTCGGTGAGTCCGAGCAGATCTAGCGCCGTCTCGGTTCTGTCCGCCACCTCTTCGCTGTCGTAGTCGAGGTTTTTCGGCCCGTACTGCACCTCCTCCTCGACTGTGCTGTGGAAGAGCTGGTCGTCGGGGTTCTGAAAGCTCAGCCCGACGTCGTGTGCGAGTTCCGCAGTCGTGTGTTCTCTCGTGTCCGCTCCACGGACGTAGACGGTGCCCTCCGTCGGGTCGAGGAGTCCGTTCAGGTGCTTCACGAGCGTGGATTTCCCCGCGCCGTTCTGACCGATGAGACAGACACATCCCGCCTCAAGTGAGAACGAGACGCCACGGAGTGCCTCGACGCCGCTCGGATACCGATGATGGACGCCGTCGAGAACGACCTCTCGATCCGTCTCCGATGAATCGACGGTCCCGTCGGCTCTGTCGGTCTCGCTGGACGATGTCTCGAACTCGCCCGCTGCGTCGCCATCGGCCCGTGGCGTCTCGGTGACACGTCGGAGCTCCGCGAGACAACCGGATTCGGTCACTGGTACCGGTTCGTCGCTCGAGACGAGCCCCGCCTCCCGCAGCCGTCGTCCGACCGTGACCGGTGTGGGGACGAACAGCGGCAAGTCCTCGTTCGTGGCGTCGACCAGCACGTCGGCCGGCGGTCCGTCGAACCGTATTCGACCATCGTCCATGACCACGAGCCGGTCGAGGTGGGGAACCAGCCGATCCAGTTCGTGGCTGACCATCACGACGGTGTATCCCCGGTCGTTCATCTCCGCGACCACCTCGAACACCTCCTCTGTCCCCTCCGGGTCGAGCTGGGCCGTCGGCTGCTGGAGCACCAGGACGTCCGGCTCCATCGCGAGTACCGACGCGATAGCGACGCGCTGGCACTGCCCCCCGGAGAGCTGCATCGGGTCACGGTCTACGAGGTCCTCGACGCCGATCGCGGCGAGGCTCTCTTTCGCCCGCTCGCGCATCTCCTCGCGGGTGAGCCCGTGCGTCTCTAGCCCGAACGCCACCTCCTCAAGGACTGTCGAGGACGCCCCCGTGAGCTGGTCGTACGGGTTCTCGAAGACGTATCCGATCTTCTTCGAGAGCTCACCGACAGTCGATTCGGCGGTCGACGTCCCTTCGACGGTGACGTCTCCGGAGAGCTCTCCGTGGTAGAAGTGCGGTATCTGTCCCGAGACGAGGCGGCTGAGGGTCGCCTTTCCCGCCTCGCTCTGTCCCGTGACGCCGACGAACTGCCCCTCCTCGATGGAGAGGTCGACGTCTGTCACCGCGTACTCGTCCTCCGGCTGTGTCCCGTACTGGAACGTCACGTCGGTGAGTTCGATGAGACTCATGCGATCACTCTCCACGCGATCGCCCCGAGGACGGCGACGCCGCTGAGATAGCGGAGCACGCGTTCGCCGGTCGGGTCCGGGACGTCGTACAGGTACGTCCGTTCACCGGTCGCCTGGAACCCCCTGGCGTTCAACGCCAGCGCTCGCGTGTTCGCGACGATGAGGGTACTGATGAGAAGCGGCGCGAGGAGCGCAACGATGGACGAGAGCCGCGTTCGGACGTCTGCCTCCGTGTCCAGTCCGCGCGCCTGTTGTGCCTCGGTGATGGCTGTCGCTCGATTCCGAATCTCGGGGATTATCTGGAGGGACGCGATGAACACGTACGCGAGTTTGCTCGGGACGCCCTTCTCCATGAGGGCGACACGCAGTCGCTGCGGTTGCGCCGTCGTGGCGAACAGCAGGAACGCCAGGATGAGGACGCTGATACGCAGAAATATCAGCCGTGCCTGTTCGAACCCCGACTGCCACACCGTCACCGGCCCAACCGTGAGCAGTGGCGTCGGATCGGTCGGTGTGAGCAGGATTCCCTGAATGAGTAACAGGAAGAACGCGAACGGGACCGCGACCGCTACGTACAGTTTGAGGACGAGTCGGTGCACCCGCGCCACGAAGAGCAGAGCGAGCATGACGAGTGCCAGCGCCAGGGGGACTCGGTAGTCGTTGAGGATGAATACGACCAGCGAAAGAGCGGTCGCGAGGACGACCTCCGTGACCGGGTTCATCTTGTGGAGGATGCTCTCACCGGGCTGGTAGATGGTCATGTCCTGATCAGCCATTTGATATCACGCTTGGATACTGACGACAGTGGTTCGTTCGACTCCTGTTCATCTCCTCTGGTCGGTCCTTACGAGAATATGTCCTGTCCCTGCGGCGGGAGATACCGGCTCGGAACGGACTTCGCGATGAAGAACGCTACGAAGGCCGATCCACCCTTGTCGACGAGTTCGACGAGGATCTGTGCAGTGGCCGCGCTCTCGACGAGACTCCGGCCCGATGCGACGAGCGTTGCCGTCACCAGGCTGGTTCCGGAACTCGTCACCCCCCCGAAGACGAGCACCACGATGGGCGTCGCGATGATCGTCGCGACGAGCGTGAGGACGATCGCCGGAACGACCACCTTCTTCACGTTATCGAACCACCCGCTTCGGGCGAGGAATCCGGTCACGAGACCGATCGCCACCGGAACGGGCATGAACGCGAGCTGAACAGGGTTCCCCAGCATCGCCTGGACGATGTTGGCCAGCCCGCCGGTCAGTGCTGCCGCCCACGGCCCCGCGAGGATACCCAGCAGCATGGTGCCGATGTTGTCGAGGAATAGGGGAAGCTTCAGCGTGCTCGCGATGAACCCCCCGATCGCGTTGATCCCGATCCCCAGGGGTATCAACACCCACGTCGTGGTCGTGAAGTCCGTCTCGATACTCTCTCGCAGCTGGTCGATGCGACTCTCACCGCTAGCAGTACCTGTGCTTGACATTGTATGTCATTGCATAGTCCCTCACATCCAGTATTAAACTTTTGGATTCGGCGGAATATTTACCACACGGTCCCCGGAAGCCGGGGCATGGTTTGCTTCCGGCGAGTTCGGTGACACCGGGGTTCACACGGTCCGGACCGTGACGAACCCATCGAAGTTCAGAATGATCGACTGGGTGGTGTCTCCGAACAGGGCCTTCCCAGCCGGTGATCGGCTCCGGTTCAGGACGTAGACGTGGTCACAGCCGTGGTTCTTCGCGACGTCGATGGTCTTCTCGGACGGTCGCATGTTCTCGACTCGCTCACCGACGGCGGTGTACGTCACGCCCCGGGGAGCGAGGACCACGTCTCCGAGGTGCTCGGCGAAGTGGCGAGGGGTCTCGGTGGAGTCGCCGATATCGGCGCGCTCGAACCCCTCCCACTGTCGCATCGCTTCGACCGAGGCGTACTCGGTGTCCTCCTGAGCGAGCGCGAGGACGACCACGTCGACGCCGGTGGCCGCAGCGACGGTTCCTACTTCCTCGAGGAGGTGCACGTCGGCTTCCGTCGGGGCAACGACAGCGAGTATTCCGTCCATGGTCAGGGAGGCCCCGCCAGCCCTTCCAGATTCGAGAGGATGACCTCGCGACACCGTTCGATATCGACGTCGAGCGCGACCGTACAGTTCGGCGCTTCCTCGTAGACGCCGTGTTCGTCGTAGATGGTCGCCCCGTTCGATGGGCCGCCGGTCGTGTCGATTTCGACGTACGCGTCCTCGTACGTCAACGGATCCCCGAGGACGCCAGCGAGCACGACCGCATCGCTCGTGATCGACCCGTCTTCGGCGACCACGCCATCCGGGCCCTGTGCCTTGTACGCCAGGATATCGGCGATGACGTCGCCGTAGGCACCCCGTCCGCGGAATCGTTCTTGCGCTGCCGGCGGGAGGTACGCCGGTTCGGTCACGTCGAGACCGACGACGGTCGGCCACGCGTCCTGAACGACCCGGGCGGCCGCCGCCGCATCGACGTAGAAGTTGAACGACGCCTGCGGCGTCACGTTCCCCGTCGTCTTCAGCGCGCCACCCATCTGGTAGATGTCGGCGACCCTGTCGGGGAGCGTCGGGTCACGGGCGACTGCCAGTGCGATGTTCGTCTGGGGACCGACGGCCGCGATGGTCAGGTCGTCGCCGTGCTCGCGGGCCTGCTCGAGGATGAACTCGACGGCGTGTGCTTCGATCGGTTCGGTCGTCGGGTCCGGAAGCGCCTCGCGGACGGTCTCCGGCATTCCACCCGGGCCGTGGACGTACTCGGCCATCACGAGTTCGTCGGCGAATGGCCGGCCGGCACCCTGCGCGACGGGCACGTCCGCTCGGTCGACGAACTCGAGCAGTGCAAGCGCGTTCGTGGTGGTGTTCTCGACGGTGGTGTTGCCCATCACCGTCGTGAGTCCCACGACCTCGACGTCGTCGTTCCCGAGTGCCATCAGAATCGCGAGCGCGTCGTCGATCCCGGGGTCGACGTCGAGCAGCAACTTCTCGACCATCAGTTCCCCTCCGGTGGGGCATCCCACTCCTCGCCGTTGTCCTGCGGGTCGTATCCGAGAACGTCACGTGCGTGCTCGATGCTGAACCACCGACGGTCGTTGTCGCTGACGCCGTTGAATACGTCGAACTCCACGTCGTCGTCTTGGAGACAGCAGTGGACCTCCTGTGCTAGGTCGCGCCGCGATTGCCACATTGCTTTCATCCGCGCGACCTGTCGCTCGTACTCGGGGCTACCTCGCTCCCACTCGCCGTCGTCGACACCGTGTTCGGCGTCGCCGTACGGGTGGTCGTACTCGGCGTGTCGGACGCTGCAGATGCGAAGCGCGTAGAACTGGGTGGGGTACTCGTAGTTCTCTGTGTAGTACCTCCCGAGGTCCTCTCCGTACGATTTCGACGCCCCGTAGTGGGAGTCGGGACGCCGTGGCGACTCCTCGTCGACCAGTAACTCGAAGTCCGGTTCGTAAATCTCCGGGGCGAACTCCACCTCGTACATCCCGACGACGTGGTTGGTCGACCCGAAGACGAACGTCTCGACACCCGCGTCAGCCACCGCTTTGAGCGTGTTGTACGTCCCGATGACGTTGTTCTCCAGCACCTGTTCGAACGTGCCGTCGGTCTCCGGGTAGCCCGCGAGGTGGATCACCGCGTCCGTGTCGTCGAAGGCCGGCCGCATCTCCTCGTAGTTCGATACGTCGGCGACGAACGTGTCGTACTCCTCGCGGTCGGACCGGTTCAGGTAGGTGAACTCGTACTCGTCGCGGTCGGCGAGGTGGTCGATTATCGCCGTTCCGACCCGGCCGAATGCTCCCGTCAGTAGGACGTTCTGGGTCATATCCTGTATCCGCTACGTTTCGCCGCGCTCGTAAAAGTGTTCAGGTCGGCCCTCCGGCGACGTTCAGAGACGTGACGGCGAATCCGGAAACGCCCCCAGGCGAGACTGAACGGGGACTTTCGAGCGCATCTCGACGGTGACTCTGCTCGGTTCGCTCTCGTCTGAACGGCCCGTTCCATCCAGCGTAACAGTATTGTAACCGGATACTCGATGTGAACCCATGTCGCCATCAGTTCCACCGTCTCTGGAGTACTTCGGCCTCTCGTCGTTCGCCTTGACAGCGGATGAGACGCGACTCCTCGTCGACCCGTGGGTGAGCGACCCCGACTGGACCGACGCGACGGTTTCGGACCTCGAAGACGTGGACGCAATCTTCGTCACCCACGGTGCGTACGACCACTTAGGAGACACCGCACGAATCGCCGACGCCTCCGGTGCGACGGTGTACACCGAACCGGCCGTCGCGGACCATCTCGTGGTCGAGGGGCTTCCCGAATCGCAGGTCGACCGAGTCATCTGGGGCAACACGGTCACTGTCGCAGGGATTCAGGTCCGAGTCATCGAAACCCGCCACCTCTCGTACTTCGAGTCGGACGGCCAACGGGTGTCCGGAATGCCGCTCGGATTCCACTTCGAGTTCGCCGACGCGAGTCTGTACTACGTCGGCGACACCTCGCTGTTCAGTGACCTCGAACTGTTCGTCGAGGTGAACACGCCGGATGTCGTCCTCCTCCCGGTCGGGAGTGCGCCTGGTGACCGTGCACCACTTCCGCCACGCGATGCCGCGATCGCGGCTTCCTGGCTCTCAGTCGACACCGTGATTCCGGTCCATTACGTCCCGGGAAGCGAGGAAGTCGACCAGTTCAGACGCGAACTCGACCGTCGGAGGACAGGTGACAGTCCGGAGGTCGTCGCGTTGTCGGCCGACGAGCGCTACGAACTGTAGTCGTCGCCGCCCTCGAACCCGAGCGGATGGAGAGCCGAACCGTTCTTCCCATGCGTCGAGGTGAGACGTGACCGCTGCGCTTCAGATTCGGAACGCTTCGAGAGCGTCCCTATCCAGTTCGACACCGTGACCGGGGCGCTGAGGGAGTTGAATCATCCCGTCCTCGGGCTCGATCGGGTGTTCGAGGACGTCGTCGAACGCTTTCACGTCCGAGTCACGGTAGAAGTACTCGATCCAGAGACCGTTCTCGATCGCCGCGAGCAACTGGATGTGGAGGTCCCAGTTGTAGTGGGGTGCGACCGGGATGTCGTGGCTCGCTGCCGTGTTGGCGACGCGCATCCACTCGGTCACCCCGCCGACCACAGTCACGTCCGGCTGGATGACCTCGACGGCGTCCTCGCGGATGAGGTCTCTGAAGCCGTAGCGGTTGAACTCCAGTTCGCCCCCCGCGACCGCGTAGTCGAGCGCCTCGTTCACCTCACGGTAGAGGTCGAGGCTGTCGGGCATCACCGGTTCCTCGATGAAGTACGGGTCGTACTCCGCGAACTTTCGGCAGGCACGGACGGCTTCCTGCTTGTTCTTCCACTTGCCGTTGGCGTCCATCAGGAGCGTCCGGTTCGGGCCGATGGCTTCACGGGCGACGCGAACCCGTTCGACCTCCTCCTCGACGGGTTTCCGCCCGACCTTCATCTTCACGACGTCGTGGCCGCGCTCGACGTACCGCTCCATCTCCTCTCGGAGTCCCTCGAGACCCTTCCCTTCGCGATAGTAGCCGCCGCTGGCGTACGCCGGAACCTCGTCGGCGTGTCCACCCAGGAGTTTGTACAGCGGCATCCCAGCCGCCTTCGCCTTGATGTCCCACAGGGCGGTGTCGATACACGAGATCGCGCGGACCATCACGCCCTTCCGACCGATCTGGACGGTCCCGTCGAACATCTCCCGCCAGAGGCGAGACGTATCTCGGGGGTCCTCCCCTTCGACCATCGGTGCGAGGACGCTCTCGACGGCCTGTGCGACGACATCCGCGCCCCCGTAGCCGAGCGTGTAGCCCAGTCCCTCGGTGCCGTCCTCGGTCCGGACGTACACGATGGCGTGGTCACGCTCCTCGACGACGCGGGTCGCGAAGGCGACGGGTTCTTTCAGCGGAATCGATACTGCGAAGCTCTCTACTTCTGTAATTCTCATTGGTATGCGTGTCTCTATCCGAGTCCGTTTGTAAAACGTTTCCGACCGGGGAACAGGTCGCTCATGGTCCGTGTCGTCCCCGTCATCTCACCACGTCCGCCTGGGCGGTGCCGACCCCTTCGACCTCTGCCCTGACGTCGTCGCCGGGACGAATCTGCTTTGCACCGGGCGTTCCGGTCGAGATCACGTCGCCGGGTTCCAGCGTCATGACCGTCGAGTGGAACCTGACCAGTTCCCGAGGGGACGTCATCATGTTTCGAATGCGGTTCTCTGCGGCCGCCTCGTGGTTGACGACCGTACTCACCGAGAGCTCTTCGAGTGGGCCAACGTCGTCGGTCGTCGTCATCCACGGACCGAACACGAGGAACGAATCGAAACTCTTCGCCCGGGTGAGAAACCGCGGGTTCCGTTCGAGGATGTCCTCCGCAGTCATATCGATGACTGGAACGTACCCGGCGACGACGTCGTCGACCTCGTCGACGTCGTCGAGGTCGGAGCACGTCTGACCGACGACGACCGCGAGCTCCGCCTCCGCAGTCACACGGTCGGAGACCTCTTCGGGCGGGAGTCGGATGGGTCCACCGGGTCCGGTGACGGTCGTCGCCGGCTTCATGAAACTGGCCGGTTCCGTCGGCCGCTCCTCTCGCAGGTCCGACGCGTGGTCGGCGTAGTTCAGCCCGATCCCCCAGAGTTTCCCCGGGGTATCGAGTGGGGCGGCGAACGAGAGCTGCTCCGACGGAATGGGTTTGGCGGGGACCTCTCCGAGTGTGGGGAGGTTCCCCTCAGCAGCCAATGGGAGCGCGTCCATGACTGTCGTGAGGGAGGGAACGGCTGCTGAGAGCGGGACGAACCCGCTCTCGTCACCGAGCATCGCTCGACCGTCGATAGTGCGTGCGAGTCGTGGCATTGTCTTAGGTTGTCTGGTTACAGGTTCGATGCGCCCTGTCCCCCGTCGACCGGGATGGCGACGCCGTTGATGAAGCTCGACCGTTCCGAGGAGAGGTAGGCGACGACGTCGCCCAACTCTTCGGGGTCGCCGATGCGTCCGAGGGGATTGATCTCACCTTTCGCATCGAGTCCCTCCTCGTAGCTGTCGTACTCGCCGCGGTCGACGGCCGCCTGGATGAGTTCTCGCTGTCGGTCTGTCTCGTGAGGCGCGGGAAGGACGGCGTTCGCCCTGACTTCCGGTGCGAGTTCCTTCGAGAGCGTCTTCTCCAGTCCGATGACGCTCATTCGGACCGAGTTCGACAGCACAAGCGAGGGAATCGCCTCTTTGACGCTCCGAGACGTGATGGTGACGATGGTCCCGCCGCCGTCGCGGAGATGGGGGGTCGCTTCGTGCGCGAGTCTGACCGCGCTCATCACGAGGAGATCGAACGCGTCGTACCAGTCCGAGTCGTCCATCTCCACGAACGCGCCGCTCGGTGGGCCCCCCGCGTTCGTCACGAGGTGATCGATCCCACTGTACCGCTCTACTGTCCGGTTGACGAGTCGTTCGATCTCCCCAGCATCGGTCAGGTCTGCCTGTACTCCGAGCACGTCACCCTCTGAGACACGCTGGACGTCTGCCACTGCTGATTCGAGCTGGTCCTCGTCTCGGCCGTTGATGACGACGTCGCACCCTTCGCGTGCGAGTGCTTTCGCCGATGCTTTGCCGAGACCACTGCTCGACGCGGCAACGAGCGCTGTATCACCAGCTATTCCATAATCCATGTTCGCCAGAGGATACAGTGCAATCTCATGTAAAACCTTTCGCCGAACGCCGGGGTTCCAGGCGTTTAGTACCGCTAAACCGAGATCGAAGCGCGGGATCTACTCACGCTCACCGACTATTCGGTGTGTGATTGCTCGCACCAGTCCCACCGCGACAGACGGATTCCTCGGAGGGCTCTCTTGGAGAACTGATAATTGTTTAGTACCGCTAAACAGATTTTTGTATCTGGAACGTCGATGCGTGAGCATGGGACACGCCCGGAACCCGGTGATGGCCGTGGAAACGACCGCGACCATCCTCAAGAAGTTGGTCGAGCTGGATGGGGCAGGGGTGACTGAGCTGTCGAAGCATCTCGACGTCACGAAGGGAACGGTCCACAACCACCTCACGACGCTCGAAGAGAACAAACTGGTCGTCAGAGAGGATGGCGAGTTCCGACTGGGCCTTCGCTTCTTCGAGTACGGCGAACACGTCAAGAGCCAACACAAGATCTACGAGGTCGGTGTCTCGGAGGTCGACAAGCTCGCCGAGGAGACCGGTGAGCTGGGTAACATCCTCGTCGAGGAACACGGTCTGGGGACGTATCTGTACCGTTCAGAAGGGGAAAACGCCCTGTCGCTCGATACGGATATCGGGTCGCGAGTCTACCTCCATCAGACCGGCCTCGGGAAGGCGATTCTCGCCCACCTGCCGGACGAACGTGTCGAGGAGATCATCCAGGAACACGGCCTCGAACCGAGTACCGAGCAGACGATCACGACTCGCGAGGCCCTCCTCGAAGAGCTATCGGATATCCGTGACCGTGGCTACGCGATCGATATGGAAGAGCGGGCCGAAGGGATTCGCTGCGTGGCGGCTCCAGTCATCACCAACGACGGGGTCGTCCGCGGGGCCGTGAGCGTCGCCGGTCCCGCGAGTCGGATGCGTGGTGAGTATCTGGAGACGACGGTTTCCGACCTGGTCGAACGGGCCGCGAACGTCATCAGTATCAACCTCTCCTACAAGTAGTGAGCGTTTAGCAGTACTAAACGATTGGCGCGCGCCGATGCCGATGGGTGATCGACGACGGACATTACACTAATACAGTTGTAATTCGTGCTAGCGCGTTCGGGCTCTCGGCGTTCGAGTATCGCACGCGCGTCTACGACCAGCGCGTGAGCGTCGGAGTCCGCAACGTCCTCACCGCCGGAGCCTCTGAGCTACCGCCTCCGACCCGTCGACGACGAATGGGACCACTGCCCACACGCCGCGAGATTCCACGAGCAGTGCACCGCCCGTCAACACTCGGACCGTTTTCGAGATATATATTATTGTATAACACGAATCACGAGACACTCGTCTCAGCTGTTCCACGCTGTACCTCGAGCGAACTTGAGATGAATATCGGACGAATCGGTAGACCACGTGCGATAAAGTTCGTCGATAGTCATCTCTCGTTATGTAGGTAGTACAACCTGTTTAAAGAATAATGTCTATAGCTTCCGGCCGTGACACAAACCGGGCCTTGTGTCTCCACCAAGGATATGCCCTCAGCCGACGACACACTGAACATGTCCCTGACACGACGAACGGTTCTCGGCCTCGGTTCCCTCGCACTCGCCGGCGCGCTCGCCGGCTGTACCGGAAGCGCGCCGCGCGCGGACGGCGGCGACGACAGTGGCAGCGGTGGGAGCAGCGGCGGCGATGGCGGCGACAACGGTGACGGCGGCCTCCCCGGCTCCGACTCCGGCACCGGTACGGACAGTTCCGGCGCGGGCGGCACGCGTCCCGAAGGAACGGGCGGACCCGGTGTCACCCTCGTCTCCGTCGACGACGACCCCGACCTCCCGGTCCGGCCGAGCGTCGAACTCGTCCGCGACACGGCGACGGCCGACCACCCGCCCCAGTTGCGGACGACGCTCACCAACACCACCGATTCGCCCGTGCGCGTCGGTGAGGGCCGCGCCGTCCACTTCGAGTACGTCTACAGCGGGGACGACCAGCTCGTCCTCCTCCCCGGCGGCGAGGAGTGGCCCGCAGAGCCCGACTGCTGGCGGCTCACCGAGGGTATCGCCGTGACCGAGGAGTACCGGATGCTCGATATCTCTCCGGGAGAACCGAGCACGCGCCTCGTCGACCTCTATGCGACGCCGGGCGAGGGTGAGGACGCCGACGCCTGCCTCCCGGTCGGCGAGCACCGCTTCGAGACGACCATCTCCGTGCTCTCGGAGTCGGGCGAACAGCAGGAGTCGGTCACCTGGGGGTTCACGGTTCTCCTGGAGTGAGAGCGAAGGCGTGTGACGGTGACGTCACCGCTGTACGCTGTGTTTCGATAGACGAAGGGAGTGGAGCGGCCGGAGGGAGCGAGGCCCGTGCGGGTCTGACGACGAGACTGGTGTGGTGATTAGGCGGTGGTCGTCTCCGCCGGGAGCCGCTCTTCGATTCGCCTGCCGCACTTTCGGCACTTTCTGACGAGCGTTTCCTCTCCATGGATTGACACGGGTTCGTACTGGTACCGACAGAGGAGTTGTTGGACGACGCTCAGTATCTATCTACATCACTTCGATCCCGCGTTGAGATTCAACATTGTGTGTAAATTCATCTCAAAAATCACATTACGATATTATTGGGTGATATATTGCCAGATTGTGTTCTCTCGCCCCTGTGATCGACATGTGTTCGCGTCAGCGCGCACGAACCCGTACTGTCGCGGTGGTCTCACCCGTCGGCGACCGGTGAACCACGTCGAGCGCGACGCCGACCAGTGCGGTCTCGTTCGCCCGTTCCTGGACGACGATACCGCCGTCGGCGACACAGGGACCGAACGCGCGCTGAGCATCACCCGGGCAGTCGCTGTCGGCCCACTCGGCCGCGACGTCACTGTTCTCACGCACGACGAACACCGAGCGGTCCGCCGCGGCGACCTGTCGGAGGTTTTCCCGCGCCCTTCCGAGTGCGGCCCGGGTGTCGTTGACGGTCTGCCCGCGTTCCGCCCACGGTCGGACCGGTCCCACGGCCGCCTCGTTGACGCTCCGCTGGAGGTGACGTTCGGCGACGCTCATCGGGTCGCCAGTTCCGATCTCCGTCGTCGTTCGGACGTCGCCGTGGTACGCGAGACCGTGATACGCCGTCGCCATCGCGACCAGCGCGACCGCCACGACGACCGCCGCGAGGACGACGACTTGCCCGCGGTTCGCTCCCCCGCTCATCGGAACCACACCCAGAGCGTCACGCGTCCCCCGACACTCTCTCGCATCGCCCGTCCAACCGGTCCGCGTGGGGGGAGCGGGTCGCCGACGACGCCATGCGGCGTCGCCAGCCGATAGCGGACGCGGTCGGGGTAGAGCGCCCGTAGCTGGTCGTCAGTGTGGCTCCGCTCACGGACGAACCCCGACCGGTCACGAGCGAGCGCCGTCAACCGCGACGTGCCGTCGCCGTCGGGCGGTGTCGCGTCGAGCACGTCGAGTCCGTCCTCCGCGAGTACGGTCAACGTCGCCTCCTCCGATTCGGCCTCGGGAAGCCCGACGACGAACGTCGTCGCCGCTGCGAGGACGACGAGGAGGCCGACGGCGGCCTCGACGACGGACAAGGAGAGCTGTCCGCGACGTCCGTTCCGACTGCTCGCCCCGCGGTCACACATCGACGGTCACCACCAGTGTCGTGGGTTCGACAGCAAGCGACGTGTACGACACCTCGACGGTCCCGTTCGCCGTCGTCTGGTTCTCCGCCTCGAACGTGAGTTCCGTCTCCCGGAACCGCGACGTCGCGACGGACGCCTCGCCCGACACTCCCGTCTCGTTGTGGAGGACGATCCGGTCGTTCACCCGGACCGTTCGAACGGTCGTGTTCGCTTCGGGGTCGACGACGAGTTCGACCCGGTCCGTTCGGTGCGACAGGGTGAGCGTGTCGTTCGTCGCGAGGTCGACCGTGGCCGTCCGGCTCTGTGGGGTCGCGACGAGGACGCCCCGGTGGACGGTCGCACCGCCCGAGGGGTCGCCCCGCTCGAAGAGCGTTCGTTCCCCGAGTTCGACTCTCACGGTCGCGTTCTCGACGACCGGCGCGAGCGACACGACCGATCCGGCGGTCAGGCTCCGGTTCGGGACGACGTTCTGTGGGTACGACGCCGGCGCGTCGTCGACGAACCGAGCGGCCAGCGTCGACGCCGCGTGTCTATCGGCGGGATCACGCTCCGTCGTCGCGCCGACGAGAACGCTCTCGGCCACCGCGAGACTCGCACCGAGTACGCTCGTGAGAAGGACGAGCGCGACGGCGACGGCGACCAGGTTCGCCTGTCCTCGCCCCTCGCCTCCGATCATCGAAGGACCACCTCGATCCTTCCGCTCTCCTGGGTGACGACGACTGTCGGCTCACTCGTACTCTGGAGGCTCCCGTTGACCCTCGTCTCCGCCGGGACCGACAGCGGGACCGCCCCGCCGACTCCGGCGTGTGGGTGGTCGAGGACGAGCGTCGGTGTCTGATTCCCGTTCACGGCCCGCACGACGTACGCCGAACCCCGGATCGTCCGCGGCATCGAGACGGCGACGCGCCGTTCGACCACGCTGTCGGTGACGACCGCGGCGGTGTCGACCTGTCCCACGACGGCGACGAGCGTCCGGTCGCCCACTTCGGCGCCGGCCGCCGTCCGGTACGTGGGGACGACGCTCCCGAACAGCGCCGCCGAGACGACCCCGACGAACACGACGAGGATGGCGATTTCGAGCGCCTTGCCGGCGACCGGCGCGGCGGCACGCTCATCCACTGCCGACCACCGCCCGAAGGTCGTGGAGCGCGAGGTCGACCGTCGTCTCGCCGGGAATCGGCACGACCACGCTCGGCACGCCGTCGTCGTCGAAATCCCGCCGCTCGACGTCGACACCCGTCTCCTCGAACGCCCGCTCCCACGCGCTCGGCGTTGCGGTCTCGATGGCGACCGTATACCGACCCGCTCGGAGGGTTCGGTACTCGTGGGTCGCGTTCGTCCGTATCGTCACGGCCGTGCCCGTCGATCCACCCACGGCGGTCGATCCGGAGGCGTTCAGCACGACCACGTCGACGAGGACGCGCTCGCCTTCGACGACCACCGGGAGGGGTTCCTGGAGGGACGACCGGTTCCGCCGCCCGTCGACGAGCACGCCACCGAGCGACGCGACTCGCCGTGCCCGGTTCTCGTAGACGAGCACGCCGGCGTCGACGCGCACGACCGCCCTGTCTCCACGGAGGACTCTGACGGTCCGTGGCTCGACGCGGAGGGTACCGTCACTGAACTCGACGCGCGTCGTGTGCGTCCCCCACTCGCCGACGTGCTCCAGGTCGTCGGCGACGCGCTGGGCGTCCGCCGCGGCGACGCCGTCGGCGACGAACGTCCCCGCGGCGACGGTGAGGGCTCCGATGCTGAGCGCCGTCACCGCCACGAGGACGGCGACGCCGATGACGCTGGACTGAGCACGGTTCGTGGAACTCATACGATTCCCACCCCGTGGTAGACGAGGTAGCAGGCGGCGACGAGCGCGCCGGAGTGCAACAACGCCTCGTACCGGTCCCGGCTCGCCATCCCGGCGAACCAGCCGGAGGCGAGCACCGTCGCCTGCGTCACGACGTACACCCGAAAACGGTCGCGTTCGAGGTCGACCGCGTCGGAGACGAGGACGAACCCCGAGGTGTCCGACAGCGCCGACAACTGGGCGAACCCGTCGAAGACGTAGAGGCTGACGGCGACGGTGATGCCGACGACCAGAACGGCGGTCGTCCACCCGACGGCGACGTAGGCCATGAGTGCCGACCGGAGGGCGCGTTTCTCGTGGTAGAGCCGACCGACTTCGGTCTGGAGCGTCTCGAAGACGGTCTCGGTGTCGCTGCCGGCGTCGAGTGCTCCGGTGACGAGGCCGACGGTCTGCTCTGCGAGCGGCGTGCCGACCCGTGCGACGAACCGGTCGAGCGCGGCCGTGCGGACGTTCTCGTCGACGCCCGCGGCGGGGCTCGTCAGGTTCAGATTGAGAGCCAGGTCCGCGACGTCAGGGTTCAGCGGGCCGAGATCGACCTGTGTCGCCACCAGTTCGACCGCCTGTGGGAACGGCCGGCCGAGCGTGACGTGTCCCGACACGGCGTGGACGAAGTCCTTCAACTCTCGATCCTTCGCGTCGTCGAGCCGCGCCCGTCTGATGGAGACGACGCCCACGGGGAGCGCGTACGCCACGTACCCCACCAGGACGACGTCGACGGGGTCGACGCCGAGCAACCAGGCACTGACGGCACCGCCGACACCGGGAACGAGCGCGACGGCGGCCGCGCTCGCCGGATTCAGGGTGGCGCTTCGGAGAACCGCCCCGAGTCCGGGTGGGCGGGTGTAGGTGATCCGCTGGTCCGGCGGGCGGAGGTCTGTCACGACGCCGCTCGCCGCGGCGCCGACGACGAGGATGAACACCGCGCTGGCGTAGACCACGACGCCTCTCACGGTCGTCTCTCCGACCGGCGTCGTCACCGACGCGGAGAGACCGGGCGAGATGACGCTCATCACCGTGAGGACGATGACGAGGAGCGCCGGCAGGACGAGGAGGACGATGAACAACTCCGAGAGCAGTTGGAGGAACCCTTCGGCGCGCTGGCGGGCGCGGTCCTGCTGGAAGCCGAGCATCCGGCTCTCCATCCGGAGGTACGTCCGAAGCGCGTCGGGACCCTGGTTCGCGTGTTCGCGGAACTTCATGAGGAACGGGGCGAGGACGTCCCGAGAGGGGGTGTCGCGTGCCACTCGTCTGGTCCCCTCGCCGACGCTTCCGGTGAGCGCGGCCGTGTTGAGCGCCTTGCGGAAGGCGACGGCCGTCTCGCCGTACGCGTCAGTGTCGGCGACGCGGCGGAACATCGTCGTCAGGTCGTCACTCCCCGAGGAGAGGACGTGTAGATATCTGACCGCGCCGGGGAGCGTCCGTTCGATGTTCTCGCGCCGGGCCGCCGCGTGCCACCACAGGTAGCGTGCCCCGAGCGCCAGTACGGCCTGCCTCGTGACCAACCCTGCCAGGATACCTCCGACGACGGGAAGGAGCGTGTCCGGTATCCGGACGCCGCCGAGGACGAGCGGCGGTCGGGAGACGGCCGCCCCGACGAGGAAGACACCCAACGCGGCGACCCCCACCGCCAGCCACGACAGCCCGTAGACGCGAGCGAGGTAGAGGTCGAAACTCGTCCGGAGGTCGGTCGACCGGTAGCGGTGTCGGTCGCGGTCGTGCCGCGGCGCGTCGGCGTGTCGTGCGAACAGCGCGTACAGGCCACGATCGAGGACCGAGAGTCCGCTCGCGTCACCCGTCGCGCGATCCGGCCCCTCGCCGGGTGCTGCCGTCTCGTGGCTCACTCTCTTCCCCCCGTAGCGTCAGACTCGCTCGTCGCCCCGTTCTCCCGTCGGCCCTCACCCGCTTCGCCGTTCGTCGGCCTCTCGCCTCCGTTCGACGTTGTCGATCGCTTATCTCGGCCGCCGCGTTCGTCGCATCCGTCGTCTCCGTTCGAACCCTCTCGCTCCACCAACCGGCCTCGCCTGACCCGTTCGACGGTCGCCGCCTCGTCGATGCGCAGATCGGAGATGAAGTCGAACAGGTCGGTGAACGCCTCGACGCCCTCCTCGACGAGGTACTGTACGTACCGGTGTTTCCGGTGGAACTCCGCCTCGACTTCGTCGACGGACCGGTCCGTCGCCCGCGCCACGCGGTGGAAGAGGTAGTGGCCGGCGTCGCGCGTCTCCTCGTCGTATCCCGGGTGGTGGTAGTCGAACGCGAGTTCCCCCTCGGCCGTGCGCCGCGCGACCATGTTCCAGTACATCTCGCTCCCGCCCTTCTCGATGACGCCGCACTCTCGTTCGGCCGAGCCATCGGCGCTGCCGCGTGCTTCGAGCGTCCGGTACTCCGACTCGGTGACGAACTCCACGACCGAGGAGACGTACCGCTCGCCGTCGACGTGGTGTGGGAAGACGACGAGGTCTATCTCGCGGAGGAGATACGCCGGGAGACCCTGTTCGATGACGCGGTTCACGAGCGTCTCGACGTCCTCGGCGTGGGTCGTTCCGATGACGCCGTGACCCGTGTTGAGCGTCTCCGCGAACGTCCGGAACGACGCCGGCGTGTTGATCTCGGCGATGATCTCGACGTCGGGGTTGAGGTAGTTCGCCTCGGTCATGAGGTCCGCCATCGTGACGCGTTTGTGCTCGGACTCGTGGTCTCGCGTCGTCAGCGAGACGCCCGTCTCGTGGGGCAGATGCACCTCCCGGGAGCCCTCGTCGATGCTGATGGGCCGGTGGTCGTACGGGATAAACGGCATGTGCGCGTTCATCAGCGTCGTCTTGCCAACTCCCGTGGGTCCCGAGAACAGCACGACCCGATGGTGTTCGTACGCCAGCCACAGCAGGGTCACGAGTTCGGTCGATAGCGACCCGCCGGTGACGAGCGAGACCGGGGTCATCGGCTCTGCGGCCTGCTTTCGGATGGAGACGTGCGGGCCGTCCTCGGAGATGACCGGGAGCGCGACCGCACACCGGATCGTCTCGTCGACGCCCGGGGGCGAGAGGTTCACCTTCGCGCTCGGCACCGACGCCGACAACTCGGTCCCGTCGGAGGCCGCGAGTTGCGTGACGACGTTGACGAACTCCGTCTCGTCGGCGAAGGTGAGATTCGTCGGGACGCGTCCGCCGACGCCGCGCGGGATGACCTTCACCCGTTCGCCGACCCGGTTGGCCTCGATGTCTTCGAGGTAGGGGTCGCGGATGGGGACCGTCAGGATGCCCTCACCGACGTAGTCGCGGAGGACGTAGTAGACCAGGTCGTCGAGGCGGTCCTCGGCGTAGCGCGAGTCCACCGGGGGACCGCGAGGTCGTACGCGGCCAGCGCTCCCCGGACGCGATAGTCGAGCGCGTCGAGCCACGCCCTGGTGTTTCTGGCGGTGAGTCGTCGCGAGAGGAACTGCCGAGCACGCGTGCGAACGAACCGTTCCCTGTCGACGACGACCTCGTCGACGTTCGCCTCCCAGATGCGCTCCTTGCACTCCTCGACGAGTTCGTCGTCGCCCGGAAGGAGATCGGGTTCGAGGACGGCGTACTTGGTGGTGAAGCGGTCGTCGCCGAGGAGGTGTTCGCGGTAGACGACGACTTCGACCTCGAATCCCGCGAAGGAGACGGTGTACGCCGACAGCTGTTCCCCGGCGACTCTGGACGTGTACTCGGCGTCGGCCGCGTACGCCGTCGTTGCCGGTGCGTAGTCCGCGGTGTGGATGACGAGTCGGTCCGTCGCGTGGTCGCCGACGTCGACCACCTCGACGCGCTCGTCCAACGCGAGCGGGGTGAGTTCGTCGAGGAGTCGCAGGTCCCGCAGAGTGTAGTACTCGACCCGACGACGACCCGCGCGGGTGGTGTCGAGCAGGCGGTCGAGCACGCGGCGGTACTTCGGTTCGAGCCCCCGTCGGGCCCGAGCGACGGTGCCTTCTCGGGTGAGCGGTCGACGGCGCTGGACGGCGCTGAAGTGGTCGCGGACGGACGCGAGCGCTTCGGTTTCCGAAGGTCCGAGTTCCGGTTCTCTGACGAGATATTCGAATCCGAACTCGCGCTCCTCGACGGTCACGACCACACCGGGGTGGACCTCGTACTGCGCGCGCACTTCGGGTGCGTACCACGCGTCGACGTCACCGGGACCGACGGGCGGTGGGACGGCGTGTGTCGTCCACTCGCCGTCGACCGCTTCGTCCCGGGTCATCCGTCCCACCGCCGTTGCATGCGACGAACTGTCTCGGAGATTCGTATAAACGTTCCACCGAGAGTATCTCGACTGAGAATCAAGCGGTATGCACGCCTGGATCGGACGCGTCGATGTCGGTATCCGTGTCGACTCGGCCCTCCGTCTACTTGTCAGTCCCCGTCGCCCGCAGGTACTCCTCTAAGAGCGTCGGGAACTGTCCGCCGTGGACGTACCGGAGGCCGAACTCGTCGGCCCAGGAGATGACGCCCCTGTCCTCGGTGACGACGCCGGCGTCGAGTTCGCGCGCGAGGACGAGCAGGTCGAAGTCCTCGCGGGAGTCGAGGACGCCCTGTCGGAGCGCCCGGCGGTACTTGTCGCGCATGTTCGACAGCACCCGGTCGGCCTCGGTGATGTACTCGCCGGCCTCGTCGTCGCCGGCGAGTTTCTGGGGGTCGAGTTGCTGGACCTCCCGGAGCGCCTCCTCCGACACGCGGAGCCCTCGATTGACCCGGTCGGACATCTCGTCGATGAAGTTGTAGACGATGTTGGCGGGGATGGTGACGCCGTACCGGTCGGGGCTCTTCCGGACGATCCAGGTGTCGAGCCGCGAGAACACCTCGTCGCTGATGTCGCGGTCTCTGAGCATCGTCGCGAGTTCGTCGTGAATCGAGGGCGGCATGTAACAGGAGATGTTGAGTTCGAGCCGCGCCGTCGCGACGAGGTCGAGCAGGCGAAGTACGGCGTCATCCAGCGATTCGTCGTCCCGGCGGATCTCCTCGGTGATGAACAGCGAGGTGTCGAGGACGAACCGCTGCCGTGGGAGTCCACTGGCCATATCGAAGCGTTGCCCGCTGAGATATAAAGACGTCCGCCCGTTCGTCGACTTTACCCCACACGGCGGTTCCCGGGTGGGCTGTGCCGTCTTCGGCTCGCACACGCTGCTCTGTGACGAGTTGTCGCTGCGGTCTGTCCGTGGCGCGTTTCGGCACCCTGGAGTGCTGAACCGCGTTCCACAAGGATAGCCGACCATATATGCCTGCGAACGAACAGATGCGAGCATGCGGAGCTACACAGTCACCGAAATCTGGGACATTCCGATACGGATCAACACGTCGCTGATTGTCTTCCTCCCGATCCTCGCGTGGCTGATCGGGAGCGGACAGCAGATTCCGCTGTACGCCGGGTTCATCGAGGGTCTGACCGGCGTCGGGTTCGACCTGCCGCGCTTGCGTGCTGGCGTCACCCCGTGGCTCATCGGCGTCCTCGCGGCGGTCGGCCTGTTCGTCAGCGTCACGCTGCACGAACTCGGACACTCGTGGGCGGCTCTCCGGTACGGGATCGAGATCGAGTCGATCACGCTGTGGATTCTCGGCGGGATCGCCTCGCTGAAGACGCTCCCGAAGGAGTGGAACCGCGAGTTCTGGATCGCCATCGCTGGCCCGGCGGTGAGCGTCCTCGTCGCCGCGGTCTGTTACGTCGGGGTCCTCGTCGTCCCGCCGTCGTTGCAGGTGGTCCGATTCGTCGTCGGCTGGCTGGCGATCACGAACGTCTCGCTCACGGTGTTCAACCTGCTCCCCGCGTTCCCGATGGACGGTGGGCGGGTCCTCAGAGCCCTGCTGGCCCGGTCGCGGCCGTACGGGACGGCGACCCGCCTCGCAGCCCGCGTCGGCGTCGTCTTCGCCTTCCTGTTCGCAGTCGTCGGTGTGCTCACGTTCCAGTTGCTCCTGCTCTTGCTCGCGTTGTTCATCTACGGCGCGGCGACCACCGAATCCCGCACGGTACTGCTCGACGAACTGCTGGAGGGCATCACGGTCGGGGACGTCATGACGCGCGACCCCAGATCCGTCCCGGCGGACAGCACCATCGACGAACTGGGCGAGCAGATGCTCCGCGACCGACAGACGGTCCACCTCGTGACGGGCCTTGGTGGTGAGGTCGTGGGTGTCGTCACCCTCGAAGACCTGCGGAAGGCCCGACGTGCCGACCGCGCGACGATGCGGGTCACGGACATCATGGAGGAGGTCCCGCGGGTCGAGACGAACGACGACGCCTTCGACACGCTGGCGCTGTTGAACCAGGCCGGTCGCTCGGAGGCGCTCGTCTACAAGAACGGCACGCTCGTGGGCGTCCTCTCGCAGGCCGACTTCGCCCGGGCGATGACGATCCGACGTGGCTTCGGGAGTTCGGTCGCGATGTAAGTTACCCACGACTGAAGTGGTGGGCTTTCCCCCGTGAGCGGTTTCGGCCCCCTTCGTCCACCGTCGAGGGCGGATTGCACGACGGCGGGTCTGTCACACGGAGGGGGTCCTGCGTGGTGTTCCACCCGTGGTCTGCGTCCGAGGCCGTCTCACACCGCTTTGATTACCGGCTGCTTGTCTCTCTGTGAGTTCGATGATCGATCCCACACGCCGTTTCCATCCCCCGAGGTCGTGAACCGCCGGATTGAAACGACTGGTCGTGAAAGACGCTCACACACCTCCTGCACAAATGAGTGAACCAGACCAGCCGCCAACACCCGACCGCCTGACTGATCTTCTCGAGGAGGGAGACCACGAGGAGACGGCGGCGTGTCTGGACCGACTCGGCGCGGCTGGGGTCGATACTCGCAAGCAAGCGGTACGGGCGGTCCGGAACGTCGCTGAACAGCGGCCACGTTCCTTCGAGCGACTCGCTGGCCCGCTTTCGACGTTCCTGACCGACGAGGACCGCGCGGTCAGGCTGACGACCGCGAAACTGTTCGTCACGCTGGCCGAGTCGGAACCGGCGGCCGTCCTCCCCGCCGTCGACGCGCTCGCCGAGCGCCTGGCCGACGGCGAGGAGTTCTACTACGTTCGAGCGCGGTGTGCCGAAGCGCTGGGGTACGTCGCGGTCGAAGCGCCCGACGCAGTCACCGGTCCGGACACGCTGGCCGACCTCCGCATCGGACTCGAGTTCGACGAACCCGAAGTCAAGGAGAAACTGGCGAAGGCGCTGACGTACGTCGCACTCGGCGATCCGAGTCGACTCCGCCATCAGGTCGATTCGCTGGCCGAGCACCTCGACGACGAGAACGAACTCGTCCGGTATCACCTCTGTACGGCGCTGGTGGTCGTCGGTTGCACGCATCCTGGGAAGCTGGCCGGCGCCGAGGCCGCGCTCCGTGAGCGACTGACCGACGGGAGCCCGTACGTCCGGGGACGTGCGGCGGAGGCACTCGGAGTGCTCGCGGGGTCGGGCGTCGAGGTCGAGTCGGATTCCCCCCTCGACGACACCGACACCGACACCGACACCGAGGCCGACGAGCCACCGTCGTTCCTGACCGACCGCGTACGGTTCTGTCGACGACGGCTGGCCGACGGGCAGTCCGGATCGACTCCAGCGGGAGTCGGTACGGTCGAGTCGGTCCGCGACGGGACGGCCGACGTCGTCGAGGAGATGACATCACCCGCCGACCGGGAGTGTCCCCACTGCGGGCTGGCGCTCACCGACAGCGCCCCACCGATGTGTCCACGCTGCGGAGCCCCTCGCTGAGGGATTTGGCTGGCCTAAACTTCGGAACGCTTTTGAATTTTTAGGTGGGCCTAAAGAATGTGACAGACGATTCCGGAGGCCACGAGACATCGGTGCGGGGTGATCCCCGCGAGCACGAGCGAGCGGGAAGTCGTCAGGGAAGTGAGCGAAGCGAGCGGACCCGACGCGAGTACCTGAAGTACGGCGGCGCACTCGTCGGTGGTGGGCTCCTTGCCGGCTGTTCCGGTCGGTCAGGAGATGGATCACCCTCGCCAGTGAGCCCGAGTGAGGCAACGCCGTCAGCGGACACAACCCAGCCAACGGAGGCTGACACGTCGAACTCGACGCCAGAAGCGAGCTACTCCGTTGAGCTCTCACCGGTCGGTGAAGTCACACTGGACGCGCCACCGACCAACGTGTTCACCCACTTCCCGTGGTTCCCAGATATGGCCAGCGCACTCGGTCGAGGAGACACCATCAACAATCTGTGGTGGGACGGAACCGTCGCAGGTCTCGAATACTTCACCGCCGGCTTCGACGAGTTCGAGATCGAATGGGCAGATAACGCAGGGGAGTACGGCTTCACGAAAGAGCAGTTGTACGAACTCGACAGCGACCTACACCTCGTGGACCCCGCGTGGGTGACATCGCAGGACGGATGGGCCCCAGCTGACATCGACGAGGTCGCGAGCAACGTCGGACCGTGGCTCGGCAACTACTACAGTAACTTTCACGCCACGCCTCCAGAGGAGTGGGCCGATGGGTACGAGTATTACAGCCTGTGGGAGCTGTTCGACGGAGTCGCAGCGCTGTACGGGGAGCGCGAACGGTACGACGCGCTCGCGTCCGTCCACGACGAGCAACTCGCGACCATCGAAGAAGGGCTGCCACCGGAATCCGACCGACCGACCGTCGCGTACCTCTCGATTTCGACAGACCTGTCCAGTATCTACCTGCTCCGGCTGAACGCGCCCGGCTACTGGAACTCACACACCCGACCGCTCGGTGCCGTCGATGCCTTTGGCGACGAACAGTTTTCCGGACCGTTCAAGGAAGTCGATATGGAGGCGCTGCTGGAAGCCGACCCAGACGCAATACTCGCACTGTGGACGGTCACGGAGACCTTCGACTTCGGCGCACTGAAACAGAATCTCGAAGACGACCCCGTGGGCCGCGAGTTATCGGCCGTCGAGAACGACCGGGTGTACCCGCAGGGGACGCGCTGGCAAGGGCCGCTGATGAATCTCTTCCAACTCGAGATGACCGCCAAACAGCTCTATCCCGAGCAGTTCGGCGCGTGGCCCGAGTACGAGAACGGCGACGTCTATCCGGATTTCAGTGCCACCGAGCAGCTATTCGACCACCAACGGGTTGCAGACATCATCGACGGAGACATCTGAGTTATGAGCGACGACGAATCCAACACGACCGAGGTACCGACGCGACGCGAGTACGTGAAGTACGGCGGCGCGGTCATCGGCGGGGGACTGCTGGCGGGCTGTTCAGGGCAGGCTGACCCCGGGGCGACGCCGGAGCCGACGAGCACCGAGACCGCGGCGGCCACCGAGACCGAGACGTCGACCAGCGATGGGAGCTACACGGTCGAGATGTTCCCCGTCGGTGAGGTCGAGTTCGCGTCCGTCCCCCAGTCGGTGACGACCTACAACATGGGCTGGGCGGACATGGTCGTCTCCCTCGGACAGGTGGACAAACTGCAAACGAACAGGCTCCCGGCACCGACGTTGTTCTACGACCGGTTCGATATCGAGTACGACATCGACTGGCCGCCGCTGTGGCAGGACGGTGGGATGCCGAAGGAAGCCTTCTACGAACACGATCCGGATGCGTTTCTCATCGACCCGAACATGCTCATGGGGTGGGACGACAACTGGGACGAATCAGATATCGTGGAAGTCGAGACGCACGTCGCACCCTTCTTCGGCTGTCACAACCGTCGGATGAACAGCCAGTGGCAGACGGAGATGAGCTACGCCGAGAAGGCCCCGTCGATGCTCGAAGCGTTCGACAAGGTCGGAACGGTGCTCGACGAACGGGAACGAACCGAGGCGTGGCTCGCCCTCCACGAAGAGCTCCAGTCCACGGTGCAGTCGAGGCTCCCGTCCGGCAGCGATCTGCCGTCGGTCGCGTTGATAAACAGCGGCTCTGAACCCGAGAAAGGAACGTTCTACGCGATGAATCTGGGAGGGAAGGGGTACGAGATGAAGCCGTACCGCGACCTCGGGTTAGTGGAGGCTGACGCCTTCGCCGGCGTCGAGACCGGAAAATGGGGCGAAACCGACTACGAGACGATGCTCGAAGTGGACCCGGACCTCGTACTGGTCCACTGGGGTATCACCACGGGGTCGGTAACCTTCGACGGTGACGGTGCCTACGACGCCGAGCAGTTCCACGAAAAGTTCGTCGCGCCGATGGAGAACGACGACGTCGGGAGCCAACTCACCGCGGTCCAGAACGAGCGCGTCCTCCCGGGCCCAACCGCGGAGCAAGGACCCCTCGTCAACGCCTTCCAGACCGAGCTGACCGCGCGACTCTTCTTCCCCGAGAAGTTCGGCGAACTCGATCTGAGTGCACCGCTCGACGTCCCCGAAGACGAACAGCTGTTCGACCGCCAGCGGGTCGCGGACATCATCGACGGAGGGGTCGAGTCATGAGTACTACAGTCCCGCGGGACGTGATCGTCGTCGGAGGTGGCGTCGCCGGTCTCTCGGCGGCCGTCTTCACCGCCCGTCACGGGTTAGACACGCTCGTCATCGATTCCGGCGAGTCGATCCTCCGGCGGAACGCCCACCTCGAGAACTTCCCCGGCTTTCCCTCGGGCCTCAACGCCCGCCGGTTGCTCGACCTGCTGGCGGAGCAGGTCGAGAACGCAGGCGCACACCGCCACGAGGCAGCCGTGCAGCGGGTCAAACAGAGCGAGGGCGAGGACGGCTTCGCCGTCGAAACCGACGCCGGCGAGCGCTACCTCAGTCAGTACGTGATCGCTGCGACGAAGAACACGACCGAGTACCTCGTCGACCTCGACGGCGTCGGAATCATCGACCGCGGGAAGACGTTCGTCGACACCGACGAGCGGGGGCGAACCGGCGTCGACGGGCTGTACGCGGCCGGTCGGCTCGCTGAAAAGCCCCACCAGGCGGTCGTCTGTGCCGGCCACGGTGCAGAGGTCGCCGTAACCGTTCTGGAAGACGACGAGCGGCCGTTCTATCACGACTGGGTCGCCCCGGACGGTTACTTCACCGCTCGCGGGCGGGACCTCCCGCCGGGCTGTGAGGAGATCGACGAGGACGAGCGTCGGAGGCGGGAGGCACGCTCGCTCGAGACGATGCGCGAGCGGTTCGCCGAGCCTCACCCCGACGACCAGGTCACTCACCCCAGCCTGCGAGACGACTGAGTCGCTGGCAACCCCGTCTGGGGCGTTCTGTCTCCCCTCCGATCCCTCTCCAGTCGTCGCTGTGCCGGTCCACGCGTCCGCGAACCGAGAGCCCACGACCTCAGTCGCGGGCCGATAGTTCGTCGTCCGTCCCCCGCGGTCGGACAGCCAGAGGACGACCGAGAGAGCGGTCGCGACGACCAAGGCGGCGGTGAGGAGCCAGAAGGCCGGTCGGAACCCGACAGTCTCGGAGAGGAAGCCGACGAGAGCCGGGGACGACGCGCCGGCGATCATCAGGAGTGTCCGGACCGCACCGAGGCTCCCGCCGGCGACGGAGGCGGGAATGACCGACATCAGGTAGGCGCTGCGGACCGGCCGATAGCCGTGCGCGCCGAGGCCGAGACAGACGACCGCCGCGCCCAGCATCAGTGGACCACCGACGCCCGTCAACAGCACGACCGCGCCCAGCCCGGCCGACGCGAACCCGAGCGCGACCGCGAGCACCGGGAGCGCCCGGGTTCGGTCGCTTACCTCGCCGCTCACGAGTTGGACGAGACTCACGGCGAACAGCGCACTGAAGAGCAGGCTCGCGGTGGTGGATTCGAGTCCGGCCTCCCTCGTAAGATACAGCGGGAGGAAGGCGATTGCGGCGTTGTACGCGAACGAATACAGCACCGTCACCGCGACGAACACGGTGAATCGCGGCTCACGGAACAGCGCCGCGTACTCGCGGAGCGGCACGCTCGTGCCGTCGCTCGCCGCGTTCCCCTTCGCGCCGTCGGATCGCCTGGGTGCCCGGACGACGAACGCCGCACTCACGCCGATGCCGACGACGCCCGCAAGGAGGAACGGCGTTCGCCAGCCGGCCCCGAACAGGCCGGGTGCGCCCGAGAAGAGAACCACCGCTGCGGGCGCCACGACACCGCCGAAGCTCCCGAACGTGTCGAACACGCCCAGCGCGCGCCCGGTCTGTGCCGGATACGTTCGCGAGAGCAACCGCACTCCGACCGTTTTGAGCGTCCCGGTTCCGGCACCCACCGTCAGCATCGCACCGACGAGGACGGCCAACGGGGTGTCGACGGCGAGGGCGAGCGCACCCGCTGCTGCGACCGATGCACCGCCGCCGAGTACGACGACGGAACCGAACCGGTCCGCGAGCAGCCCCGACGGGAACTGCAACACAGCGTAGACGAGCAGGAGGCCACTGAACGCGGTACCCAACACCGCCGTCGAAACGCCGTACACGCCGGCGAGTCGCTCGAAGAGCGGCGGGAACGCGAACCGGACGAACTTCCCCAGGAACCACAGGGAGGCGGTGAGAACGAGCGTGTCGAAGCGCGAGACGTAGTCGGGTACCGACTGCCTCACCCGCATCCACCACCGCCGAACCCCTCGACGAATTCTGGACCGGATGCGAGGCGACAGCGGCATCCGTCGGTGGAGACGGCATCCGTCGTCGACTCGTCGGCTCCGGCGGCAAGCGACAGTCGCTCACCGGTCATGTGGACGGGCGGTACAATCCAAGGATTCATAATGGTAATCCATTAACCTCACGGGCGGATGGCTCGACACGATCAGCGCGCCCTGTCCGTGTTGGATACCGGTTACGGCCCGCGTGCCGTGGCTGGCACCCCGACACGACCCATCGGTGTCGAAGCATGACGCTTCTCGACGTCGACGACCTGGTGGTGCGGTACGACACGCCGGACGGACCGCTCCACAGTGTCAACGGCGTCTCCTTCAGTATCGACGACGGCGTCAACTACGCGCTCTCGGGCGAGTCGGCCTCGGGGAAGTCGACGACGGCGAAGGCGATTCTCGGCCTGTTGCCCGACCACGCGACGGTCGAGTCGGGGACGGTCGAGTTCGAAGGGCGCGACCTCCGGTCGCTGACGCCGTCGGAGCGTCAGGACCTCCTCTGGGAGGACATCGCCTTCATCCCCCAGACGGCGATCGACGCGCTCGACCCGGTGATGACGGTCGGCGCACAGATCGAGCAGGCGATCCAGACACACCGCGAGATGTCCCACCCGAACGCGCGTCGACGCGCGTGCGAACTGTTCGAACTCGTCGGGCTGGACCCCGACCGGGTCGACGACTACCCCCACCAGTTCTCGGGGGGATGCGCCAGCGGGTCGTCATCGCGATGGCGCTGGCGCTCGACCCGAAGCTCGTTATCGCGGACGAGCCGACGACCGGGCTGGACGTGATCGTCCAGGACAAGATCATCGACAACATCCTCCAGATTCAAGAGGAGACCGACAGTTCATTGCTTCTCATCACCCACGACCTGAGCGTCATCGCGGAGACCTGCGACGAGATGTCGGTGTTGTACGGTGGCAAGGTGATGGAGCAGGGGAGCATCGAGAACCTCCTGTTGAACCCGACAAACCCCTACACCATGGGGCTGGAACACGCCTCGCCGGCACTGGGCGACGACCTCGTGTCGGTCCCGGGGAAACCGCCGAACCTGGAGTCGAAACCGACCGGGTGCGTCTTCGAGCCGCGGTGTCCGTTCGCGAACGAGGAGTGTGCGACGACGGAGCCCCCGCTCGACGACCTCCCGTACCGGAACCAGCGCGTGGCGTGTCACCGGTCGGAACGAGCGGCTCAGATGCGGACGGAGGCGGCGGACGTCGACACCTGGGGTGGGGCCGCCGAAGGGACCCGGGGCGCCCCCGGCGAGGTGCTGCTCGAGGTCGACGACCTCCGGAAGTGGTACACGCGACAGAAGTCGCTGCTGGGCCGGCTTCCGGTCGGCGGCATCTCACCGACGGTCACGGGGCTCACGAGCGGACTGCGCCAGTGGTACGAACAGCGCGGCGAGATTCTCAGCGAGGTACTCGGTGACGGTGAAACCGACGTTCGCGCCGTCGACGGCGTCTCGCTTTCCGTCTCGCGTGGTGAGATTCTCGGCGTCGTCGGCGAGTCGGGCTCCGGCAAGACGACGCTCGGACAGACGCTCGCCCTCCTAGAGGACCCGACTGGCGGCGGGTTCTCGTTCGACGGCCGCCCGCACGAACACTACCAGGACGGGGACCTGAAGTCGCTCCGTCAGAAGCTCCAGATAATCTTCCAGAACCCGTACGAGTCGCTGAACCCCCGTCTGACGGTCGAACAGCTGGTCAAGGAGCCGCTGACGATTCACGGCTACCGGCTCGACGAACGCGAATCGGCCGTTCGAGAGACGCTCGAACGGGTCGGGATGGCGCCCGCGGAACGGTTCCTGACGAAGTACCCCAGCGAACTCTCGGGCGGGCAGCGTCAGCGCGTCGCCATCGCCCGGGCGCTCATCATCGACCCCGACTTCCTCATCTGCGACGAGCCCGCCTCGATGCTCGACGTCTCACTGCAGGCGGAGATCATGAACCTCCTCCGTGGGCTGGCGAACACCGAGGACATCGGCGTGCTGTACATCTCACACGACCTGGCGAGCCTCACTCGAATCGCCGACCGGCTGTCGATCATGTATCTGGGGCGGTTCGTCGAGCGAGGGCCGACCGACCGCATCGTGGGCGACCCGCGACACCCCTACACCGAGGCCCTGCTCGCGGCCGTCCCGGAGACGAACCCGCGTGGGAGTCGCGACCGGGTTGCACTCGACGGAGCGCCGGCCGACGCGTCGGAAGTGCCCGACGGCTGTCGGTTCGCTCCCCGCTGTGAGAAGGCGACCGACCGCTGTCGCAGCGAGGAGCCCGAACTCGACGCGTGGGTCGACGACGAGCACGCCGCAGCGTGTTTCCATCCGTCGTCGAAGGGCGCCGGCGACGGAACCGTCCGCACAGCCGAATACGACCGCGAGAGGTCGCCCCCCTCGGCTCACCGACGCGCCCGGACCAGTAGCTTGAGGTTGGCGAACGAGTCGATTTCCCCGTCGTCGTACGTCAGTTCGAACGTCTCGACGGCCCCAGGCGGCGGGTCTTCGAAGGCGGTTTCGAGCCGCGTCCGGCGCTCGGCGGGCGCGTCGACGTTCGCGACCCACTCCTCGAAGTCGAGCGTCTTCGTCACGACCCGCGACGTCTCGACAGCGAAGCCCGCGGCTTCGAGCCACCCGGTCCAGTCGGAAACGGCGTGCGAACGGACGTGCGTCGGGTCACGGATGCGCTCGACGGTGTTGAGAAAGTCGTCGAGCGCGTCGTCCGTCGGGGCGACGTTGTCCTCGAACGCGAAGGTGCCGCCGGGTTCGAGGACGCGAGCGACCTCCGCGACGAACGCGGACGGGTCCGGGAAGTGGTGAGCGGCGATCCGACAGGTGACGGCGTCGAACCGGTCGGAGTCGAACGGCAGCCGTTCGGCGTCGCCGACGACGCCCTCGACGGCTGGAAAGGCGTCGGTCGCCGTCGAGACCATGTCCGGTGCCGCGTCCGTCGCGACGACGCGGTCGACCCCGGCATCGACGAGCGCACCCGCGGTGTGGCCGGCACCCGTCGCGACGTCCAGTCCGCGCTCGGCCGACGCACACCACGCGGCGAGTTGGTCGAGGTCGTCGCCGGCGCTGTGAACCCCGCTGTCGAGGTACTCGGCGGCGTGGTCCCCGAAGTGCGACGCAGTCGACCGCTTCTGGTCGCTCCCCTCGGTCATACACCTCCGCTCGTTCGCTCGAACAAAGGTGTTCCGACCGTCACCCCGAGACCACCATCCTGACCTCGCGGGCATCGCGCGTTATCGAGCACACGAACCCGAGGGACCGAACCCCTCGGGTGTCGGGAAGACGACCGCTGCGACCGATGCGGTGGGTCGACCCGGTCCGGGAGTCGATGGGTCCGCGATTCACCCCGACTTTTTCCGCCGGAGGGGACGTACGCGACGCATGGTCCGTCGATCACTGTTGTACTGTCCGGGCGACGACCGGAGCATGATGGACAAGGCGGTCGAGACAGCGGCCGACACGGTCATCTTCGACCTCGAAGACGCCGTCGCTCCCGGGTCGAAAGCGGCGGCTCGTGAACGGGTGGCGTCGACGCTCGACGCGCTCGACGACCCGACACCGAGCATCAGCGTTCGAATCAACCCCTACGACCTGTCGGGACCCGAGGACGTCGACGCGGTCGTGGGCGACGTGAACGCGCCGCCCGACAGCATCGTCCTTCCCAAAGTGGACGAGGGCACTCCCGTCGAGACCCTGTCCGACCACCTCGCCGACCTCGGCGCAACGGACGTCGACATCATCCCGCTCGTCGAGACGGCGGCGGGCGTCGTGGCCGCCGAGGAAATCGCCGCGGCGCCCGGCGTCGACGCGGTCGCGTACGGTGACCAGGACTTCACCGCCGACATCGGTGCGACCGTGACCGACGACAAGACCGAGTCGCTCTACGCCCGCCAGAAGGTCGTCGTCGCGGCGGCCGCGGCGGGGGTCGACGCGCTCGACACCGTCTTCACCGACATCGGGGACGCCGACGGGTTACGGGAGCAGACCGAGTTCGTCGTCGACCTCGGTTTCGACGGAAAGCTCGCCATCCACCCGGACCAGGTCCCGGTGATCAACGAGGCGTTCACCCCGGCCGACGAGGCAATCGAGTGGGCCGAGGACGTCCTCGCCGGACAGGAGCGCGCCAGCGAGGACGGGGACGGTGTGTTCACTGTCGACGGGCAGATGATCGATCCGCCGCTGGTCGAGCGCGCACGGCGCATCGTCGAGCGTGCCGAGGCCGCCGGGGTCCGCTGAGCGCAGCGGCCGCCTCCCCGGTGTCTCTCGGACCGGTGGCTCGGCTGGCGTACCGAGAGAGCTGTCGAACTCCGGACGAGGACCGCTCGGCGCGTCACGCGACGGCGTACTCCGACGCGATTCGCTCTATCGCGTCGCCGAGGCGGTCGCGGTAGGTGTCGATGTCGTCGCCCTCGATGGGGTTGCCGTGGATGGGCGCGACGGCCTCCACGTCGTACCGTGCGAAGATGTCGTCCAGCCGTTTTTCGACCTTCGACGGGTCGACGTAGCGCAACCAGACCAGGTTGTCACGGTGGTACTCGTAGATTCTCCGGGTGGGTGTCACGTCGGGGAAGTCGCCCGAGAGCGAGTCACACTGGCCCGGGTCGTGGTAGTTCCCGAACCCGTCGGCGGTGAACAGCACGCCGTCGCCGCGGTCGTAGATCCAGGTCGTATGCGAGCGGTCGGCCAGCGGGGGGTCGATGAAGTGGAGCTCTCGGCCCTGCACCGTCAACGAGCCGCCGATGTCACACTTGCGGGCGTCCGGGAGCCCCTGCTGTGCGGGGGAGGCCGACGAGGCGACGAGTTCCACGTCCTCGGTGTCGCCGCCCAGAGGCGAGACGTTCGCCGCGTGAGGGTAGTCCGAGTGAGAGAGGACGATGGCGTCCGGCCCGGTCCCGTCGGTCGCGTCGTCGACGGCCGCCGTGATCGCCTCGCGGTGGTAGAACGACCCCGAGTCGACCAGCACGGTCCCCTCCGGCGCGCGCAGGAGATACAGCGAGACGTGTTCGTGTGTCCCCTCGTGGTCGTAACACTTGTTCACCCACTCGACGGTCGGGGTGACCGGCACCGTCATGCGTTCACCTCGGTGTCGTCGGTGTTGGTTTGGTCCCACATCGGCTCACCCGAGCGTCCCGATCCGGCCACGGTCGTCGATAGTGCGGGTCACGTCCTTCATCAGTTCCATGTACTCTGTGGCGTTCTCCCGGATGACCAGCCCGTGGGCGGGGGCGACCATCTCCGGGTCGAACTTCTCGACGAGTCGGTCGATCTCGGCGGTGGTCTTCTCGACGTCGACGTACTGGTACCAGAACAGCACCCGACCGTGGAACTCGACGAGTCGGCTCGGGTCGAACTCGCCGTCGAGTTCGTCGACGAAGGAGAGGCGCTCCTCGTCGAGGTGGATGAAGCCCATCCAGTCGACCGGGAACAGCGTCTCGGTCTCCCGTTCGGTCATCCACACCGACACGGGCGCGTCGAGGAACGTCGCCTCGTGGAACTCGACGGCCCTGTCGCCGAGGTCGATCACGTCGCCCTCGGTGACGTGCAGCCCCTCGTCGAGGTGGTAGAGTTCGTGGTCGTTGCCGTAACCGGGGGCGACGAGCGTCGTCTCCGGGTGTTCGTCGAGGATCGCGAGCGCGTTCCCGGCGTGAGGGACGTCGGGGTGGGAGACGACGAGGTAGTCGAGTCCGCGGTCGCCGACGAGGTCGTCGATGGCCGCCAGGACGTGTTCGGTGTTCGCCGGGGAGAGGGTGTCGAACAGCAGCGTCTCCTCGCCGCCGTCGACGAGGTACGCACACTGCGGGACGTACGCCTCCCGTCCCTCTTCGTACCACGCCGGGTTGCGGTCGGCGAGGTCCCACGACTCCGTTCGGTCCGGGCCGGCCTCGTAGATCCAGTGGACGCCGGGCGCTATCTCGCGTGACATGCGATACCAGCTAGCTCGGTGGGCCACTAAAACCTGCAGGACGGTTCGGCTCGGTAGCGTACAGAGACGCGATGGCCTGTCGAAGAACCGTCACCGGACGGAACCGGACGGGGCCGTCGTCCCGACGAAGTCGCTCGACGCGCCGACGTGAGCCGCTTCACCGGGCGGCGTGACTCACCTCCTGATAAAGGACGATTATCATTGACGCGTTTCGGGGGTAGGTTCAGGCCCGTTTCCGTGGAACGACCGGGTATGGCAAGAGACCCCTCGTCGGCCGTCACGACGGATTCCCACACGGCTCCGGACGTTCCCGAGCTCGGTCCGCTGTTCGACCCCGCATCGGTCGCGGTGGTCGGGGCCAGTCCCGACTCGTTTTACTCGGGGAACCTCGTGGACAACCTCCTCGACTACGGGTTCGACGGGAGGCTCTACCCCGTCAACCCGAACCGGGCGGAAGTCTGGGGACGCCAGTGCTACGACGACGTCGACGACGTCCCGGAGACCGTCGACCTCGCGGTCGTGAGCGTGCCCCGCGAGTACGTCGTCGACGTCGTCGCCGCGGCGGGTGACCGGGGCGTCCCGACAGCGCTCGTCCTCACCGCCGGCTTCTCCGAAGCTGACGACGAGGGGGCCGAACTCGAGGCACGACTCGCCGAAACCGCCGCCGAGACCGGTATTCGCGTCGTCGGGCCGAACTGCATCGGCGTGATGGCCGCCCGGGGCGCGACGCTCACCTCGACGTGTTCTCGCGAGCCCGAACCGGGTCGAATCGGGCTCGTCAGCCAGTCGGGCGCGCTCGCGTTCACGACCTTCTTCGAGCGGGCGGCCGACAGAGACCTGCACTTCAGTCACATCGTCTCGACGGGCAACGAGGCGGATCTGACGCTGACGGACTACGTCGCCTACCTCGCCGAGCAGGACACCGTCGACGTCGTCTGTACCTACGTCGAAGGGATCGACGCGCCCGAGCGGTTCATGCGCGTCGCCGAGCGGGCGACCCGGAACGGGACGCCGGTCCTGACGGTGAAGATCGGTCAGTCCGCCCTGGCCGAGGAGGCGACGCTCTCACACACGGGCTCGCTGACCGGGAGCGACGAGGGCTGGGCGGCGGCGTTCGACCAGACCGGCGTCCAGCGGGTGCCGGACGTCCCCGACCTGCTCTCGCGGGCGACGGCACACACCGCCTACGACGCGCCCGACGGCGACAGGGTGTGTATCGCCTCGACCAGCGGCGGACTCGCGAGCCTGCTCGCCGACATGGCCGCCGAGCGCGACCTCTCGCTGCCCGACATCGACGGCGAGACCGAACGGACGCTCCTGGAGATGGACGAACTCCTGACCTACGGCGAGTTCCACAACCCCGCAGACATCCGCGGGTACGGCGCCGAGGTCCTCCCGGAAATCGCCGACGTGCTGCTCGCCGACGACGCCTTCGACGCGTACGTCTTCGCGATCGGACTCCCGGGCGTCGACGAGCGCGCCGAAACGATCGCCGCCGACCTCGAATCGGTCGTCACCGGGGCCGACGACCCGGTCTACGTGCTCTGGACGGGCCGCAAGCGGCCCGACGACCCGACCGAGACACCGCCGTACGCCCGCCTGCGCGAGTCCGTCCCGGTCTACGAGGACCCGGGCCGGTGTCTGGACGCGGTCGCCTCGACCGCCGACTACGTGGCCGACCGCGACCGGATATCCACCCAGCCCTCTCGCTCCGCCCTCGCCGGGGCGCTCGACGCACCCGATTTCGACCTCCCGAGCGGGCGCGTCCTCACGTGGCAGGAGGCCGAACCGCTTCTCGACGCGTACGACGTTCCGGTGGTCGAGACCCGAGTCGCGACCGACGCCGAGGACGCCGTCGCGGCCGCCGAGCGTCTCGGATACCCGGTCGTGCTGAAAGTCGACTCGCCGGCGCTCCCCCATCGAACTGATATCGGCGCCGTCGCACTCGGCCTCGACTCGGCCGACGCGGTCCGGGAGGCGTACGGCGACGTGACGGACGCCGCGCTGGCACACGCCGACGAGTCGGACGTCGCGGGGGTGCTCGTCCAGCCGATGGTCGACGACGGCGTCGAGGCACTCCTCGGGGTCGCGCCGGGCGACGTGTTCGGCTCGCTGGTCACTGTCGGACCCGGCGGCGTTCTGGTCGAGGCGCTCGACGAGAGCGCGACCCTCGTCCCGCCGTTCTCGCGGGTCGACGCCCGACGTGCCGTCGAGGAGACCGCCCTCGCAGACCTGCTAGTCGACCGCCGCGGCGGCGACCCGCTGCCCGTCGACGCCGTCGTCGACCTGCTCGTGAACGTCGGGGACCTGGCCGCCTCGGTCGACGCCGTCGCAGAACTCGACCTCAACCCGGTCGTCGTCACCGCGGACGGCCCGGTTGCCGTCGACGCGCTCGTCCGGACGACCGACTGAGCCGCCGTCACAGACGTCGGTACGGGGTCGTCCGAACGTCACCGTCGATACGGTGCATCGAAGAGAGAGTCCCGCCCTTCGAGTTCGGGGCGGAGAGGACCTCAAAGCGTCAGTTCGTCCTCGACGGCCTTCGAGAGTTCGTCCTCGTGTTCCTCGGCGTACCGTTCCAGCAGTTCGTCCTCGACGTCCTCGACCGGGAAGTAGCAGGCCGCCTCGTGTCCGTCGTCCGCGAACGCCGAGCGTGCCGGGTCCTCGCTGCGACACGTCTCGTCGGCTTTCGGACAGCGCGGCGCGAAGTTACAGCCGTCGGGAAGGTCGACCGGATTCGGCGGTTCGCCGGGCAAGAGCACCCGCTGGCGGTCGACGTCGGGGTCGGTTCTGGGCGACGCCGCGAGGAGCGACGCCGTGTACGGGTGTTTCGGCGTGCGGACGACGTCTTCGGTCGTTCCGAGTTCGGCGATCCGACCCAGGTACATCACGGCCAGGCGGTCGGCGATCTGGGTGAGGCTCGCCAGGTCGTGGGAGATGTAGACGATGCCGATGTCGCGCTCGTCGGCCATCTCCCGCAGGATGTTGAGGATGTTCGCCTTCAACGAGACGTCGAGCATCGACGCCGGTTCGTCACAGATGAGCAGCGTCGGTTCGAGGACGAGTGCCTGCGCGATAGCGACGCGCTGGCGCTCCCCGCCCGACAGTTGCGCCGGCAACTGGTCGAGGTACTTGTCGACCGGTTCGAGCCCCACGTCCGCCAGCGTCTGTCGGACGCGGCGGTCGATCGTCTCGCGGTCGTGGCCCTGTATCTTCAGGGGTTCGGCGACGGCCGCACGAACTCGCTGGCGGGGGTTGAGCGAGTCGAACGGGTCCTGGAAGATGAACTGCACCTGCGAACGGAACTTCCGGGTGCTCTCTTCGAGCAGCGCGTCGACGGGCGTTTCGTCGATGAAAATCTCCCCGCCGGTCCGCTCTTGGAGCGCGGCGATCACCTCCGCCAGCGTGGACTTCCCGCAGCCGGACTCGCCGGCGACGCCGACGATTTCGCCCTCGCGGACGGTGAGGTCGACGCCGTTGACGGCCTTGACGTAGTTCGGCTCTCTGCCGCGCAGGTCGTCGAGCATCCCCTGTGGCTGTTTGAACCACTTCTCGAGCCCCTGGGTTTCGAGGATGACGTCGCCGCCGTCGTCCGTCCGTCCCCGCTCGTCACGAGCCTCGATTCCCCAGGTCTCCGGGTCGGCCGCCTCCTCCCGCATCTCGTCCGCCTGGTCGGTGTAGTAGCAGGCCGACAGCTGTTCGTTGGCCTCGACCAGCGGCGGGTGGCCCTGCTCGCATTCTTCGGTGGCGAACGGGCACCGATTGCGGAACACACAGCCCGTCGGCTCGCCGACGAGGTCCGGGAGCGACCCCGGGATGGAGATTGCCTGCTGGTCGAACTCGTCGACCTCGGGGAAGGCGTTCTTCAGGCCCATCGTGTAGGGGTTCGTCGGCGTCCTGAAGACGCGGTCCGTCTCGCCCTGCTCCATCACCTTCCCGCCGTAGAGGACCGACACCTCGTCGCACGTCTCGGCGACGACTCCGACGTCGTGGGTGATGAGGAGGAGCGAACTGCCGGTCTCCTCTTGGATCTGCATCAGCTTGTCGATGATCTTGTCCTGGACGATCACGTCCAGTCCGGTCGTCGGCTCGTCCGCGATGATGAGTTCGGGGTCTAACGCCAGCGCCATCGCGATGGTGACCCGCTGGCGCATCCCCCCCGAAAACTGGTGAGGGTAGTCGTCGACCCGGTCGGGGTCCAGCCCGACCATCTCGAACACGTCGGCGACGCGCTCGTTCGCGGTCGCCTTCGAGACGTCCCGGTGTTTTCTGATCGCCTGGCGGATCTGTGCGCCGACGGTCATCACGGGGTCCAGCGAGTCCATCGCGCTCTGTGGGATGTAGGCGATGTCCTCCCAGCGGACGGACTGCCAGTCACGCTCGGAGAGTTCACGTAGCTCCCGTCCGTCGAATCGGATGCTTCCCTCGCGGACCTCGCCGTTGTCGTCGAGCAGCCCGAGCACGGACTTGGCGAGGGTCGACTTCCCGCAGCCGGACTCGCCGACGAGCCCGTAGTTGTCCCCCTCGTCGATCGAAAAGGAGACGTTGTTGACCGCGTGCACGTCGTCGTCTGGCATTCGGTACGTGATCTTCACGTCGTCGACTTCGAGCAGGCTCATTCTTGCTCCGTTTGCAGGTCGGGGTTGACTATCTCCTCGAACGCCCGTCCGACCAGGAAGACGGCCGTCGTGACGGCACCGATACCGAGTGCGGGCGGGAGCACCCACCACCACGCCGTGCGGATGGCGCCCGAGCGGAACACCTGCTGGAGCATCCGGCCCCACGAGGTCGTCGTCGGGTCGCCGAAGCCGAGGAACGCGAGCGACGCGCCGGCGACGATAGACCAGCCGACGGCGTAGGCGGTGTACAGGAAGCCGATCCCGAGCACGTTCGGCGCGACGTGGAGGAACATCGTCCGCGTGTGACCGGCCCCTCTCGCCCGGGCCGACTTGACGAACGTCCGCTCCTTGACCGTGATGACCTCCGAACGGATGACCCGCGCGGGCATCTTCCAGAGGAAGACGACGAGGACGGCCGTGATCACCCAGATGCTCGGGGTGACGAACGAGAGGATCACCAGCGCCATCGGCAGCAACGGAAGCGCGAAGGTCAGGTCGGTCAGCCGCATCAGGAACTCGTCGACGCGACCGCCGAAGTACCCGCTCGTGAGTCCCACGAGGAACCCCACGACGCCGGTCCCGACGCCGCCGAAGAGACCGACGATGAGCGTCGGCCGCGCGCCGGCGAGGAACTGGCTCAGGACGTCCTTGCCGAACGAAGTCGTCCCGAAGGGGGCTTTCACGCTCGGACTGGTCAGCCGCATGATCGACCCACCCTGTCGGAGCGTGTCCTCGATGGGTGCGTAGGGAGCGATGTACGGACCGAAGAGACCGAGGAAGCCGAACGCGACGATGATCGCGAAGCCCACCTTCGCCGCGTTGTCCTCAAGCACGACGCTCAGCGTGCGTCTCGCCCGGCCGAACTCCGAGCGGAGTCGGTCTCTCGCGGTGTCGGCGTCGAGGTTGTATCCCGACATCAGACGTCACCTGCCCCGACCGTCGGGTCGAGTTTCGCGTACGCCACGTCGGCCGTGAGGTTCATCACGATGACCGCCAGCGCCATGATGAACACGGCAGCCTGTACGGTCGGGTAGTCCTGCTGGAGAATCGCCTGGACGAGCGCGCGGCCGATTCCCGGCCACGCGAAGACGACTTCCAGCGTGATCACTCCCTGAAAGAGCATGCCCGTCCGGAGCGCGAAGTACGTCACCAGCGGGAGCAGTGAGTTGCGGCCGGCCCGACCGAGTTGTTCCATCTCCGACAGGCCCTTCGCGCGGTGAAGCATGAGGAACTCCGAGCCCTTGCGCTCGACGACGGAGTTGCGCGCGAGCATCAGGAAGTCACCGCTGTAGAACAGCACCGTCGCCGTGAACGGGAGGAGGTAGTGTTTCAGGAAGTCGACCGAGAGGTACGTCTCCGCGTACCCCTGCGGGTTGGCCAACGGACTTCGCATCCCGAAGGCGGGCAGCCAGTCCAACCCGTACGAGAAGACGATGAGCAGGAGGATCCCGGTCACGAAGATGGGCGTCGCGCGGAAGACCGTGGTCACGACGATGCTCGACTGCTCGAACCACGACCCGCGGTTCCACCCGGCGTACATGCCGGCCAGCGAACTGACGATCGCCGTCGCGACGAGCGCCGGCAGCAGGAGTACGAGCGTGTTCACCAGCGCCGGGATGATGATCTCACCCACCGGCCGCTGCTGCGTGATCGAGATCCCGAACTGGAGCGTGAACAGGTTCTGGATGTACTTGATGTACTGGACGTACATCGGCTCGTCGAGCCCGTACATCGCGCGTACCTGCTCCACCTGCTCGGGCGTGAGCGACCCGGAGGCCACGAGTCCGCTGAACGGGCCTGCCGGGAGCAACCGAAGCGTCGCGAAGATGACGCTGACGGAGATCAGCGTCAGCACCACCGCGATCAGCGTCCGTTTTGCCAGGAAGCGTCGGAAGGTCATTGGTCGATTCTGGTCCCGTTAGGAGAAGTCCGCCTGGTCGAGTTCGGATCTGGTGGCGTGGCCGTCTTCGACCCGTTCCTCGAAGGCGCCCCAGGCGTCACCCTGCGGAGAGACGAGCATGTCGTCGCCGTTGAAGGTGTAGCCCGCCTGCTGGAGCATCGTCCGGGCCTGCTCGACGTCGTACGCGTAGGGCTCGGTTTCGCCGTAGAACGGCGTCAGTAGCGGCGTGAGCAGGTTCTGGCCCTGGATGGCCTCCCCCCGACCGCCGAGCGTGCTCTCGACGAAGCCCTGCTTGTCCACGGCGTGGCTCAGGGCCACGCGGAACGTCTTGTCTCGGAACAGCGGGACGATGTGGTTGATGTGGACGTCGGTGGGGACGTAGTTCCGTGCGGTCTGTTTCTCGACGCCGCTCGCGTTCGCCGCACGCTCGGCCTGCTGGTTCGAGACGGTCGTCCCGATAGCGTCGATGTCGCCGGCCTGCATCGCGCCGATGAGCGTCGAGACGTTGCCGACGTTGACCTCGACCAGCCCGTCGATCCCGTCCCCGGGGACGAAGTACTGCTCGCCCATGATCTCCCGACGGGTCTCGTCGTCCCACAGCCAGTGGTCCGCGTGCTTCTCCAGGCGGAGTTCCGACCCCTGCTCCCAGTTGACGAAGCTGAACGGGCCGGTGCCGACCGGGTTGTCCGGGTTGTACTCGCTGGGGCTGTCGACGTCGCTCCAGCGGTGTTGTGGGATGATCGCGCTCCGGACGGCCCGCTGGGTGAGGAACGCCGCGTCGGGCTGTGTGAGGTTGAACCGCACCCGCCCGCCGCCGTTGCTCGACAACACTTCGACGCTCTCGATCGGTCGGTAGAACGGGCCCTGCTGGGGGGCCGTGTGCTGCTTGTACATCTCGACGCTGAACTTGACGTCCTCCGGCGTGAACGACTCGCCGTCGTGCCAGGTCACCCCCTCCCGGAGGTCCATCTCGACGGTCGTGTCGTCGACCACGTCGGCGTTCGTCGCCAGTCCGGGAACGATCTCTAGCTGGGGCGAGGCGTCGAACAGCCCGTCGTAGACGTTCAACAGGCGCTTTTCCTCCTGTCCACCGCTGGACCACGGGAGGTTCGTGCCCTGCATCCCCGACGTGACGCCTTTCACCCAGGTCGCCGAGTCGCCCGTCGGCTGGAGGTTCACCTGCGTCCAGATGAACGAGTCGCGGGTCGTCCCGTTGCCGGGCGTCGGGACGTACCCCTCCCAGTTCGCGGTGTTGGCGACCGTGATGACCTCGGGGAAGTTCGACGCGATGATGTAGGCGTCTTCGCTGAGTTTCCGTTGAATCTCCTGACAGATCTCGGCGCGCGCCTCGCGGTCGCCGATCGTGGTCGCCTGCTCGTCGAGGAGTTCGGTGACCTCGTCGTTCTTGTAGTTGTAGTAGTTCCCGCCGGTTTCGGGGTGTGCCCGCATGAGGAACGGGTTCGGGTCGAGTCCGCGCTGGGGGTCCGGACCGTGGAGGTTCATCGTCGCCGGCACCGGATGGCCGATGTCCGCCCGCCAGAACTCCCCGTATCGCGTGCTGGGCTGGACGTTTTTGAGGTTGACCGGCACCCCGATGTCGTTGAACGACTGCTGGATCATCAGCGCGTGTTCGCGCATCCACGGGGTCTCCGACTGCGCGAACTGGACCGTGACCTCCGGGATGGCCTCGCCCTCGACCACGGTGTACTCGAACTGGACCGCCTGATCGTTGACGTCGACGCCTTTCGTGTCGACCGGCCACTCCTCCCAGAACCGCGTCTGGATCGAGTTGCCGCCACCGCTGCCGCCACTACCGCCACCGCCGCTTCCGCTGCCGTCTCCGCTCCCACCGCCACCACTGCCGCCGCTTCCACTTCCGCCACCGCCACCTTGATTGCCTCCACAACCGGCCAGTCCCGCGGCCCCCACTGCGCCTGCGATTCGAATGAACCGACGCCGCGATGTCGTACCTTTCTCCATCTCGACGGATCTGTCGCGTGACATTACACGTCCCCGTCTCTGCTATATCGGCCTGAACCTACTCCCGATGCCGACCAATCATAATCATCCTTTATGTACAACACCTCCCCGCGGGCTCACGACGCCGGTTTCGAGCGTAACTCGGTACGGAACAGTTTCATATTTTAGATTTAGTAAAAATCCATACAGGTACTCCTCGTCGCAAGGGTCGGGATGCACCCCACCGTCGGTTACTCGCGGTCGTCCGGCGTGTCGAACGAGGCGCCGTCGGTCGAGAAGACGAGGTCGAACAGCTGTTTTTCCGCCGTCCGAAGGCGTTCACTGAGCGTCGACTGCGCGATGTCGAGTTCGGTCGCGATGTCGTCCGCGGACGCCCCGCGCGGCACGTCGAAGTAGCCCCTCGCGTGGGCCGTCTGGAGGACGGTTAGCTGCTCTTCGGAGAGTTCGTTCCGCAACACGCGGCCGAGATGCCCGCTTCCCAGCGGTTCACCGGTCGTCTCGACCTGATTCACGCTCAGGAGTTCGAACCGTCCGAACCGCTCTTGGATCTGGTCTGCGAGGGTCCGAAACGCCTCCCACGCTTTGACCGTGACGACGCCGTCGAAGTGGTCGTCGTGGAGTTCCAGTCGGTTGGGGATGGCTTTCCCTCGCAGGATGACGCCCAGTAAGAACGGATACGGTTCGTGCGCGACGACCGTCAGCCGATAGGTCGACTGGCCGGCCCGACTCGCCGACACTCGCTCGTGGTGGAACAGTTCGACGCGCGAGAGGGGGGCGACCGCGGACTCCGGATCGAACGTCGTCCCCGAGGTGACCAAAAGCGACTCGATCCAGTCGCCCTCGTCGGCGTAGAAGGCGTTCTCGAACTCGATCCGTCGCACGTCCGGGAGATGCGTCTCGAGTTCGCTCACGACGCCGGACGCGGTGGTTTGGAATTCGATGCGGAGCATCTCGGGTCACCCCGGTCTGACCTGCTCGACCTGTTACGTTAGCCTATAATTAAGCTGTTTGTTCCCGGGCGCGAGACGACTCGACCTGTCGGCCCTCCCCGGGGGCGACACCGAACGGCGCGACGGGCGAGGAGACGTGGCGGAGGGCACGCAGAGGGTGGTCGGTCGTGCTCCACCGTCCCCGACCCGCGCACGTCCTCGTCGTTCGACCACGCGCGAACGCTTCGGGACCTGTGCGTCGACCGAGATTTTTCCCCCGCGGCCGCCGTCGGGAGCAGTATGGACGAACGGGAGTACTTCCAGCGGCTGGAGTCGACCGCCGAGACCCCGTCCGACCTCTTCGAGCACTTCGAGACGCGCACACACGCGGGATGGACGTACCACGCCCTCCCCTCCGCTCACCACGACATCGAGCGTGGAACCGTCATTATCCCCGACGCCGACGTCGTCGTCCGCGGGTATCCGAGCGTCCCGCGAGTCCTGGTTCTCGACCCGGGAATCGAGTCCGTCTTCGGCGAGGAGGCGGTCGCCGTCGAGGAGAAACTCGACGGCTTCAACGTTCGAATCGCCGACCTCCCCGGGGAAGCGAGCGAGTCGCTCGCGTTCACCCGTGGGGGGTACGTCTGCCCGTACACGACAGGGCGGGCCCGTGACCGACTCGATCTGTCGGCGTTTTTCGCCGACCACCCCGAGAAGGCCCTCTGTGCGGAACTCGTCGGCCCCGAGACGCCGTACACGTCCCACGACTACGACGACGTCGACTCCCACGAGTTCCGCGTGTTCGACGTCCGCGACCGCGCGTCCGGTGACCCGCTCTCGGTCGAGCGTCGACGCGACCTCTGTGCGAGGTACGGCTTCGAGCAACCACGGCTGTTCGGGCGCTACGAGCCGTCTGACGCCGTCGAAGCCGTCCGTAAGCGCATCGACCGCCTCGACGACGCAGAGCGGGAGGGCGTGGTGCTGAAGTCGACCGACGGCACTGCGATGGTCAAGTACACCACCGAGTCGCAGCACCACGCCGAACTCGCCTACGCCTTCTCGCTCCCGTTCGACTACGGCCGCGACTTCGTCTTCTCGCGGGTCGTCCGCGAAGCGTTCCAGGCGGCCGAGTTCGATGACTCGTCCGAGCGCCTCCGCGAACGCGCCCACTCCCTCGGCGAATCGATTCTCCTGCCGATGGTCGAGACCATCGACGACGTCTCGGCGGGGGAGGCGGTCGGCGAGCGCCAGACGGTCCGGGGGCCGTCCGACGAGGTCGACGCGCTCTTCGACCACCTGCGCGAGCAGTCGCTCACGCTCGACGTCGAATCCGACCGACGCGAGAACGGCGAGCGCGTCGTCGAGTTCCTCAAGGTGTCCGAGGCGACCCACGACCGCATCCAGTACTACCTCGGCGGTGGAACGCGCGACGAGTGAGTCCGTCGGCCGCTCACGCTCGGAGGGGCTCCGTCAGAAGAGGACGGTCGCCGTCTCGGACCCTACTCGCCCCGGTCGAACGACTCGATCCGTGAGTGAAGCTCGTCGATGGTCTCCGCGTCCTCGTCGAGGTTCTGGCGGAGGAGGTCCGCGGCGGCCTCCCGACCGAGGTCCTCGGCGAGGTCGATCAGGCTCTCGTACGCCGTCTGCTCGTACCGCTCGGTCTTTACCGCGGTGACGAGGTGGTAGTAGTCCATGAGCGACCCCGTCTCGTTCTCCTCGAGGAACTCCTCCCACTCGGCGAGCAGTCCTTCGATGCCCTCGCACTCTTCCATCTGCGGCGGTTCGCCCGTCTCCTCGAACACCTCGACGAGCCGCTCGACGTGGACGCCCGTCTCGGTGGCGTGGTCGTCGAAGAACGACGCGAGCTCCTCGTCGTCGGCGTGCTCGGCCATCCGCGTGTAGGCCTCGGTGAGCTCGTGCTCAGCGAAGTAGATGTTCTCTAGCTCGTGCTCGAACAGACCGCTGACAGTCTCGGCTGACATCGACCGGTCCTTGGACGCTCGGATGAAACGTCTTGAGCTTGCATTCTCCAGTGATACGATTTCCGACGGCTCACCCGCCGGTGTGCGCGTCAGCCGTTCGAGCGCCCCGTTTCCTCCGTCGGCCGGTCCGCCCAAACCGTCGGCTGTTCGTCGACCCCTCGGCGACTCCGCGCTCTGCTGTCACAGTCGGCTCCCCCGTCTATTCTGCGACGTGCGGCGCCACGTCGGTGACTTGCTCTATCGAGGTGACGTCGATTTCGGGTTCACCGTCCCGCGGCGGATACCGCTTCACCGGCCCCGTCACGAACGCGTAGCTTCGAGTCGGTCGCTGAACGGTCGTGCCGTCGGACTCGGCGACGTACCGCTGTCGGAGGAGCGAGAGCACGCGCTGTCCCGACTCGGTCTCCAGCGCGTCGGGGAGGAACAGTTTGAACCGCTGTTCGCGCGAGCCGTTGCTGGCGACGGCGTGGGCCGCGCCGACGCGCTCTACCTCGGCGATTTCGGTGAACACCGTCGCCTCGCTCCCCGCCCGTTCGCGGAGAGCGTCGTAGTCCAGTCGGCTGTCGAACACGTCACCCTCGGTCGCTGCCGCGCGGTACCGCTCGACGGCTTCTGCCCTGAGTGCCCACCACGCCGAGAGGCCGTGATAGTCGCGCATCTCGGCCCCGTTGACCGCGAACTGGTTCCAGACCCCCCGGTCGTTGGCCTGAGCCTCCCGTTCGGCCTCGCGGTACCGTTCGTGATTGACCTGGACCGCCGCGTAGCCGTACTTCGTGAAGTAGGGGCTGTACCCCTCGCGGATCATGTGCTCCTGGAAGTCCTCTCCGTCGACGTACACGTACACGAGGAGTCGGCCGTAGTTGTCGCGGTACCGGCGAAGACACTCCGCCAGGGACTCGGTCCCGGGGAATTCGAGCGTGACAGTCGACCCACTCGGGACGAACTCCGTGGCGTGCTCCTTCGCCGCGACCCCCCACGGCGTCTTCGGCTTGCCGCTTCCTCCCCGGGACTCCTCGGTGTCGAGCGCGAGTATCCGGAGGTCGACGACGTCCGACTCCGCGTCGCCGGCCTCGGGGAACCGGACCTTGATGGTGTCCCCGTCGACGACCCGTTCCACCCCTACCTCCTGTGTCGTGCCGGTCGGCGTCGGCATGTCGAACAGACGATACGATTCGAGTCAATATAAACACATTTTCTGTGCGCTCGGTCTGTCCGTCCGCCGAGAACGATCCAGGAACTGACCACTGTCAGGTGTTTTTCTGATCCCCGTGGTTCGAGGGCAATGTCTTCTGTGAATCAGACTCGCTCGAGAGCCTCGTCGATATCCAGCGGGACTTCCTCGCCACTCACTTCGAACCTTTGGAACCAACTCTCTTCCATTTCTCGTTTGAGCGCCGTTCTGACCTCGGCGTGAGGATTGCTCTCCACGAAGGTTTGGAGCGACTCGTCACTCTCCCAGGCAGCAACTGCCCAGAACTGCTTCTGGGGTAATTTGGCGCGCAGGGCATAGCCGATCAGCCCACTCGATTCCGCCAGCTGTGCTTCTATCTCCCGGGTCCGCCAGAGAACTCTTGGCACTGTCCGGTACCGCAACGGGTGCAGATACCCGACGACCCCCTGGAGCTCTGATTGCGGGTCAGGTTCAACGAAGGATTTCCACGCAAAATCCATGGTGTACGTTACCGTACAACACGATTGGAGGTAATCTTTCCGTCACCGCTGCACGGACGGTGGTGAAGGCTGGTCCGTCGGGACAACGATAGCTCGTCGGATCAATCGGCGCAGTTACCCTCTGTATCCAGCACGCAGTTGTCGAGGGATGGCTGGTTAGTTCTTAGTTCCTACCGGTGATGGACTCGACGGAGCGCATCAGCCGTCGCTGTCCACGAGATACGGATGTATTTCCGTGCAGTCGCCAGTCGAACCAGCCCATCAGGGCTTGTAGCGGCACCGGAGCGACGCCTTTGTAGGCGTGGTAGCCGGCGGCAGTCGCTCGCAGACAGTGTGGATAGAGGTGCTCCGGTAGATCGGCCTCGCTCGCGGTAGCCTGTACTCGTCTGTTGATCGTCGAACGGGAGCGAGGGCAACGCCTCGTGCCGGGTGGCGAAACGCTCGACACATAGCTCCAGTCGAAGCGAGAGGTCGAACGGAATGAGCCGAACTGAGGATACGGCCTTCGGATGCCACCGGGATGTGACGGGATCGTCGACAGACGAGTCGCCGTTGTGGGTGGCCTCCTGTGGGGTTCGTGGCCTCGACTGTTCGGATGGTTCGACTCATCTTCTGGCTTCGTACCTGGTTATGCGTGCTGTTTTGTTGACCGCTGTGGTTGGCGTGGAATATGCGGCCTTGCTATCGACGGTGGATTGGTAGGGTTTGTCGGCTGTATCCCACCCTTCAGAGCGGGGTTCTAGCCTCGAACTCCCATACCCCAGGTCGTGTCGGTTAGAAGCTGGGTTTGCCTGAGCCACCGCCTCGCCCCACGTAAGCCGCAGTGAAGGCGGTGACGTTGTTGATCGGGAACGCGTTGATTGTGGCATCGTTCCCTATTCCAGCAAGCGAGTACAGGCTCGGCGGAAGGGTGGGCACATCGTTGCCCTTCCCGTCGAGTGAGGACAGCGTCGGAGGGAGCGGGTCGTTGCCCTTCCCGTCAAGCGAGTACAGGCTCGGCGGAAGGGTGGGCACATCGTTGCCCTTCCCGTCCATTGGTTCGGCTGCGGCCATTCCGCTGGTTCCAGCTACCGCGGAGGTCAACATGACCGCGACGAGAAGTACTCTGGTGGCAGTGCGTCCAGCCGTGATGTGGGTCAGTGCTTTCATCACAGTTGGAGGCAAGACGTGGTATTCGATGAAGTCAGACGCTCAGTATTGCAGCGCGTCTCCGGCGCTCACCTCTAGATAATTAGCACGAATCGAGCTGTTCGGCCAGAACCGGGGTCTCGCTTCGCACGCTCACCCAGCGGCTGATTCGTCGGTGATGAACCAATCCGACCCGTGAGCAGGCAGAACGCGGGAGTTGGTTTCTGGATAGCTGTCACTCACACCTGTAGTCTCGCCTCGCCAGCACCTACGGTGAGTGCAGCCGGAGGACCGTTTCAACTCGCTTCAGCCACCGTGAGTCGTTCACCGGGTCGTTACCGGTCGGTCACGTGAGAATCGAGACGTCCGTGAACTCGAATCTGGCTCCCGTGTCCGAGTCGGTCGATGTAGCATCGGGTGATACGACCGATACCCACCAGCCATGCTCCTGTGCGATCCGATCGACGATGGCGAGTCCGAGCCCCCGACTCCCCGGTGTAGTCGTCACGCCGACCCTGAACACACTGTCGCCGACTTCCGACGGGATTCCCGGGCCGTCGTCGACGACCGCGAACCCATCTGGAATCGGTTCGACAGCCACGGTCACATCAGGCCCCGCATGCTCCACGGCGTTGCGAAAGAGGTTCTCGAAGATCTGGCGAAGACGGTCGGCGTCGGCTCGGATCGTCGGTACATCTGGTGAACTGACGAGCGTGGCGTCGGCCGTGTCGACTGTCTCCCACGCGGACTCGGTTGCGTCCCCCAGCGCAACCGCGTCGGTCGGGTCGATACCTCCTGCGCTGGCCGAGTTGACATCGCTGACTAGTTGTTCGATCCGATCGAGTGCGCCCGCGACTTTCTCGAAGTGGACATCCTTGCCGGCCTCCTGTGCTGCTTCGAGGCGGATTCTAGCCACTTCGAGGGGGTTCCGAATGTCGTGGGTCACGACGTCCAAGGTTCGTTCGAGGCGGTCTATCCTCGCCACCAGTTCGAGTCGTCCTTGCTCGAGTTCTGGAACGGTAGTGAAGTGGAGATAGCTACCAGTGTGGTCTGGCCCTGTGTCGATCGCTCGGACGTGGAAGTGACGTCTGTCGCCCGAGAGGACCTGTGCGAGTCGAACCGTCGAGTCGGCTGTCCCGCCGACGGCATCGAGGATGTTCCTCACGGTTGTCGTGTCATGCGGGCTGATGTCGTGGGCGTCAGCGTCGTCATCTGTGGTTGAGACGATTCGGCCAGCAACGGTGACCTGCTCGAGAGGGGTGCCGATGCAGTCGCGGTCGACGTTGAACGTCGATTCGAAGGCGGGGTTCACCATGTGGAGCACGAGCGCATCTGGACGCGAATTCGGCTCATCTGACCGGGCGGGCCGGTATGACAGAACGGGATCGGGAAACACGTCGAAGAGACCACTCTCCGTCGATCCCTGGTCCGGCCCGGTATCTGGGGCCGCTGTCATTGGTCTCCCCCCTGCTCACCTTGCCACTCGTCACGCTCGTCGCGAAGTGGTCGCCCCGGGTCATCGGAGATGAATGCGTCGACCAGCTTCCACTGGGCGGCCCGGAGGTGGTAGTGGAGCGTGGGGGAGGAGATCCCAAGTCCCTCGGCGAGTTCCTCGGCCGTGCTGTCACGTGGTGATTTGAAGTAGCCGCCGTGATACGCCACCCTCAGTGTCGTTTGCTGGCGGTCGGTGAGTCGCTCGTGGAGCGAGCTTCGGAACTCCTGAGCCGTCTCGACGTCCCGCTCTCGTTCCCGCTTCGCGAGGAGATTCGAGTCGGGAAATCGATCACCGACGGCCTCGACCACTGCGCGGATGTCCTCGTCGGGGGCGAGTTCCGCGACGACCCAGCCGACGCCCTCAGTGTACGTCACCGTACGGACGGTTGCGCCGTATTCCACCAGGGTCAAGAGTGGTGATTCCTCGGTGATGGTGAGTTCGAGCAGTCCACCGTCGGTCGCCTCGTCTGCTGTCGTTTCGTGGACGACGCGTGCGTCGACAATCCCAGTCGAGTCTACCACCGTCTCGAGGAGTTTTCCGGGTGGCACTCCCTCGACGCTGACGAAACAGCGCAACGCGCCTTCAGAGAGCGGGACGACGCCTTCAACCGCGAGCGAGCATGCCAGTCGAGATGACGCCGCCAGCAGAGCGTCCGCAGAATCGGTCAGGCGGAACCTGAGTTCGACCACCGTGTCCGACAGGAGGAGATTGCGCTGTCGAGCAGCGTTGATGACGAATCCCATCGCGACGCCCAACGTCTCCAGGCTCTTGCGCTCGCGCTCGGTGAAGGCGTTCGCGCGAGCGGCGTACACGCCAAGGACGCCGTAGGTGGTCGTACCGTATCGAACGGGGACCGCGATGGCAGACTGCAGCCCGCGAGCGAACGCGACGCGCCGTATCTGCTCGGGCACTGACTCGTCCTCGACGAGTTGTCGAACGAGTCGCGTCTCACCGGTTCGTGTGACGGCTTGTTCCAGGTACTCCGGCCCATCGGACGTTCCACTCTCGTCGACGAGCAACTCGACGACACCTTCGTATTCGCCAGCAGCACTCCGGTAGATGAGACGGTCGGTCAGCAGGTCGCGCTCCCCGACCCACGTGAACTCGTAGAGATCGCTCGCCGCAAGCCGTTCACAGACGGTCCGTTCGATTTCCTCACGATTCGTCGCGCCGACCAGTTCGCGGATTATCTCCTGAATGGCCGCGTTGATGCGCGTGAGACGGTCTAATTCCGCCTCGCGGTCGGTAATCGAGTCCTCCAGGTCTTTGCGAGCAGTGACGTCGTGGAAGACGACCACCATCCCACTATCCACAGGGACCGTCCGAACCTCGAACCATTTCCCGATGTCGGGGAAATAGTCCTCGAAGTCGATCGCAGCCGGCTCTGAGTCCTCATCAGCGACGGACTCGTGGAACCGCGAGTCGACCGACCGGGGAAAGACATCCCGGACATCGAGGCCGGTCAACTCCGAGACCTCACGATGGAGGCTGGCCGCCGCGACGGCGTTCGAACGAGTGACGAGCCAGTCCTCATCGACGACGAACACTCCGTCTGTCACGTAATCCAGGGTATCGTCCATAGTATCGTGTTAGACGGTACCAGTAGTCAAGATTCGGACTGGCCTGACAGAGTGTACTCGTGTGGTCTGTCATTCAGACGGGTTCTCTATGTCGAAGATGACGCCGCCGTCACCTGCGGGGAGGAGCCAGTTCGATGGTCGGTCTGGCCCCGGTCGGCTGGGGGCTGTGTGTGGTGGGTTGGAATCGGCCATGATCACCGGCCCTGTCCCTATTGGAAGGCACGTGTCTCAGTGGGACACCGGTATTCGGTTGTCGATCCTTGCGTCGTACCATGCCCGCGAGGTATTGAAGCTCTGCAGTGGCGGCTCTCCTCTAGATAGTAAGCGCTCTGAGGAGAGAGACGTTCTCAGTACTGAGCGTCTATCCTCATCGATGCCTCCGTCCGAGCGGTAAGTGTGATGATGGAAGACACCCACATCGCCGATGGAATCGCTGTCAAACTGCTGCTGGCCTGCATCGTCCTCACGAGTGGTGCGGTCGGCATCATGGGACTTGCACCCGCGACGGTTCACGAGGACGGATCGAGCGGAGACCACACAGCTGCGCTCGCGTTCCCGATCGACAACGTGACTGCGACCGCAGAGACCCCCCTCGCCTCGATCGATGGGAAAGGCAACGACGCCACCCAGACTGCGTTCCCAATCGACAACATCTCCGTCGAGTTCCCGGTCGATGACATGTCACGTGACGTGGGGGACTGGGACGTTCGAATCCACCACCTGCGTGGTGTTACGGACGCCACCGGCGCAACTTCGCAGTTCCGAATGCAGGATATGGACCCGTATGCGTTGCCGCGGCGTTCGGACGGACTCCCGCAGGACATGGATCCGTACTAGAGACCAATCCGGAGACACCGTCGCGGTTCTCGATAAGCTATTTGGTGTGTGTTAGCATACACTGCGGAACGGAGACGATTATGAGACCAGGTGCCTCTGGGCGGACAGTGCGGGTGCTCCTCGTGATGGCAGTCCTTCTCTCCACCGCTGCCGTCGGGGTAGCAGTCCAGCCCACGGGTCCTGTCTCGCGACAGGTCGACGCGGAACCGGATATCGTGGTCCAGCCCGAGGCGCTCCGTTTCTCGAACGCGACTGGCGAGTCGGAGGCGCAGACGCTCTCGATACGAAACGTGGGAGACGCCCCACTGACGATCGATGCAGTCGCCATCGTCGGACCCGACCGAGCAGCCTTCGAGCGGGCGTTCGACGGGCCGCTGACGCTCGGACCGGGTGACCGACAGAACGTGACTGTAACGTTCGACGCGACGACGGCACGCCCGCAGTTCGCGACGCTCCACGTCCTGAGCAACGATCCGGACGAACCGCAACGGAACGTCTGGCTTACGAATACGCAGACGGTCGCTGACGTCTCGCCGTCACGGGTGCTGGAGCGAAAGACACTGGTGAACGCCACGATCACGGACGCCGAGGCGAACACGACGCAGTCGCTCAATATCTCGTGGCCGCTGACGCGTGACGACGTCGTCGCGGTTGACGCGGTCACGTTCACGCCTGAACGCGCCGGATCGGTCGATCTCAGCATAGCGACGAACGTCAGTCGGTTCGGCGACGTCCCTGCGTTCGCTCTCGGCGACGGAACAGAGCCCGCGGGATACGTCCACGTCGATCACAGCATTCCGAACGAGCAGATCAGTGACGTCACGTTCAGAATCCGTGTTCGGAAAGACCGATTGGCCGGGAACGAGACCGGCCCAGAGGACGTCGTGCTGTACCGTCACGAGGAAAGCGGGTGGGTCGAACTCCCGACACGGTTCGTCGAAGAGGGTGAGACCCACTACTTTTTCGAGGCGAGGACACCGGGGTTCTCTGACTTCACGACGGGTGTAAAACAGGCGAAGTTCCGTATCACCGACGCGCTCGTGACCGTCACGCGTATCAGCACACATCAGGGAACTGAGGTCCTGGTCCGCGTGCGGAACGATGGGGGTGCAGATGGCACGTACACTGTGAAACTGCTCCTCGAAGAGACGCTGGTGGACCGCACGGAGCTGTCGATCGCCCCGAACGGAACTCGACAGGCCACCTTCGAACGCTCCTTCGACGAACCGGGAATCTATCAGGTGTACGTCAACGAACGGTTCGTCGGAAACGTCACGGTCGAATCCGGAGACACCGTACCGACGGGTGGCTCAACGATCGGTCGCAGGGGTACTCTTACAGCCGAGAGGACGAACAACGCGTCGACGGGCCCTCCAGAGGCTAGTCAGGCAACGAGCGGTGAATCCGTTCCTGGACTCGGGTTCGGCACGACGGCTGTCGCACTGCTCGTCGTGGCCCTGTCCGTAGCGTTCGGTCGTCGTCACCGGTAATCCAGTCCGGCCCAGTCGATGTCCTGTCTCAGTGGACTCTTGGCCACAGTGAGGGAAATCGCGGAGCCGACGAGGCTCGTCCGGCTAACGCTCTCCTCCCGACTCCCCGTCCGGCCCGTGTGTCGGTGTCGTCGCCGCGGCCCGTGGGAGGAGCAGTTCGACGACCGTCCCCCGAGGGGATGCGTCGTGGAACCGGAGGTGACCACCTGAACGGTCGGCGAGCCAATGGGCCAACCAGAGACCGAGGCCGCTCGCGTGTTCGAGCTCCGTCTCGCGTCCCTCGGTGATGGCAGTCCGGTCCTGTTCGGGGAGACCGGGGCCATTGTCGGCAATCACGATGCGTACCCAGCGGTCGGTGTCGCTGTCGACGACGCCATCCTTCCACACAGTCTCGCCGTCCGCTTTCCTGTCTTGGTCGGCGCGCTGGACACTGTCATCCACAGTACCGGTTCGAGTCAGTTCCGTCGGACGTGTTCCACGCGCACTCGTCCCGTCGACCGTGGCGACCGTTACCTCGACGTGAGGTTCCTCGGCATCGTTGTGCTGGCAAGCGTTCTCACAGACGCTCTCGATCGCCATCCGGAGCGACGGGAGGGCGTGTGCCCAGCGGTCCTCGGCGAGAGAGGTTTCGATCTCCACCGTCGGGTACGTCTCACGGAGGTCGGCGACAACGTCGGAGACGATCTCGTTCACCTCTATCCGCGAGGGTGTCTGATCATCCGCGAGGGCTGTCTCGATCTGACGGGCCCGTTCGCTGAGATGCGTGAGCGTCTGTCCTGCGTCGCCGATAGACTGAGCTGCCCTGCGGATTTCTTCGTCGTTGGTGACCTCAGCGATGACATCTGCGTAGGTCAAGAGAACCGTTAGCTGGTTCCGGAGGTTGTGCCGCACGACGCGGTACATGACTTCCAGTCGCTGTGTTCGGCGACGAAGCGCCGTCTCGCGCGCTTGGAGCGTCGACGCCAAGTCATTGAACCCGTCGCTGATCTGCTCCCACTCGGTGCCACCTTCGAGCGAGACAGTCCGGTCGTAGTTACCGGATCCGATGTCATCGAAGCCCCCGAGGAGACGCTCCGTCTGGCGAAGACTCGCGACGTACTGCCAGTAGCCGAGCCCGGCCATCACTACGAGTACGACACCCAGCTGTCCAGCTTGAAACAGCTCCAGACGATGGAGGCGGGCATCGAGTCTCGACCGGTCGCGGACGACGGTGACCGTCCACCCCGTCGCGTCAACAGTCGCGGAGGCTTCGATCGACGCGGTGAACTGCTGGTCGCCCTCGTAGAGTTCCGTCCCGTTCCCGACGACTCGAACGGTCTGTCTGCTCGTTTCTAAGGGTGGCAGTGCGTCAAAGGCGGTCTGTGTGTCGAGATAGACCGCCCCTGCGAGGACACCCGCTATCTCCCCGTCCTCGAAGATCGGCGTACTGAACACGAGGACGTGCCTGTCCGTCTCGTCGACAGCCTCGCCCTCTCCCACGAACGAGCGACCGTCGAGCGCGGCTTTGACGTAGGGTTCGGTGCTTCGGTTCGAGCCGAGGACGGCTCGCCGCTGTTGGGCTGTGATGTCTCCGCGAAAGGCGATGACGGTCCCGTTCGTGGCGACGATCTGGGCGGCGTAGAAACGTGAGTTCAAAACGAGCGCATCGAGAAACTGACCACTCTGGTCGAACTGGTGTGCTTCTGACCGGGATGCGACGAGCCCCAAGTAGTCCTGTCTCTCGCGAACCGATGCGTCGATCTGGTTTGCTGTACGGGTCGCCGTCTCGTTGACGGCCACGCGAGACTCCTCGACGGCATCGCGTCGATACAGATCCACAGCGGTGAAAACCGAGACACTCAGCGTGAGTGTCACCAGGATGATGACGATCGCGAACTTACTCCGGAGCCGCATACACGACTGTTGTCAAGGAACACGATAAGAATACACGCTCAGACGAACGCAGAAGTCACACGGACCCGAGGCGGACGCTCAAGACTGAGCACTGCGAGAGATCGACTGGAGGCTCCCTCTGTTCTCCCGGACCGTTGCACGAAAGTATAACAGCTCTAGTGACCAACCTCATTGGCGCGTGATACTATGGCACAGGAGAGGGAGGGAACGATTCTATTCGTCGACGACGAACGCGAAGTCGCTGATGCGTACGCGCTCCGGTTACGGTCGCGTTACGGAGACGTCAGAACAGCGTATGGTGGTGAAGAAGCGCTCGTGGAGATGGACGACACGGTAGATGTGGTGTTACTGGACCGTCGGATGCCGTATTCGGGTGATAACGTGTTGCGGGACCTCCGAGACTACGGGTACGACTGTCGTATCATCATGGTGACGGCAGTCGACCCTGGATTCGGAATCGTCGACATGCCCTTCGACGATTACCTCTGCAAACCAATCGACAAAGAGGACCTCTTTGCAGCGATCGACCAGCAACTAGAGGCTGCTTCGTACGATGATCCACTCACGGCCTTTTTCAGCCTCACTGCGAAACTGGCCGTCCTCGAGGCCGAGCATACAGCTGAACAGCTTGCGGAGTCCACCGAGTACCTCCGGATGCAACGACGAAGCGAAAAACTCCGTGAGGAACTCGCGGTTTCGGAGGAGAACTTCACCGAGATGCGAGAGACGTTCACCGCGATCAACCGAGCCGGCTGAGGGTCTCTCTGTGGGGACGAATACGGGAACTCCGGGCGAACTTCGGCTCCAGATGTCGACGGTTCATTGGTTATGCTGAACAGAGGGCGCGTATTCAGCTGCCGAATCTAAGAAATAACACTCCGCGGCCTTCCGGACCGGTCGTACCGGGGAGTGGCTCCGAACTCTCGCCGCTCCCGGACGACAAACCGTTGCTTCGACCGACAACGGTCGCTCCTCTGGCCAGTGGTTCGATGTTCTGGTTGAGGTGGAACACGTTGTCGGGGTCGTACGCGGCCTTGATATCGGCGAGCCGCCGGTAGGTGCGTCGCCGTAGGCCTCGCAGACCCGTTGAGTACCGTCGTCGGCATCGAGGAAGTTCACGTAGACGCCCTCTCGATGGGGTTCGAGGGCCTCAAAGAACTCACGGGCCCACTCCGTGTCTGGCTCGACGAAGTCCTCGTCGGACCGCCACACGCCGTTGATGTTGATGTTGATGTTGTGCGGCGCATTTCGACCGGCGTAGGCGGTGGCGTCCTCGGAGACGTGACTCAGTCGACCGTCAGCGGTTCGTCGATCCCGAGCAACTCCGCGCTCCGCTGCCACAGCCGTCGCTGCGCCTCGGGGTACCGGGCGGCCTGCGACGGCGTCGCGGGGCGTTGCTTCGAGAAGTATCGCCCTGACACCCCGTCGACGCGGTCGGAGATGGCGAGGTAGACCAGCGCCGCCGCGCCGTCCGTCACGGAGGTCACGCCCGGAACGGCGTTGAGAAGCTTCGCGCCCTGCGAGAGCGGCGTCGGGAGGAAGCGCGTGAAGCCCGACCCGGGGATAGCGCCCGGATGCAGGGCGTTCGAGGTCACTTTCGAGTCCCGATCCGACAGCCGCTTCGCGAGTTCGAACGCGAACTGGACGTTCGCGAGCTTCGAGCGCTGGTAGGCGGTCCATCCCGAATAGTCCTCGATCGAGGCCACCGAGTCGAGGTCGAGCGTCACGCCGCGGTGGGCGTCCGAGGCCGTCGTCACCACCCGCGCCTCGGGTGCGAGGTGGTCGAGCAACTCGGCCGTGAGGAGGTACGGCGAGAGGTGGTTCACGTGGAAGGTGTACTCGACGCCGAGGCCGGTGAGGCGGGCCTCACGGAAGAAGCCGCCTGCGTTGTTCACGAGCAGGTCGAGTTCGTCCGTCTCGGCTCGCACCTCGTCGGCCAGGCCGCGAACGGCGCCGACGTCGGAGAAGTCCGCGCGGACGAACCGGGCGTCCGACCCGCTCGCCGTGAGTTCGTCGACCAGTTCCGCGCCCGCCGCGTCGTCGCGGCCGTGAACGACGACATCCGCGCCGAGTCGACCCAGCGCGAGGGCGGCCCCGCGTCCGATGCCGCTCGTCGACCCCGTCACCAGTGCGGTCGTTCCCGTGAGGTCCGTTTCCTCGACGCCGGCCCGCTTCTCCGGAGGGTGGGTCATCGTGTGGAGGTGAGGACCGAAGCGACAAAAGGGGTCGTCCCGGCCCGAACCGTCCCGGCCTCGACCACAGCGCCGCCGGCGTGTCGGGTCGACGTGAACGTTCCGTGCCCGCTCCGAGACCACCGGGCGACGACGTTTCATACACAACTTGACATCTCCGCGGGTCGTATCCTCCCACGATGACTGGGGAGGCTGAGACACCGGAGGAAGGAGGCGCGTGGGAGCCAGTCGAACACCGGTTCGACCACCTGCCGGTCCACGTCGCGCTGTTGCACACGGGGAAGGTACTCGCGTTCGGCGGGTCGGGCAACGACGAGACGCGCCTGCATCACCCGTATCCCGCGGAACTGTTCGACCCCGAGACCGGGAGCCTCACCGTCGTCGACCAGGAACTCGGGGGCGATGTCTTCTGCGTCGGCCACGCGTTCCTCCCCGACGGCCGGTTGCTCGCCGCGGGCGGCACCTACCGGTACGACGGCGGCATCGACCCGCCCGCGCTGCCGGGGGTGCCCGACCTGCCGAACCTTCCGCCCTTCGCGGGGCTCGACCACACCTACCTGTTCGACCCCGACGCGGAGCGGTGGACGCGGGGACAGGACGTCCACGCCGGGCGGTGGTACCCCACGCTGGTGACGATGGGCGACGGGAGCGTGCTGGCCGCGGCCGGTCTCACCAAACACCCGCCGTGGGTCGCCCTGCGGAAGCTGGAGCTGTACACCCCCGGTGAGGGGTGGCGTGTCCTCCGCGGTGCCGGTCGGTGGCTCCCCCTCTACCCGCGGCTCCACCTCCTTCCCGACGGGACGGTCTTCTACGCCGGGTCGTACAACACCCACTACACGTTCCCCTTTTCGCTCCGGGCGTTCCCGACGGCGCGGTTCGATGTAGGGAGAAGAACGTGGACCGAGTACGGCCTGCCCAGCGAGCAAGAGCGCGAGGAGGGCGCCTCGGCGTTGCTCCCGCTTCGTCCCGGGGACGACTACCGGGCTCGCGTGCTCCTCGCCGGCGGCGGGACGCCGACCGGGACGGAGGCCGTCGCCGACACGGAACTCATCGACCTCTCCGCGCCCGACCCGCGGTGGCGGTCCGTCGACTCGATGGCGCACGCACGCTACTACGCCTACGCCGTCTTGCTCCCCGACGGTACCGTGTTCGTGATGGGCGGACGCAGCGGCAAGAAGGGGCACGTCCACGGGGTCGGGTACGACCCCGAAACGGGCGAAGTCGCGTCGGCACCGAACGCCGTCCACGAGGCCGAGCGGTTCGACCCCGCAACGGAGACGTGGACTGCGCTCGCCCCGATGACGGTCGACCGCCTGTACCACTCGAACGCCCTGTTGCTCCCCGACGGTCGGGTGTTGACGTGCGGGAGCAATCCCCGACGACGGGTCGACGAGCTTCGAATCGAACTGTACCGGCCGCCGTATCTGTTCGCCGGTCCCCGCCCGACCGTCGACGCCGCGCCCGAGCGCGTCGTCTACGGTGAGGCGTTCGACGTGGAGACGCCGGACGCGCCCGAGGTCGACGAGGTCGTGCTCGTCCGCCAGTCGTCGACGACCCACTGTCTCAACACGGACCAGCGGCTGGTCGAACTCGTCGTCGAGGCGAAGAGCGAAGGAACGCTCACCGTCCGCCTCCCGGCGAACCCGAGCCTCCTCCCGCCGGGGTACTACCTCCTGTTCGTCCTGCGCGAGGGCGTTCCCTCGGTCGCGCCGTTCGTTCGGGTGGCGGGCGGCGACTGACGAGCGGGGCGAGCGACGACCGACGCTCCGGTCACTCCTCGCCGTCTTCGTCGTCCGTTGGTCGCACCAGGTTCGCCAGCGTGACGAGGATTCCCAGGACCCACCCCACCGGGACGGCCAGCGCGCTCCACATCCCGACGTACGCGAAGCCGACGAGATCGAACCGCGCCCGCAGAACGGCGTTGAGGTCCCCGACGACGAGCACGTTGTCGAGCAGCCAGATGGCGAGCGACTCGCTCTCGGGGAACACCACGCCCGCGAGGGTCGGCGAGTACAGCGCCGCCACCACCGGGGGCAAGAAGACGGCGACGACGCCGAGCGGGTACGCGAAGAGGACGGTCGTCAGGCGCCCGCCGACGTGAGCGAAGGCGAGCGCGAGCACGGTGGCGACGACGGCGACGGAACCGGCGGCGGCGACGGCGAGGAAGCCCTCGGGGGAGAACCGGAGGCGCGCGAGTGCCGTGAGCCCGCCCCAGACCACGACGGCGAGGAGGACGGTCCCGACCACCCCGATGCGCGTCGTCGTCCGGTCGAAGCGTCGGGCGTAGAAGCGGACCGCGAAGCCCGCCACGGTGAGGGGGTAACCGACGAGCAGACCCAGCCCACCGAGGACGGCCCACAGCCGATACGCCACGCGCTGGCCCGTCGTCTGCGGATACCACTGGCCCAGCACCGGATGAGACTCCCGGAGCTGTGGGAAAGCCAGCGCCATCCAGAGACCGTGGAGCGTCCGCAGGTCGTATCGGACGCCGGCGACGATGCCGGTGCTCGCGAGGAGAGGCGCTCGCATACCCCGTCCGTTCACGGCGAGGGGTTTAACCGTTGGCCTCCGAATCTCACGCCGCGAAACCGCTCCGACCACCCCCGTTCGTCCTCGTCCCTTCGATTCTCGTCTTCCAGCGGTCGCCCCACCCACTCGTCTCGTCGTCGAACGCTACGCTTACTCTTCGAGGTCGAACGCGACGACTTCCGTCGGGCCACAGTACGGACACGGATCGGTCCGTTTGAGGAGCGTGGCCCCACAGTGCCGACACTCGTACAGGCGCGGTCCCCCCCGTCCGACCAGCGACGTCACCAGTTCGGTGAGAATCATTGAGTTTCCTGTTGACATGTAACACGATAAATGTATCTCTATTGACATTCGAGGAGTCAGCTTCTCCGGACTGTCGGCACACGGGACCGATTCGGCCCACTGCCCCGTGGTCGGCTCGTGGTTCACGCGTCCGTCTCGCCCGGTACCCACGCCTCGTCGACGTCCACGCGGCCGGCTCTCACCGCGTTCAGGACGACCCCGACGAGTAGCGCGAACGAGCCGACGTACAGCCACGTGAGGACGAGCAGGACGGCACCGGCGATGCCGTACAGTTCGACGGTCTCCGAGGTGGTGAGATAGAGGCGGAACACGAGAAGCGAGACGGTCCAGACGCTCGCGGCGAACGCCGCACCGGGGGCGATTTCGGCGACCGAGACGTCCGGTCCCGACAGCACGTAGTACATCGGGACGAAGACGACCGCGAGCGAGAGCCACAGCACCACCGGGCCGAGTCCGAGCCACAGCAGCCCGGAGACACGCACCGCGAGGGCGACGCCGAGCCCAGCCATCACCGCGACGCCGACCGTGACGGTCACCAGCACGAGCGTGCTGTCGAGGAAGCCGCGGGTGGTCGACCGCTCGCGGCGCACGCCGTACACCTCGGCGAAGATGCTGTCGACGGCCCGAAACATCCGGTGGGTGCTCCAGACGGAGATGACGAGCGCGAGGGTGACCGCTCGAATCCGACCGGCGCCGCTCCCGCCGAGCTGACTGATCACCCCCTCGAACTCCCCCGCACTGACCCCCGTCACCAGTTCGAGCGCGTGGGCGAGCGCCGGTACCGTCCCGAACGTCGTGAGCGCGGCGTACGCCAGAACCAGAAGGGGGACGAGCGAGTTGAACGCGTAGTATGCAAGGCCGGCCGCGTCCGCAGTGACGTGTCGCTCGCGCACGACGGCGACCGTCGACCGTATCACCGTCGATGCCCGCGATTGCTGTCGCACGTCGTAGACGTTCTCTAGGGAGGTATAGAACCTGTGGGTCGTCGCTCGACAGCCGTCTCCGCGGCGTCCACCCCCCACGTCCATGCAACCTAAAGGCACTTGGTAGCCGACCGATACCAACTATCCATGAAGCAGAACGTGAAACGGTTCGAGCGAGTCAGTCTCCCGCGCGCCCGACGGCCAGCGACCGGGTCGAAGCCGTCACGACGGTCCCCGTCGAAGCCGAGAGACGACACGACGTGTCCCTCCTGTCAGCTCTCCTCGGTCGTGGTTGTCCGTGAGTAACGACGCCGAAGCGCCGGACCCGGTCGAGGCGGGCAAGAGCGCCTACGAGACCGCACTCGAGGTGCTCCTCACCGGCTTCGCAATCCTCATCCCGGTCGTCATCACGGTCTACCTCGTCGATATGATGCTCGACCTGTTGACGGACGCGCTCGTCCCCGTCATCGGCATCCTCCAGTGGGCCGGCGTCATCGAGCGCCTGACGGACGCGGGCTTCGGGCAGGTCATCGTGCAAGCCGGGTTGTACTCGACGGTCACCGACTTCTACACCGAACTCATCACGGTCGTCGTACTCCTCAGCGTGGTCGTGGCGGTCGGAACCGTCGGTCACAACCGCTACGGCGAGATGGTCATCGACTACGTCGACCTCGCGATCACGTCGATCCCGGGCGTCGGGACCGTCTACGGGAGCTTCCGGCGAATGAGCGACGCGATGCTCGACCAGGGAGCCGACGAGTTCAGGGAGGTCAAACTGGTCGAGTGTCTCGGCGACGAACTGTACGTCATCGGCTTCGAGACGGGGCCGTCGCCCGACTCGGTGAACGTGGCGACCGGACACGACGAGATGGTGACGATGTTCCTCCCGATGGCTCCGAACCCCGTCACCGGCGGCTTTCTCACGCACGTCCCCCAGTCTCGGGTCCACGACGTCGACATGACCATCGAGGAGGGTATCCGGAGCATCCTGACGAGCGGTGTCGCCACCGGCGAAGGGTCCAACGGAGCCGAGGTCCCCACGATGGACGACATCAGGGAGGCGACCGACATCGATACGCTCCAGACGACGGTCCTCTCCGAGGACCGCCGCGCCGACGACCGCCGCGCCGAGGACGACTCCAGGCGCGACTGACACGCCCTCGTCGTCGACTCGCCGTCCTTGTCGTCGCCGCGTCCACCAACGACTCGTCTCGCACTCTCCGCCCCGAACTCGCTTGTTGTGCCGTCCATCGACCAGGACGAGCGGCGCTCGAACCGACGCCACGGCTCTCCGTCGCTCTCCGACGCGAGAGCCTCGACGGTTTTCTGACGCAGTAGTTGATATTTATTCGCTGTCACACCCCACGTCATAAAATCACAAAGTATTAGGATGTGGTCTATATACCAGCTCCATTGTATGTCAGACGATCACACGAACAAGTCGCGTCGGCGGTTCCTGAAAACGGCGGGTGCAGGCGCAATCGCGGTCGGATTCGCGGGCTGTTCCGGCGGCGGCGGTTCGAGTGGCTCCGGCAGTCCGAGCGAGTCGGGCGGGGGAGGGAGTTCGGGCGGCACCAGCACTGACACCGAGAGCGGGGGTTCGACCGGAAGCACCGGCGGCGGCCGCGACCGGTTCAAACTGGGCGCGGTCACGTCGCTGTCGGGCGACCTCCGCTTCGGCGGTGGCGTCACCAAGCGCGGATACGACCTCTGGGCGGACACGGTCAACCAGAACGGCGGCATCGAGGTCGGCGGGGAGTCGTACGACGTCGAAATCGTCTACGCCGACGCACAGTCGAAGCCCAGTTCGGGCGCCGACGCCGCCTCGCGGATGATCTCCAGCGAGAACGTCGACGCCGTGCTTGGCCCCTACTCCAGTAACGTCACGCTGGCCGTCTGTCCGATCATGGAACAGAACTCCATGCCGCACATCACGGGCAGCGCGGAGTCGCCACAGATCTGGCAACAGGGGTTCGAGTACTCGTTCGGGACGATTCCGACGGTCTCGATCATCGCCAGCGAAACCGGGGAGGCGCTGTTGAACCTCGACCCGAACGCCGAATCGGTCTACATCACCGGCGTCAACGAACCCTTCTCGAAGAGCACCGCGGAGGCGATGCGCACGGCCGCCGAGAACGCCGGCGTCGAAGTCCTCGACTTCCAGCTCTTCCCGCGGGGCGCCGACTACGCGAACGTCGTCTCCCAGGCGAAGAGCGCGGGTCCGGACCTCCACCTCCACGGCGGACACATCGGGAGCCACGTCAACCTCATCAACGCCGCCGAGCAGTTCGACTACTCGCCGAACGGCTTCATGATGCACTACGGCGTCAACACGGGGAGTTACAAGGACGGCGCGGGTGCGGGCGCGGCCCACACGTTCGGCGCGACCGTCTGGCTCCCGAGCGCCGACCGCTCCGGCGGCGTACTGTTCGACTCGCCGAGCGCCTACGCCGACGCCGCGCAGGCCGCCTACGGCAGCGCTCCCGACTACACGCAGGCCGGATCGACGGCCGCCGGCATCGTCTTCCAGGAGGCGTTCAAAGAGCTCGGCTCCGCGCCGCCGCTCTCACAGGACGACAAGGACGAACTCATCTCCGTCCTCGAAGGGATCGAGGTCAACACGTTCTACGGGGACGTGCGGTTCGAGACCGAGGGCGAGTACTACCACAACAACATCAACACGACCTCGCTCCTCATCCAGCTTGCCGAGGACGGGTCGCCGAATATCGTCGGACCGGAGGACCAGGCCGTCGGCGAGGCGACGTACCCGATTCCGAGCTGGAGTGAACGGTAACGAGCGATGGTCGAGACCGGACTGCTGATTCAGACAATCGTCAACGGCCTGCTGCTGGGCGGCATCTACGTCACCGTCGGCGTCGGCTTCTCGCTGGCGTTCGGGGTGCTGGAGGTCGTCGACTTCGCCGTCGGCGAGTACGTGATGCTCGGCGCCATCCTCGGCGGACTCGCCGCCCCCCTGCTCGGGTCCGAGGGCGTCTTCGTCATCCCGTTCGTCCTCGTCGGCTTTTTCGTCCTCGGCTTCTTCGTCCAGCCGCTCATCCACCACGTCACGACGGGCGACCGGCCCCAGCCGCTGCTGATGGGGCTCGTGTTCACCTTCGGGCTGGCGACGTTCTTCCGCGGGACCGTCCTCACCGTCTTGGGACCCAACAACCGCGACGTCCCCTCGTCGCTGCTACAGGGGAGTCTCACCGTCCCCAGCGTGGGTATCTTCCCGTACGTCCGCGCCGCGACTGCCGTCTTCGGTGTCGTCGCCCTCGCGGCGTTCATGTACTACCTCTACAACACCAAGGGCGGGATGGCCATCCGCGCCATCGCCGAGGACCGGACGAACGCCCGCCTGATGGGGATCAAGATCAACCGGTACCAGTCCATCGCCTACGGGAGTTACGCCGCGCTGACGGCGGCCGCGGGCGTGTTCATCGGGATGGTGTTCACCGCCAATCCGGGGATGGGTCTCCAGTACACCGCCTTCGCGTTCTTCATGGTCGTGCTCGCCGGGATGGGCTACCTCCCCGGCGTGATTCTCAGCGGTATCGTGCTGGGGCTGACCCAGTCCCTGACGGCGGTGTACGCGAGCAGCCAGGTCGTCCTCCTCGTGCTGTTCGCGCTCATCTACGTGGTACTGCTCGTCTCGCCGGCCGGCATCCTCGGGAAAGGGGAGTGGGCTTCATGAGCGAGAAGACGACCGACGTGCTCTCGACGCGGCTCGGGGACGTCCCGGTCTGGCTCGTCGTCCTCGTCGCCGTCGTCGTGCTGGTCGCCCTCCCGATGGCCCTCGGCGCGTTCTGGACCCGTATCGGCCTCGGCGCCCTCATGTGGATCGGCCTCGCACAGTCGTGGAACATGATCGGCGGCTACGCCGGCTACCTCGACTTCGGACACGGCGCGTACTTCGGCATCGGCGCGTTCGCCACCGGCGCCGTGATGGTCACGTTCGGCCTCCCGTTTCTCGCGGGCTTCGTGGTCGCCGCCGCCGTCGCCGCCGTCATCGCCTACCTCGTCGCCGTCCCGACGCTCCGCCTGACCGGGGCGTACTTCGCCATCGCGACCTGGGCGCTCGCGGAGGCGTTCAAACAGTTGGCGCTCAACCTCGACATCACCGGCGGAACGTTCGGACTCAGCCTGCCGACCGCCGCGGGGAGCTTCGGGCTCCCGGTCGGGGAACTCTCGACGTCGCTGTTCTACTACCTCATGCTGGCGCTGTGTCTCGCGACCATCGCCGTGACGTACGTCGTCTTCGAGCGCAGCGAGTTCGGGTTCCGCGTGAAGGCGCTCCGGGACGACGAGGACGCCGCCGAGTCGCTCGGCATCGACACCACCCGAGTAAAGCGACAGGTGTACGTGCTGTCGTGTGCCATCGCGGCGCTGTTCGGCAGCGTCCACGCGTACTTCATCACGTTCATCCACCCGAACGACGTCCTCGCGGCGATCATCACCGACCAGATGGTGATCATGGCGCTTCTGGGTGGACTCGGGACTATCACCGGCCCCATCATCGGCGGGATTCTCGTCTTCTTGCTCCAGCGTCTCTCGTCGGTGTTCCTCGGACAGTCGACCATCTACCTCCCGCTCATCGGCGTCCTCATCATGATCGTCGTGCTGTTCGCGCCGAGCGGCGTCGTCGGCATCCTGCGCGGCGAAGTCGACCGAACCGACATCCGAAACAACGCGCGCGAACTCGCGGAGAAGTTCGACCTCCTATGAGCGAACGAGACACCATCCTCCGGACGGAGGAGTTGACGAAGACGTTCGGGGCGCTCCGGGCGAACGACGGCATCTCGCTGTCGGTGCCTCGGGGCGAGATCAGAGGCATCATCGGCCCGAACGGGAGCGGGAAGACGACGTTCTTCAACACCGTCACCGGCTTCTACCAGCCCGACGGCGGTTCGGTCGCCTTCGACGGGACCGACATCACGGGCTGGAAGCCCCACAAGATCGCTCGTCGTGGGCTCGGCCGAACGTTTCAGATCGTCTCACCGTTCGAGAACATGACGGTCCGGCAGAACATGCTGGCGGTCCAGACGACCGACGACTTCGACAAGCAGGCCCGGGCCGACGAGATTCTGGCGTTCCTCGACATCGACCACATCGCGGAGAACCAAGCGAGCGGCATGAGCGGCGGGCAGCAGAAACTGCTCGAACTGGCGCGGGTCCTGATGCTGGACCCGGAGGTCATCATGTTGGACGAACCCGCCGCGGGCGTCAACCCGGCGCTGGAAGAGCGCATCATGGACCACATCCGCGACCTCAACGACGAGGGGACCACGTTCGTCGTCGTCGAACACGACATGAACGTCATCCGGTCCATCGTCGACAGCGTCTCCGTGTTCGACCAGGGCGCGCTCATCGCCGAGGGGACGTTCGACGAGGTGCGACAGGACGAGCGGGTCCGCGAGGCGTACCTCGGTACCGCCGCGGACGACGAGGGGGTGCCGATATGAGCACCGACGCCGGCCCGCCGACGCTGATCGCCGAGGACGTGGTCACCGGCTACGACGACCACGAGGTGCTCCACGGCATCTCCTTCGAGAACCGCGACGGCGTCACCTCCATCTTCGGTCCGAACGGCTCCGGGAAGTCGACGTTCATGAAGGCGGTGAACGGCGTCGTCCCGGTCTGGTCGGGACGCGTCCGGTACGGCGACGTCGACCTGACGGGCCGGCCGCCCGAGGAAACCGTCACCAACGGCATCGCGACGCTCCCGCAGGGCGGTGGCGTCTTCGACAGCCTCTCGGTCGAGGAGAACCTCCGCGTCGGCGCCTTCACCGTCGACGACGGCGAGACGGTCGAACGGCGTATCGACGAGGTCCTCGACGCGTTCCCCGCGCTCGAAGACAAGATGGGGGACAAGGCGCGGAACCTCTCGGGCGGCCAGCAGATGATGGTCAGCCTGGGTCGGGCGATGATGTCCGGCGCGGACACCTACCTGCTCGACGAACCGTCCGCGGGTCTCGCACCACAACTGGTCGACGACGCGTTCGACCTCGTCACGACGCTCGTCGACAGGGGCGCTCGCGTCGTCCTCATCGAGCAGAACGTCTCCGCGGCGCTCCGCATCACCGACTACGTCTACATCTTCGCCGAGGGTGAGGTGCAGTTCCACGGCGAACCGACCGACCTCGCCGACGAGGACGAACTGATGAACCTCTATCTCGGGCTGTAGCTCGGACCGAGGCTCGCCGCCCCCGTCGGTTTTCGTTCCGACCGCCGACCGTGCCGTCCTCCGGCATCGCAACGCGTTCATCGACGGTCCGCCCCGAGCGCCGAGCCACCGACGACCGGACGCCGTACGTGACGCGTCTCCGCCGTCGACCTGACACGAACGGCCTCTCAGGTCGCACGCGCGACGACGGCGTAGAACGGGTCCGTTCCCGGCCGCTCTCGAATCACCTCGTGCTCTTCGAACCCGCCCGCCGCGTCGAGTGCCCGGTTCAACAGGCCGACGCGTCCCTCCATCGACGCCCCGCGCCACGCCCGGACGGCCTTCGTCGGGAACAGCCGGTTCGAGAAGCTCACGACGAGGACGCCGCCCTCACCGAGCACCCGGCGGAACTCGGCGAACACCCGACCCGGGTACTGCAGGTACTGGACGGAGAGCGCACACAGGACCGCGTCGAACTCGTTCTCCTCGAACGGGAGGGTCTGTTCGGTGTTCAAATCCTGGACGAACCACTCGTCGAGGCGGTCGTTCGCGGCGAGTTCCTCCGCGTTGAGCCCGTGACCGACCACCTCGTACTCGACCCCGTCCGGAAGGTGAGACACCCAACTGCTCATCGCGTCGAGAACGCGGTCACCGGGGGCGAGCACGTTGGCGTAGAGCGCGGTCAACCGCGCGAGGAACGCGCTGTCGGCGTGTGTGACGAACCGCGGACTGTCGTAGAAGGTCTGGTCGGACCGCTCGTCGAACCGCTGTCGTTCGGTCGCCGAGAGGACGGGCTGCACGCCCGAGGGGAGGGGCGACGAGCCCATGACTCCGTCGGCCGCGCGTCCCTTCGTGTGCGTCGCATCGCGCCGGACGGCCGGGTCGAGACGGCCGACGTCCGCCCTAGAACGAGTAGTCGTCGCCCGTGTCGCTGCGTGCGGCGGGGTCCTGCTGGTCCTCGACGGCCTGCGAGAAGAGGTTCTCCTCGGGGCCCTGGCTATCGTCGGTCGACGTGGTGTTGTACGCGGACATCCCCATCGAGAGGAGTTCCTCGACGGCCTGGTCACGGTTGACGAACTCGCCCTGGTCGACGAGTCGGCGGATGTCGTTATCGATGCGGTCCGGTAGCGAGAGTTCGACTTTCGACATGGTCAATACTCAGTGATGCACAGGTGATAAATGTGCGCTCTGACGGACCGTCCGGCACGGCGGACGACGCGAGCGGACTCACCGACGCCCCGTTTTCAGCGTAATGTATGGTGGAGCCCCCGACCTCAAGGAGCGAACGAAGTGAGTGAGTAGGTCGGGGAGGAAACCGTCATGAGGACTACACCAACCACATTCAATGGCCGACTGACTCCCCTTCGAATCATTATAAATATAAAGACAAGAGCTACATCTGAAACACGGATGGAGGTACGTCGCACCGTTCCGGTCAAGCTCAACGTGGCCGACAGCGATGCTAACCTCCTCGAAGAAACCATCTCCGAGTTCCTGTGGGCCGCCAACTACGTCGTAGACCACGCGTGGAAAGGCGAGTACAAGACTACGAGCAAAGCCGAACTCCAACGGGAAACCTACGACGACGTGCGGGCCGAGACGCGACTGCAAGCGAACCTCGTCCAGAACGCTCGCAACAAGGCCGCCGACGCCGTCCAGAGCGTCGTCACTCGCTGGAAGCAAGGCGATTACGCGGGGAAACCGCACTTCACAGCCCCGACGCTCGTCTACGACAAGAGGTGTGCAACGTTCAACGACGACCACGCGACACTCTCGACCGTCGGAGGACGCATCACCGCCGAATACGTCCTCCCCGACGAGGGACGCGAGACGCCCCACTCGGAGTACCTGTTCAACGACGACTACGAAGTGACGGGCGGGGAACTTCACTATCGCGACGGTGAGTTCTACCTTCACGTCCGAACAAAGGCGGACGTGGAGTTCGAGACTGCCGACGACGGCAACGACGAGCACAGGACAGTCCTCGGCGTTGACCTCGGCATCGAAAATGTCGCCGTCACATCTACAGGCACCTTCTGGAACGGGTCGGAGTTGAACCACTGGCACCGCGAGTTCGAGAAGCGGCGCGGGTCGCTCCAACAGCGTGGAACGCGGGCCGCTCACGAAACCATCCAGTCGGTCGGACGTACCGAGACGGGCCGCTACGACCACTTCTTACACACCGTCTCGAAACAACTCGTCGCGGAAGCTGTCGAATACGACTGCGACGTGATCGCGTTCGAGAACCTGACAGGGATTCGTGAGCGGATGCCCCGCGCAAAGAAGTTCCACGCGTGGGCGTTCCGACGCCTGTTCGAATATGTCGAGTACAAAGCCGAGGTGGTCGGCATCTCGGTTGAACAGGTGAGTCCCGCCTACACCTCCCAGCGGTGTTCTAAGTGCGGGTTCACCTACGAGGGAAACCGCCCGACCTCGAGTGGACAGGACGTATTCGAGTGCCTGAAGTGCGGGTACTCACCGCACGCGGACTACAACGCGGCGAAGAATATCGGTCTGAAGCATCTCCGCTCGGCGCAAACGTCGTCGGGCGGAGGCGCACCGGTAAACGTGCGCTTGAATCGCGGGACGTTGAACGCGAACGGCGATTACGAGCCTGCCAGCACTGGCCAGAACGGGAGTCCACGCGAAAGCCCCACCCTCACCGAAGCGAACGGCGAAGCCGTGAGCGAGTAGGGTGGGGTAGTTTACGCGGTGGATCCGTCGGTACACCGCACCGAGCGCGCGGAAGGCCCGTCCGTCGCGGATGGCGTCGACGACGGCTGCGGGCGTCAGGCGGTCGATGTCCAGCCGCGTCGAGAGTCGACCGACCTCGAACGGGACGTGCGCGTCGCTCCCGCCGACGAGTGGGAGGTCACGCTCGCGGGCGAGACGCTCTATCTTCCGGCGGTGTTCGGGGCGCTTCCCGTTCAGTTCGATGGCGTCGAAGTCGGCGTTCGCGGCTCGAAGCGTCGAGTTCCGGAACGGATGGGCGACGATGGCGGCACACCCTCGCTCGTGGGCGAGGTCGACCGCCTCGTGCGGGGTCAACTGTCCGGCGACCGTCCGTGTCGGCGGGTCCGGACCGACGACGAGGAGGTGCCCCCGCGTGGTCGATGTCTCGATGCCCGGGATGCAGGCGTCGTCGACGAGCGCCTCCGGGCGGAAGCAGTCGTGGTTCGTAACGGCGATACCGTCCAGTCCGCGAGACCGGGCCACCCGAAGCGCCACACGCACGCCGAACGGGTCGTACCAGGCTGCCACCTCCGGTCGGAGATGAAAGAACCGGCTGTGGGTGTGGAGGTCGCAGTCGAGCATACCTCCTGTGGGGAACAGGGCGTCGTAAAACGACGCTCTCCGGCCCCGGTGACTCCCCGCTGACACCTGGCGCCACAGCTTACTCCCCCGGGCGTGAGCAGTCGACGATGGACAGCCCCTCCCCGGTCGTCGTCAGGAACCCGAACAGCGGTGACCGGACGCGTTCACGAAACGCGAAGCGGCTCGCGGCCGAACGCGGCTGGGAGGTGCTCGATAGCGAGGGCGGCGACCACGCGGTCGACCTGGCGGTCGAGGCGGCCGCGCGTACGGAGACGGTCGTCGCCTGCGGCGGCGACGGGACGCTGAACAAGGTCGTCCGCGGAGTGCGTGACGCGGACCGACTCGACGACGTCACGCTCGGCGTCCTCCCCGCGGGGACGGGCAACGACTTCGCCGACAACGTCGGCATCCGCGGCCTCGACCACGCGTTTTCCGTCGTCGAGTCGGGTGAGCGCCGCAGGCTCGACCTCGGGCTGGCGAACGACCGTGTCTTCTTGAACTCCTGCGTCGGCGGCCTGACCGCGGAGTCGAGCGCGCGGACCTCCCGCGAGCGCAAACGACAGCTCGGCGTGTTGGCGTACGTGTTGTCGACGCTGTCGACGGCCCGTGACTTCGAGGGACTGCGACTGCACGTCTCGGCCGGCTCCGACCGCGACCCCGTCTGGGTCGGCGACGCGCTGCTGCTCCTCATCGGGAACGGCCGCCGGTTCCCCGGTGAGCGGATGCGCCAGGCGAACATGGAGGACGGACTCGTCAACGTCGTCATCATCGAGGAGGCCCCCGTCCTCGACTACCTGACGATGGGTGCGGCGGACAGCCTCCTCCGGCGGCGCGCCCGTCACCTCACCCGCGTGAAGACGTCACACCTCCACGTCACTCACGAGGGGGGCCCGGTCCGGTTCAGCCTCGACGGCGAGATGGTCGACATCGACGACCTCACCGTCGACAGCCTCCCCGGGGCGATGCGCTTCTGCGTCGGCGCGGGGTACGACCCGACCCCCGTCGAATGGAGCACGCGTACCCCCGAGTGACGCCTCCCTCTCCGCGCAGCGCGCTCGACGCGCCCCGAGGGAAACCGTTGAGTTCGTCCGGTCCCGAACGCCGACGTGTCCGAGACGTACCTCTGTTCGGTCTGTCGCGAGCCCACGGAGCGCTCGTACGGGGTCAGATACATCGTGCTGACCTGTCCCGCCTGCGGGCGACACGGGCGGCACGTCCACGCCTCGCTGGTCCCGCTGCTCGACCGCGTTCCCGAGTCCGAGCGGTCCGACGACTGGGAGGACAGACCGCTGGACGAACGCCTGCTGGAGGCGCTCGAACGGGGAGACATCTCGCTCGGCGACACGGCGGTCTGAATCTCGGTCCGACCCTCAGCCCTGGTCGTCACGCCCGGCGAGGTACGCGCTCGTCGTCTCGGCGGCGGCCGACCGGAACGCGCGGACGTCGATTCCCCCCTCGAAGAGCCGTCGGTGGTGTGCGCGGGCGACGCGGTCGACGACCCGGCCGTACAGCGCGTCGAACGTCACCGGCCGCCCCTCCGCTTGAAGCTGCCGAGCCACGCTGTCGAGGCGCTCTGTCGTCACGTGACGTCGAGCGAACCCCTCGGCGTCGTCGACAGTCGCCCCCGTGTCGCCGTCCACGCTCGCGCTCGCACCCGCCCCGGTGTCGGCGTCGGTGCTTCCCCCGGAGTCGCCGACGGACGGGTTCGAGAGCGCACAGCGGAGCCCGGTCTTGTTCCGGACCAGGACGCCGGCGGCCGGGCCGTCGTACCACGCTGAGGTGGGAAACTCGTACGACCCGGGACCGAAGTCGACCGCGCGCACCTCCGCACGGACCGTGTTGAGCGGGTCGAGCCCCAGTCGGGTGTAGATCTTCTCGACGCGGTCCGGCTGACGGTACTCCCCTTCGGACCAGACGTCGACGCCGAGGAAGCTGGGGGTCGCATCCCAGTCGTAGTCGACCCCGCGGCGGTGCATCGCGCGACCGAAGAAGACGACCGACTCGACGTCGTCGACCGCCGCTCTGAGCGCGCCGCGGTCGAACGACTCGCGGACGTGCCGCACGGCGTGACCGTACGCCGGCGGCGCGTCGTCGCCGAACACCCGAACGTCGTCGCCGAACCGGAGCCGCCCGTCCTCCTGCGCCTGAAACCGCAGCGGTGCGCCGTCGACCAGTTCGTGCAGCCAGAGGTGGCCGCGCTCGAACAGTGCCGGTGGCGCTTCGGCGGCGGGTGGGTACGAGGGGAACGCCTGCATTCGTGTGTCGACACTCGGCGGCCACCGGGAAGTCGTTTCGCTCCCGGACGTGTGACGCTGGGCGCGTGGTGAACGGTTCGCGGGCGTCGAGACGTGTTCGCGGGTGTCGACTCGTGGTGTGAACGCGCGGACACGCGAACGCGCCAAAAGAGCGGGTCGGTCGAGGGAATCCGCGGGGGGAGCGCGCGAACGAGTCGTCCGCCGGGCTATCGACGACGACGAGCGACGAACGCGGTGACGAGCGTCAGCGCGAGCGCGGTCAGCGCGATGCCGCCGGCGGGGAAGGCGAACTCGGTCGCGGTCGTCTCGGCCGCGGTGCCATCAGCGCCTTCGGCGTCCGATGGTGCGGCCGAGGCGTCTCCCGTTTCGGAGTCGGCGTCGCCCGCGTCACCCTCGGTCGCTGCGGTGTCCTCACCGGCGGTGACGGTCACGGTTCCCGACTCGCTTGCGGGGTCCACGGACGCGCCGCCGTCGGCGTCGAACTGGAGCGGTTCGACGGAGAGGGTGATGTCACCGGCCATCCCGCTGGACACCTCGACGGTCGCGAGCACGACGTCGCTCGCTCCGGGCTGGACCTGCTGGTTCAGGTCCGCGGCTTCGAGCGTGACGCTCGACCCGTCCTCGGAGAGAGCGGGCTCGGAGGTCAGCCCGAACGTGTCCGGGTAGCTCGCACCCTGGATGAGGGCGTTGCTGTTTCCGACCGAGAGGTCGATAGCGAACCCGGCGAGGCCTTCGGGGCCGACGTCAGGACGACGTCGACGGTCGCGGTCTCGCCCGGCTGAACGGTCGCGCTCTCGACGCGGATGGTCGGGCTGTCGGTCTGGGCGGCGGCCGCTCCGGTCAGCGCCGAGGCGCCGAGTGCGAGGGCGAGGACGCCGACGATAGCGATTCGGAACCGGTCTGTCTCTCGTGGCATGTGTGTGGAGTTGTGGGTGGGTGCCGAACGAGCGGGGACGCGGCGGCGTGCCGCCCGTGTCCGTCCGCTCGGTTCAGTTGTCGCTGCTGTCGCTGTCGTTGCCGTTACCGTTGTTACCGTTACCGTTGTTACCGCTATTTCCGTTACCGTCGTCGCTGTCGCCGTCGTCGTCGCTGCTCCCGCCGTCGCCGTCGACACCGGCCTCCTCGTACAGCGTGACGAGGTCGGCGTAGTCGAGTTGTTCGTTGCCGTTGAAGTCGAACGCCCGCGCGTTGGACTTCACGTTGCTGTTCTCGAGGTTGTTGAACAGGGTGACGACGTCGTCGTAGTCGACGCGGCCGTTGCCGTTGACGTCCTCGTAGAGACCATCGCCGTCGGGGTCCTGCGGCGCGGCGCCGCCGGCACCGATGCTGGCGGGGCCGGTCATCGCAACCCCGGAACGGGGCTCGACGTCGATGGCGTTCCCGTTGTCGTCGTCGAGCGACGCGCTGGTGTCGATGTCCGTGGAGCCCGCGCCCATGCCGCTGAGCGTGACGGTCGCCAGCTTGAACTCGGTGCCCTCCGGCTGCATCGCCATGTTCGTGTCGGCGAACTTGAACGTCGCCGTCGCCCCCGCTTCGATGGTGGGCGAGGCCGAGAGGCCGACCGCGTCGGGGTAGGAGGCGCTCGTGATCTCGACGACGCTGGGGTCGGCGACCTCGACCGTGAACTCGCCGCCGGCGATTCCGTCGGGGACGTGCTTGGCCATGACGTCCGCCTGGACGGACTCGCCCTGACCGACGGCGACGGAACTGACGTAGACCTGGGTGTTCGGCTGGTAGACGTACAGGCAGTCGTTGGGGTACGAGCGCCGGGACTCGTTGAACCCGTCCTCACAGCAGAGGACGCGGCCGTCTTCCATCACGTAGACGTTGTCGATGTTGCGCAGCGCGTCGTTCGCGACCTCCGCAGCGTCCGTGAAGTCCGGGCCGACGATGACCGCTTCGAGCGTCGAGACGTTGTAGTTCGCGTCGAGTTCGCCGCGATAGACCACGCCGCCGTCGACGCGGTCCATCCGGATGTCGCCCTCCTCGTCGGAGAGCGCGTCGTTGAACTCGGAGATGCCGAAGTAGACGTAGTCGCCGGGACCGGAGCCGGGTCGGCTGTCGACGCCCTCGGCCTTGTTGAACTCGATGGACGCGCCGATCTCTTTGGCCGCGGCGCGCGTTTCGAGGAACGGCACTTTGCGGAGTTCCTCGTCGACGCCGTTCCAGCCGTTCTCCTCGTACTGGGTGGCCCACTCGATGATCTCCTCGTTCGTGATGTAGTTCTGGTTGCCGTTCGCGATGACTTCGAGGTCGGCCTCCTTCAGCGCTGCTTCCGTGTCCTCGCTCCAGTCCGTGTCGGCGTGGGTTTCGAGGTAGTCGACCTGCGTGACGTCGTCGTACTCGGCGATCCACTCCTCACACTCCGCGTTGGAGGCGTGACCGAGCGGGATCCACTCGACTTCGAGGGTGACGTCGGCCGGCGAACTGCGCTCGCCGGACTCTTCGACGTTGGCTGCGTCGTTGGTGATCTTGGGCGCGTAGAGGGTGCCCTCGACGTCCATCGGGTCGTCGTAGCCGGGGATTTCCTCGTTGGCGACGAACTTGTAGATGCCCTTCGAATCGCCGTCCGAGCAGCCGTACACCGTCTTGAGGTCGTTCTGGAAGTCCGGCGCCTCCCAGGAGGCCCGGCCCATCACGTAGTACTTGATCGGTTCGACGTCTTCGGCGTTCGCCGCGTCGGAGTTGCGGAAGTCGAGTTGGTAGCCGTAGCGGTAGGGGTTGGGGTAGACGTCGCCGATGGGGTTGATACCGTTGGTGTCGCCGTTCTGGTCGACCTGCTCCGCGCCGAGGTAGTACGCGAGGAACTCGACGCCCGACAGGGCGAACGCGCCCTGGGGGTAGAAGCTCCCGCTGATGTCGCCGTTGTCGGCGTAGTCGGCGACGACGCCCGGAATCGACGCCGGGTTCGGTCGGTTCCAGAACTGACACGCGCCGGTGAGTCCGTCGCCACCGTTCTCGACGATGTCGCCGACGGTGCTCGTCAGGTTGACACGGGTGTGCGCGTAGTTCTCCTCGGAGGAGACCATCGTGTTCCACGGGCTGAGGTCGCCGTAACAGTTGATGCGGGTCCCACCCAGGTCGCGCAGGGCTTCCGTGTTCGCCATGTTGGCGGCGTCCTTGGGGTCTGCCTCCCACTCGCCGTCGTCGGTCTGGCTGATCTTGATCCGGCTGACGTTGCCGGGGCTGTTCTCCCAGTTGGTGTACAGGTACCCCTCCGTCCCCTCGTCGTTTGTGGCGACGAACTGGTTGCAGTCGGGGTTGGTCGCGGCGGCACCGTACTGCGTGCCGGCGAAGTTGTCCATCGTGATGTCGGTTCCGTCGGGCGTCTGCGTCACGCCGAAGCGCTCCGACTGACCGATGGGCTCGCGGGCCTGCGCGAGGTAGACGTACTCGCCCTCGCTGGACCGGATCTGGCGGCGCTGTTCTTCGGTCTCGGGAATCGGTAGCTCCGAGAAGTCGTCGTTGTCGCCGTCCAGGTCGAAGTGGAACCCGCTGAAGTAGCCCACTCCGGGGTTGCTGAACGGTCCGATGTTGTCCGCTGCGGGGTGCTGGTTGCTGTACAGAAGCCCCCCGTCCGCGAAGACGAACGGTCCCGTGACCTCCGCCCCGTACGCGGTGTTCGAGAAGCGCTTGAGTTCGCCCTTTACGCTCGGCGCACCCGGTGTGTCCGATTCGTCTATCTCCGTCTCGCTCGCGCTCGCGGCACCGCTGGCCACACCCACGCCGAGCGCGGCAGCCACCGATGACGCCATCAGGTTCCGTCGACTAAAATCGACCATGCGGGTGGACAGCATAACCGTTTCATAAAAGTATTTTATAATATATCTCTAAATTACACGTAACTCGCGGTTGCCTTACGGGGCGGTGAACAGTACTACGCACTCGTGTGTGTCATACGTTCCATTACATAGTCTCTCACGGGAGGTTGGCCGCCCGTGTAAACAAGCTATAGAGCGCTTGAATCTGGATTTGGTGGCGATATCGGTACGTCTGTTCGGTCGGTATCAACGACGATTCCGACCGTGTCATCCGACGTGTCTCGGCGGAACGACGGCGACATATCTGTCTGATCGATGTCTCAGTCAAAAACATACGAAAAGTCATAAAAAGTAAAAAATTTAAAATTTATTATCTATCTACGAAGGACGGCTCCGTCGGGCCGAACTCGTCCTCGAAACGGCCCCCGTCACGGGCGATGGCGAGGCGGTGTGAACGGGGTTACTGGAGACCCTGCTTTTCGGCTCCCGCTCGAATCTCTTCGGCACGCTCGCGTACCCAGCCCGTATACTTGTCGACCCAGTACGGTTTCTTCCCGAAGAACGACGCGACCCACAACTCGTCGTGACCCGGTTGGGTGAGCATGTACGACGCCAGCACCGCCCGGCCGGCCGCGACGACCACCGGGGGGATGCCGCGCTCCCCGGTGCCCGCCTCCTCGAACCCGTTGACGCAGAAGTAGACGTCGGCGTACAGCGTGGCCATCTCGGGGTCGTCGAACGCGACGCCCCGGTGCTGGGGTGCCTCGAACCGGTACCGCGGCTCGTCGTTCTCGGGGGTGGAGAGTTCGACGACTCGAACGTCGAGCACGTACTGTTCGTACACCGATACCTGTTCCGCGCCGGTCGGCTGGTGGTCCGTCTTCGACATGGGTTGTCTCGTTCGTCGCCACAGCCCGTCCTCGTCGGGCGGATGCGACGTTCACATCGGGGACTGACGGGAGCGGGGGGTAGTACGTTTATAATTCGGATATATATCGGTGGTGAGAGGTTGGTCCCGCTCTCGACGGGTACTGACCCGTCGGCGAGGGAGCGACGGTCGACGACCGCCCTGTCACCGAGAGCGACGGCTCGGTCTTATTGGCCGCCGTCGCCGTTCCCCTCGTTGCCGTTCTCGCCGCTGGTGCCGTTGTCACCTTCGCCACCGTTGCCGCTGTTACCGTCGTCGCCGTCACCGCCGTTGTCACCTTCGCCACCGTTGCCGCTGTTACCGTCGTCGCCGTCACCGCCGTTGCCACCTTCGCCACCGTTGCCGTTGTTATCCTCGTCGCCGTTCCCGTCCTCACCGTTTTCTTCCTCGCTGCCGCTGTCACTGCTGACGCGTACGGTCCCGTCCTTCGTCTCGAATTCGATGTCCTCGGGGACTCTCTCTTCGAGCGGCGTCGTCACCTCGAGCGACGTCTCACCGGCGGCGTTCCCGGCGACCGTGACCGTCGCGATCGCCGTCTCGACGCCGTCCATCTCGACCTCCTCGACCGGGCCGAGCGGGAACCGCGCCGCCCCTCCGTCCTCGATAACGGCGGGGCTCCCCGACGCGGTCACGCCGTCGCCGTAACTCGCGTCCGTGATGGTCGCGACGGACGCGTCGGCGACGCTGACGGTCACCTGGCCGCCGACGTTCGGTAGTTCGTTCAGCACGTCGGGCGGGTGAGAGAGCGTGAGGGCGCTCTCGGCGCTCCCGCCGACGTCGACCGCGACCGACTCCGCCGTCAGCATGGGGTTCGGCTGGTAGACGTACAGACAGTCGTTGGGGTACGACCGCCCCGACTCGGCGAAACCGTCCTCACAGCAGAGGACGCGGCCGTCGTCCATCACGTAGACGTTGTCGACGTTGCGCAGCGAGTCGTTGGCCGCGTCGGGACCGTCGGTGAAGTCCGGGCCGACGATGACGGGTTCGAGCGTCGAGACGTCGTAGTCGAGGTCGAGTCTTCCGCGGTAGACCACGCCGCCGTCGACGCGGTCCATCTGGACGTCGCCCGTCTCGTCCGAGAGGTCGTCGTTGAACTCGGAGATGCCGAAGTAGACGTAGTCGCCGGGACCGGCGTCCGAGACGCTGTCGACGCCTTCGGCCTTGTTGAACTCGATGGACGCACCGATCTCTTTGGCCGCGGCGCGCGTTTCGAGGAACGGCACCTTGCGGAGTTCCTCGTCGACGCCGTCGTGACCCTCTGCCTCCCACTGTTCGGCCCACTCGACGATCTCCTCGTTCGTGATGTAGTTCTGGTTGCCGTTCTCGATGACCTCGAGGTCGGCCTCTTCGATCGCCGTTTCCACGTCCTCTTCCCAGTCCGTGTCGGCGTGGGTTTCGAGGTAGTCGATCTGCGTGACGTCGTCGTACTCGGCGATCCACTCCTCACACTCCACGTTGGAGGCGTGACCGAGCGGCAGCCACTCGACCTCGAGTGAGACGTCCGCGGGCGAGGCCGGCGGGTCCGCGGTGGTCTCGTCCGTGTTGGTGATCTTGGGCGCGTAGAGGGTGCCCTCGACGTCCATCGGGTCGTCGTAGCTGGGAATCTCCTCGTCGGCGACGAACTTGTAGATGCCCTTCGAATCGCCGTCCGAGCAGCCGTACACCGTCTTGAGGTCGTTCTGGAAGTCCGGCGCCTCCCAGGAGGCCCGGCCCATCACGTAGTACTTGATCGGCTGTGGCGGGTCGCCGGCCGGGTCGCGGTAGTCGACGTGGTAGCCGTAGCGGTAGGGGTTGGGGTAAACGTCGTCGATGGGTGTCGTCGTGTTCGCGTCGGCGCTCTGGTCGTCCCGGTCGGCGCCGAGGTAGTACGCGAGGAACTCGACGCCGGCCAGCGCGAACGCGCCCTGCGGGTACCACGCTCCCTGACTCCCGTAGTACTGGCCGATGTCTCCCGGAATGGTGGAGGGGTTCGGGCGGTTCCAGAAGTGCGCGGCACCGACGATGCCCACGCCGCTCCCCGCTTCGACCCAATCGCCGACGGTGGTGGTCAGCGAGACACGCGGATGCGAGTAGTTCTCCTCGGAGGAGACCATCGTGTTCCACGGGGTGAGGTCGCCGTAGCAGTTGATGCGCGTCCCTCCCAGGTCACGAAGCGCGTCCGTGTTCGCCATGTTGATGGCGTTCTCCAGGTCGGCTTCCCACTCGCCGTCGTCGGTCTGTGCGACGGGGATGCGCGAGACGTTGCCGGGGCTGTTCTCCCAGTTGGTGAAGAGGTACCCCTCCGTGCCCTCGTCGTTCGTGGCGACGAACTGGTTGCAGTCGGGGTTGGTCGCGGCCGCCCCGTACTGTGTCCCCTCGAAGTCGTCCATCGTGATGTCGAACTGATCGGGCGTCTGCGTCACGCCGAGGCGCTCCTCGTTGTTGTTGATGGAGTCTCGCGCCTGTGCGAGGATCTCGAAGGTGTGCTCGGCCGACCGAACGCGGCCCTGTTCCTCGACGGTCGTCGGAATCGACACCTCCTCGAAGTCGTCGTTCGACCCGCCCATCTCGAACTGGAACCCGCTGAAGTAGCCGATACCGGCCCGGTCGTACGGCGGTTCGTTCGCCTTCGTCGCCGGTTCGGGCTCCGAGTACTCGGGAACCGTGTCGTCGAACAGGTCGGGGTCACGCGTGCCCTGATAGGGGTGCTGGAGGCTGTGCAGGAGCGACCCGTCCGCGAAGACGAACGGTCCCGTGACCTCGGCACCGAAGGAGGTGTTCGAGAAGCGCTTGAGTTCGCCCTTCACGCTGGGGGCACCCTCCGTATCGGACTCGTCGATCTCGCTCTCGCTCGCGCTCGCGCTCCCCGCGACGCTCGCTCCGAGCGCTGCTGCTACCGAACTCGCCATCAGGTTCCGTCGACTGAAGTCGACCATACCGCGATTGACTCACTCGCCTTCTTTTAAATTTTTCACGATTAATCAAACTGTTTATTCGGACGGAAAGTTGGGCTCGAATGGGTTTCCGCCGCTCGCCCCTACCCGAGTTCCCGCTCCGTCACGCCGGCTCTGATCTCGTCGGCCTGCCCGCGGACCCACTCGACGTACTTTCGGACCCGATGTGGCTTCTTCCCGAAGAACGACGCGACCCAGTCGCGGTCGATTCCGGGTCGCGTGAGGAGATACGCCGCGAGGACGGCCCGGCCGGCCCCGATGACCGCCGGGGGGACGCCGCGCTCGCCCGTTCCCTCCTCGACGAACCCGTTGGTGCAGAAGTAGACGTCGGCGTACAGCGTCGCCGTCTCGGCGTCGTCGAAGACCACTCCGACGTGGTCGGGCGCTTCGAACCGGTACCGTGGCTCCTCCGCGCCCGTCGTCTCGACGATGCGGACGTCGAGGACGTACTGCTCGTAGACCGATTCGTGCGTCTCGTCGAGCGCTCGGTCACCGGTGTTCGACATCTGTGTTCTTCCCGCGAGTTGGGACGCGTCCGGACGACCCGGCCGCCCTCGTCGCTGCGTCCATGTCCTCCGGGTGTCACTTTACGCTTACGCCGCGTTCGATGCGTTCGGGGCCGACGTGTCTCGGAGAAAAACAAATTTTAAATCGTTATGCACTGATACGTTCCCTGGCTCACAACGATGACACACGTAACCCTCGACGCCGCGAAGACGATGATCGACGCCGCCGAAGACCGCGCCGCCGACATCGATGTCCCGATGTGTATCGCCGTGATGGACGACGGGGCGAACCTCGTCGCCTTCCACCGGATGGACGGCGCGCTCCTCGCGAGCGTCGACATCGCGCAGAACAAGGCGTACACGGCGGTGACGATCGAACTCGACTCGGCGACCGTCGGCGACCTCGCCCAGCCCGGCGAGGAACTGTACGGCATCGGCGGGACGAACGACGGGCGCATCGTCACGTTCGGCGGCGGGGTTCCCCTCGAAGTCGACGGGGACGTCGTCGGTGCCGTCGGCGTCTCCGGCGGCAGCGTCGAGGAGGACGTCACGGTCGTCGAGGCGGCAGTCGAGGCGTTCGAGCCCTGACTCCACTCAGTACGTCGGGCTCTCTTCGGGGACGCCGTCGCGGGCGTTGACGAGCCGCGCGGCGACGAACAGGAAGTCCGAGAGTCGATTGAGGTACGCGACTGCCTCGGCGTTGATGGGTTCGTCCTGTAGCAACACGACGGCGCGCCGCTCGGCTCGTCGGCAGACCGCCCGAGCGTGGTGGAGTCGCGCCCCCGAGTCGCCGCCGCCGGGGAGGATGAACGAGGAGAGCGGTTCGAGTTCCTCGTCGGCGGCGTCGATCCACTCTTCGACCTGTGCCGTGTGTTCTTCCCGGAGCACGGGGTCGTCTTCGTCGGGTGCGGGGTTCGCGAAGTCGGCCTGGATGATGTGGAGGTGGTTCTGTGCGGTCGCGAGCCACTCGTCGACGTCGTCGTATCCGGTGGGTCGGACACGGCCGACGAGCGAGTTCACTTCGTCGACGTTCCCGTACGCCTCGATGCGGGGGCTCGCCTTCGAGGCCCGGGACATGTCCCTGAGGTCGGTCTGTCCTTCGTCGCCGCGGCGGGTGTATATCTTCATGGGTTCGTGAACGGTGTCGTCGCCCGAACGGTCCGTTGTCGGTCGTTCGACTGTCGGGTCCGTCGTGGGGCCGCCGCCCGGTCGCGTCCGTGGTCGGACGGCATCCCTTCGTGCGGCACGTCCCGACGTTGGACGGTCCGGTATTAAGAGTACGGCCGACCGTCGGGCGTGATTCCGACCGCGCGTCCCGTGGGACGCGCGGCGTGCTCGACACAACATACATACAGCGCTCCCCCGTGAGTACGGTCATGAGTCGCGTCCTGTGGCTCGTCCGGCACGGTGAGCGCCGAGACGAGGCGGACCCAGCGTGGGCGGAAGACGCCGACAGGCCACACGACCCCCGTTGACCGAGCGAGGGCGCTGGCAGGCCGAGCGGGTCGGCGAACGCCTCCGCGGGCAGGGCATCGAAGCCATCTACGCCTCGCCGTTCCTCCGTGCGACCGAAACTGCCCACCTCGTCGCGCGCGCCCTCGACCGCTCCGTGTTCGTCGACTCCGGCCTCTCCGAGCACCTCAACCCCGCGTGGTTCGACGTCGCGCCGTCGGTGTTGACGCCGCGGAAACTCGCCGAGCGATTCGACACGGTCGACCCGACGCACGCCTCGGTGCTCCGGCCGAACTACCCCGAGACCGACGAGGAGGCCGCCGACAGGAGCGTCCGGGCGGTCCGACGACTCCTCGCCGACAGCCCCGAGACGAGCCTCTTCGTCGGACACGGCCTCACCGTCGCCAGCGTCGTCGACGCGTTCACCGGACGGCGGGAGGTATCGACCCCACTCGCCGGCGTCACCCGACTCGCCTCGTACCCCTGGGGCTGGGACGTCGACGTCCTCGCGGACACGTCGCACCTGTCGGAGGCGGAATCGGGACCAGGCGGCGCGGAGCGTGACGACGTGACCGACGCTGACGAGTGACGCCGCTGGCCGTTCTGACGCCTCTCGATGGTGCTGTGCGGACGATGTAAGGGAATGGGAGGGAGCGTGTGACTTGTTCGTCCCTCCACGTTCGAATACTCCGTTCGCGATAATAGCTGTTGTGTAATCGAGCTAGACTGTAGTGCTGCTGTGAACTACGGACGACGCGGTCAGTCGAACGTCACGCGCGCGAGCGCGACGAGCGCGACCGTTTCGAGGACGTGCAGCGCCAACAGGGCACGCCAGGCGACCACGGGGACGGCCGTCGCGAACCAGGCCGAGAGCGTCGGATCGGCCTGGTAGACGTAGAGCGCGACGGCGTTCTCCGCGAACAGCAGAGCAGCGAACACCACCAGTCCGGCCGCGTGCGTCGACCGGAACGTCAGGTAGTTTCGGCCCCAGACGGCTCCCAGCCCCGCGAGTAAGAGGAGGTTCGCGGCGGCGGCGACGCGGGCGACGTCGAGCCAGACGGTCACGGGCGACAGCGCCCCGTGGGGTGCGTGCTGGACGTGCGGTCGCGCTCGACGGGGGAGCCGTCCGCCATCTCAGTTCACGATGAACTGCCCGGCGACCTCTCGCACCTCGGCCATCGTCATCGCCTCGTCGACCCCGGCGGGGAACGGCGACGAGACGTTGAGTTCGTTGAGGAAACTCGCGTGACGGGCCTCGACGCTGTGGATGCCGATGGCGGCCGCGAAGATGTCGTCGTTCTGGACCGTCGGTGCCGCGCCGGCGTAGGCGGCGACGCCGGTGTTCTCCAGCGCCTGCGCTACGCCCAGGAACTCCGAGGGAGTCTCGTAGCCGAAGTCGTACTCGGCCTCCTCGACGGGCGTCCCGCCCAACTGTTCGACGACGTCGGTCAGTGCCGTCACGTGGGCGGCCTCGTGCTCGCCGACCGTCGCGAGGCGGCCCGGGACCGTCGCCCGGAGGTCTTCACTGAACACCGACAGCGCGTCCGCGCTCATCAGTTCGTCGTCGGAGAACGCCGCGAGGCCGTCGCGGTAGAAGGCGTTCTCGAGGTGTTCGAGCGTCAGTGCGTAGTTCAGGACGTCGAGGTCGCTCACCTCGTTCTCCTGTTTGCGCGCGATGGGTTTCTCCATCGTCTCCGGCGACTCCGACATCCCGCTCGTGTCCGAGGTGACGAACTGCCCGGCGATTTCGAGGACCTCCGCCATCGACCTGGCCTCGTCGACTGCCTTCGGGTAGGGACTGTCGCCGTTGACGAGATTGAGGAAGCTGGCGTGGCGCGCCTCGACGCTGTGGATACCCGCCGCCGCCGAGAGCACGTCGTTGCTGTGGATGGAGGGTGCCGCGCCGGCGTAGGCGGCGACGCCGGTGTTCTCCAGCGCCTGCGCTACGCCCAGGAACTCCGAGGGAGTCTCGTAACCGAAGTCGTACTCGGCCTCCTCGACGGGCGTCCCGCCCAACTGTTCGACGGTCGCTGCGATGGCTTCGACGTGCGCCGCCTCGTGTTCGCCGACCACCGTCAGGTACTCGGGGACGTCCATCCGGACCTGCTCGTCGAAGTTCGAGAGGACGCTCGCGCTCATCAGTTCGTCGTCGGAGAACGCCGCGAGGCCGTCGCGGTAGAAGGCGTTCTCGAGGTGTTCGAGCGTCAGTGCGTAGTTCAGGACCGGCACGTCGGGGTCGACCCGCTGCATCGTCTCGGTTTCGGTCTCCGTCATGGGCTCTTCGGTCGGCGTCGGCGTCTCCGTGGCCGTCGCCATCGGCGTGTCGGTCGCCGTCTCGGTCGCGGCCCCGGAGCCGTCCGAGCCCATACACCCGGCGAACGCGAGTGCGCTGAGCGTCGCGGCCGAGCCGAGGAAGGCGCGGCGGGAGGCGCGGGAACTGGTCGAGGACGAGTCGTCGCGGTCGGACGCGGTCTGGTTCGGCTTCATTGTCGTCGACTGCGACTGGGGCGAAAACACGGATGAAGATATTCCGAACTGTGACGGGACTGTGCCCCCGTTGCGACGGTATTCTCACCCAATTCCGACCCCCAAACCGTCTTTCGCCCCTCGGCGGACGTGTCGCTTCGCTGTCTCACACTTTCACTTTCACCGCGCTAGGCGGAGCTACAAGCCCGTTCGACCCGTTTCTCCGTTCATGCTCGCCTCGAACGACACCCGTGAGCTCCGAACGCGACGCCGCATCGAGATCACCGAGCTCCCGGCCGATACGGTCGACGACTACGTCCGCATGCAGGCACCCGACGCCGTCGAGTGCTCGCTGGAGCGCCGCGGCGCACGCACCTACCTCGTCGTCGAGTCCTAACCGTCGGCTCGAGGACTGCACCGGCGTGTCGCTTTCGGAAATCGAAACCCATTACTTACCTCACCGTCCAGTAGCAGATGAGCCGAGGTAGCCTAGCCTGGCCAAGGCGGTAGATTCGAAATCTACTGTCCATTCGGACACGTGAGTTCAAATCTCACCCTCGGCGCTACTCCTTCCGTTCTCATCTGAACGCTTGACCAGTGGTGTCGCCGAAGGGGTTCCGGCGTGGACTCTCTCGCCCCCGCTCACGTCGTGACTTCGTCTCCAGCCGAGGTTGTCGGACGCGTCCTCGTGTCATAGTGGTATAGTAAGTGTAGCTAAGAATTGGTTTTTCTACACCGCAACCGAGAGCTACACGATGAACTCGTTGGACGAGCTCTTTCAGCTACTCAGTCAGGAACGCCGTCGGTTCGCGTTGTACTATCTCGATCAGGCGGACGGGCCTGTCGCGCTCGAAGAACTCGCACGAGAGGTCGCTCGGCGGGAGAACGGTTCCCCGGGTCCCGCCTCGTCCGACGACTACGCTGAGCAGCTTATCACCCTGAAACACAACCACCTTCCGAGAATAGCGGATGCCACGCATATCGAGTACGACCGCGATAACCGTTTCATCCGAATCACTGGTATGACGCCCGAGGCGGACCTGCTACTGTCGGTCTCGAAGAAGTTAGACAAGGTGCCGGGCACCCCGGATATCTCTTCGATGCCCTGGGGGTCGGATGAGACCGAAAAGGCCGACCGCTGAACAGCGAGACGCCAGCCACATCCACTGTCCGACGAAACGGGGCCTGGTCGCGGTTCCTGTTCTGGACCGCCGTCGGTCGGGGGCTCGCGGTCGGTACCGGCCCCCCATCGCGTCGTCGCGCGTACGATTAAGGGAGTGGTGGTCCCATGAGTAGCTATCAGATGTTGTCGAAGATGAACGACGCCACGGCTGACGCCCTCGGTGTGCTCCGGGAGGCCGATGGACACGAGAAAACGGGATACAGCGTCGACGTCGCAGGGCCGACGCGGCCGTCCGTCTCGTCTCGCCTCGACCGCCTCTACGTCGCCAGCCGTATCGAGTACGTCCCCGAATCGGCCGCGCTCTGGCGGCTCGTGAACGACCCACGGGAGGACGGAGATGGCTGACATCCGGTGTTGCGCCTGCGGCGAGCAGTTCGCCACTGAAGCCGAGGCACAGGACCACTTCATGAGTGAACCGCCGAAGCACTTCTTCGAAGTCGTTGAGGAGACCGACGCCCCCGACTGACGGCACGACGCCCGGCACGCTCACGCCCGACGCACGGGTCGGGGTTGTACGACTCGGCTGGGATGAAGACGGCCGACGCTCGACTTGATCGGAGCGGAGTGGGTCGAGCGACGACCCACTCCGGAACATGGTGGGACATGCCTGGGCTGGAGGGCCGAACTTCGCGAACGAAGCAGGGTGAGTGCCAGAGGTGGGACTCCCCCCCAGCGCCTCGGCATCTCGGAGGACGAGCAGGTGACGTATGAACCTCTCGCCCCGAGTATCACCCTGGAGAACGGCAGCGGGTGAACGCATCGACGTGCCGGGCGTCGACCTCGTCTCGGAGTGCAACGAGACACGCGTTGCGCAGTACGGACGGAACCGGGAGAGTGAGCCACAACCAACCCGCAGCGTCGGCACACGTCCACGCCCGTTGTTCGTTGCTGTCGCTGCTCCCGTTTTTCTCCCGGGCTCGCTGTACGCACGGGTCCACGGGGGCCGCTGACCCCGCGAGTTCGAGTCGGTCACACCGGCGCTCACGAGCGACAGTTCCCCGCCACGACGACCAGTTTCCCCCGACGGCGAACAACTCTCGACGGACACCTCTCAAAGTCGATAATTTGACACCGAGGTTTTTGTACGGTGTCTACTGAGTGAGAGTCGAGGCGGTTGACGCGGTGAGTTTCGCGTTGGAACCCAAGCTCGCATCGCGTGACCCCGCCTCAGTCTCTCTTCACCGTCGCACAGTCGACTCTACGGTCGAACACCGCCCGGGCATACACATCCGTCCGTTCCGGGTGTCAGCCAAGAAATCTGTCCCGGGAGAGGCCCGACTCGATTCGCCCGATTCTAGCATCGAACTAGTTAACACACTGGAGACTGTTGGTATCACAGTCACATGTCTCTCTTTCAGTTGACTGGGTTCCAACGCGACCTCATGTACGTAACCGCCGCGCTTGATCGGCCATCAGGCCAGGAAATCAAAGACCGGTTGGAGGAAGAACTCGGAGTCGAAACGACCCACGGCCGTCTCTACCCCAACCTCGACACGCTGGTAAACAAGGGGTTCGTCGAGAGGGGAGAAATCGACCGACGCACGAACTACTACGTGTTATCCGATGCGGGACGGCAGGCGCTGCTCGAACGCCGCGAGTGGGAAAGCCGGTTCTTCGAGCTTGGTGACGAGTAGGCCGTCTGCGGCTCTCTCGGTCTCCCGACCTTGCCGTTCGGAATACTCGTAGGGAGACTGCTATCGGTTAGCTGGACTCCCTGGACGTGGTGGGCTTTCGGCCATGTATCACCACGTCGCGCTGTCTGATGCACCGTCGCGTCTCGGTCTCGTCGAGGCGTGACGTCGCTCCTGGCCCTCCCCGATCCGCGCCCACTCCGGCCACGACTCGGCAGTGCGCTCCGGGTAGTCGTGCCTGACCACTGCCCTCTCTCTCACATCTGCATCTGATGCTCGGTCCGCGCGTGTGTTTTCAACGCTCTTCTGCTCTCGAACGTGCGCCCACAGAGGTCGCACGTGAACTCGCCGTCGGGGCTCTCTGATGACATCGGTGGTCGTTCGCTGTCGTCGGGTACTCTCTCGCTCTCGGTCCCGGACACGTCGGGTGTGCGCTCGTCGTTCGGCGTGTGACCAGTTTACACGGCGATGTGCCACAGCTACCGCTGCGAATCACATCACTCTTGTGCTGGCACGGGCACGCTGGCCTCGACCGACGCCTGTCCGGCTAACCGTTCGCACGGCGTGCGGACGCCACAGGGCTCGCCCGCTCGCGTTCTTCGCGATGACGCAGTCGTCGCCGCCTGAGGTGCGTGCGTCCGTCGCTGGAGACCGTCCGAGTCTCCCCTCGCCGACTCGACGGTTCCGTCGGCGGGCCACGGTGTCGACTGACCGACCGAACAGGTTCCCCGATTCCGTTCCCCGACACATCGGCAGGGTCGACGACCGGGTGCGGGGACGTTCTTCGATACGATATTTTCACGAATATTGAACTTGCCTGTCAGGATTCTCAGTCCTGATGCTCAGGGGCGAGCGTATATCTACCATACTCTCCTCTACGCGGACAGACACCACCCGATGCAGTCGTCACGAAGCCCGACCGTCTACGTTCCGTCCGCCGACCACGCGCCGGAGTTCCACACGACCCGCCGCTGTCGTCACTGCCCTCCGTCGTCGCGAGAGGTCTCACGCGCCGAGGCGCGCGACGCGGGCCTCGTCGAGTGCGAGACGTGCTACGAGGACCGCGTTTGCGGGGCCGGCGTCCCGTTTACGCTCGTCTCACCGCCGCGGGAACCGATGCCGTCCGTGGCCTCTCGCGTCGAAGACTCGGTTCGTGACCGACGGATCCCAGGCGACGACTGAGACGTCTTGCCACACTCGCCACCGCGTCAAGCGACGAAACGCTGATGAGGCGGGTCCGCGTCGACCCGGACGACCCGAATGAAAACGTGTGACTCCTGCGGAAACCGTATCTACCGCGAAGAGCCGACGAACGCGGAGTACGGCGTCGCCGTCGTCGACGGCAAACCGTACCCCGACGCGTGTCCCAACTGCGGCGACTCACTGTGAGGCGAGCCAGTCGGTGATGCGCTCGCCACCGTACCGTGTCGCCGTCTCGTCGCCGGTCGATTCGGCGGCGACCCGTTCGTAGTCCGCGAGCCACGCCTGTTCGTGCTCGCGTTCTCGTCCATCCGGACGCCCCGCGGCCTCGGTCGAATCGAGTGTCCCGTCGAGTGGGGGCTTCCCCCGGTGGAGCCACCCGACGAGGTACGCGTCGACGTCGGAGCGGTCGTCGGGGTTCGCGGCGCGGATCCAGACGTGTGCGTCGTCGTCGGTGAGGTCGGCCGCCCAGGACTCGGCCTCGTCGCGGGAGGCGAATCGGTGCGAAGCGCCACGCTGGCAGACGACGCTGCCGACGGCGGCGTTCGACTTCCGCGCCGACCGCTTCACCTCGACGAGATACCCCGACACGGACGGGTGTACGAACGCGTCCGACTTTTACACGTCGCTTCGCCGCCGTCGAAGCGGGCGTTCGCGGATACGACGAGCGGAAGACGAGCGAGCGAGAGCGACGTGCGGCCGAACGGTCGGTCGTCAGCCGTCAGTTGTCATCCGCCAGTCGTCAGTCGTCCGCCGGGACGTGCGTCGAGTCGGCCGTGAGCAGGCGGTCGAGCGCGTCGATCATGGCCTGGACGCTCGCCCGCGTGATGTCGGCGTCCGACGCCGCGACCGTCACGGAGCGGTCGCCGCGAGACATCTCCACCTCGACGGTGACCATCGCGTCCGTCCCGCCGGTGATGGCGTCGACGTGGTACGATTCTAACTCCGCGTCGGCGCTCGCCGTGAGCGCGGCGCGGACGGCCTCGACGGCGGCGTCGACCGGGCCCGACCCGGTTCCGCTCGCGACGCGCTCCTCGCCGTCGACGAGGAGACGGACGCTCGCGGTCGGGGTTCGTCCCCCGGACGCCGCGGTGAGGTCGACGAGTTCGACCCGGCGGTCGCGCTCGCGTCCCTGGACGTCCTCCGCGATGGTGAGGAGGTCGGCGTCGGTGACGCGCTTGCCCCGGTCGCCGAGTTCCTTCACGCGCTGGACGACCTGCTTGAGTTCGTCCATCGAGACATCGACGCCGTGTTCGTCGAGCGCGGCGCGGACGCCCGCCCGGCCCGCGTGCTTCCCGAGGACGAGCCGTCGCTCCCTCCCGACCGTCTCTGGCGAGTAGGGCTCGTACATCGCGTCGTCTTTCAGGGTGCCGTCGGTGTGGATACCGCTCTCGTGGGTGAAGGCGTTCTGCCCGATGACGGCCTTGTTCGGCGGGAGTTCGACGCCGGTCCGCCGCGAGACGACCTGCGCGAGGTCGTACAGTTCGTCGAGTTTCACCGTGTGGACGCCGTAGACGTGGTGGAGGGCGATGGCGACCTCTTCGAGGGCGACGTTGCCCGCGCGTTCGCCGATGCCGTTGACCGTGCAGTGGACGAGGTCCGCGCCGGCTTTCAGTGAGGCGTAGACGTTCGTCATCCCGAGGCCCAAATCGTCGTGGGTGTGGGTGCTCGTCGGGCCCAGGGCTGAGAGCCGCGAGACCGCCTCGTAGGCGCGTTCGGGGCCCGCGTGGCCGACCGTGTCCGCGAAGCAGATGCGGTCCGCTCCCGCGTCGAGCGCGCTCCCCAGTAGCTCTTCGAGGTAGTCCAGATCCGCCCGGGAGCCGTCCTCGCCGATGACCTCGACCCAGAGGCCGTGGTCTTTGGCGTACTCGACCAGTTCCTGGGTCGACGTGACGTTGTCCTCGTACGTCGTCCCGACCTTGTCCTCGATGTGTCTCGCGCTCGCGGGGACGACGAGGTTGATGCCGTCGACGTCACAGTCGAGCGCCAGGTCGACGTCCGTCTGGATACCGCGACAGAAGGACGTCACCGTCGCGTCGAGGTCGAGCGACGTTACCTTCCGAATGGTTTCGCGCTCGCCCGTGCCGGTGCAGGCGCTGCCGGCCTCGACGTACTGGACCTCGGCGCGGTCGAGCGCGCGGGCGATGTCGGCTTTCTCGCTCGGCGTCAGCGAGATGCCGGGCGCCTGCTCGCCGTCGCGCAGCGTGGTGTCGAGGAGCTGTACTGTCGTGTCGGAGACGAGGGAGCCGTCGCTACCCTCGAAGAGGTCAGTGTCTGTCAAAATGGGGTCCTGTCGGTCAGTCTCGCCGGGGAATTTCACAGCCAGCCGCCTCGCGGCGACTTCCTCTATCCTCCGTCGGGGTGTGTTCCGACATTGTACTGAGGGGATACGTGTCCCTCGTTATAAATCGGCCGGTTTGGGGCCGGTTCGCCGGTTCGTCGGCGTGGTCCGGCGTCGTCGGCCCCGGTTCACTCGTCGACGACGCGCACTCGGTCACCGACTTCGACCCCCTCGGCGACACCGGCCGGCAACTCCACCACGCAGTCCGCGCGTCCCCACCCGAGGCCGGTCCACGCATGGAGTCGCTTGACCTTCGTTACCTCCTCGTCGCAGAGCCACACGGCGTCGATGGGGAACGGGACGCAGACCATGTGGAGGCTCCGCTTCCCCACGCCGTCGAACGGGAAGACGAGCGCGTACTCCTCGGGAATCGAGCGGCGAAACATCAGTCCACGCGCCTGCGCCAGCCTCGACTCGGCGACGTCGACCCGCGAGGCGAGCGTCCGAGTCGTGCCGTCGTGTTCGTGTACGAGTCGCACGTTCAGGCCTCGCCCGGGACCGAGAAAAGCCCTCCCGTCGGCCCGTCTTCTCTCCCCTCTCGTTTTCGCTTTCTTCTCGTCTTCGCTTTCTTCTCGTCTTCGCTTTCTTCTCGTTTTCGCTCTCTTCTGTCTCCCGTTCTCACGCTGTCAGAGCGTGGTCGACGCTTTATGCGCCGTGCTACTGCACCTCACGATGTGATGCCACACGACCCGTCCGACACCCCCGACGTCCGCACGTTCGAATGTCTCGACTGCGGCAGGCGTCTCGATAGCGAGAGCCAGCCCATGCGCTGTGAGCAGTGCGGCGGCGACGTGCGCGACATCAGCGTCCCGCGCGAACCGTGAGGTGATGTGACGACGCACGTGATGTGAGACGGAGCGTGGCTCGAAATCGCGCCGGGAGAACGAACGACGACACGGCCACCGGGCGGCACGGCGCGCGCGAGGTATCCGTGAGGGAACCGAACGAACGGCTCGAAGCGGCGACGCCGCTTCGGTGTCTGCACGAGTGAAACGCGTGCAGGCTCGGAGCAACGGAGTTGCTCCGGTGGGTGAGGCTACGGTCACACCGCGTCCGTGCACCGCTCGATGTTCTCACCGAACCGAGCAGTCGTGACGACGAACCCCTCCCCAGCCACCGGGACGCACGCTCTCCGCCCTCCCCCAGTCGCCGAATCCGCCCACAGTTTCAACTCCGTGTACGTCCTCTCACGCGCATGGAGCGCACGCCCGAGGGAACGCCCGTCGGCGTCGACGACCCCTACGAAGTCGCCGGCCCGTGCGACCACCTGACGAGCGACGGCCGGTGTCGGTACGCCCTGGAGCGCGCGGGTCACGACCCCGAGTTCGCCGAAGAGCGTCGCCGAGCGGACTACGAGTGCGTCGTCGCCGACGACGGCGTGGAGTGGCGCGACTGCCCCCACTACCGCTCGACGGCCCGCGAGAGCGCCTGCCAGCGCTGCGGCCTGGAGGAGGTCCGCCTCGCCCACGAGTCGGCCCGGCCGCTCCTCGAAACGCACCACCTCTCGTACCACGACCGCGGGACGAGCCACGAGATCACCGTGACGCTCTGTCGGTGGTGCCACGCGAAGGTCCACAACTCCTTCGCCCGCATCGACGACGACGCCTCCCCGACCACGGAGGCGCTCGCCGCCCGCGAGGAACGCCGGAGCAAGGAGCAGGCCGAACTCGGCTTCTCGTCGGCCCGCGAGCGCGCCGAGTCTTCTAACGCCCCTTCCGGGGACGAGACCGACCGCTGACCCGCGTCGTCTCGTAAGAGCGCCTTTTTCACCGCCCCGGCTCGACGCCTTCGCATGGATTCGACGGCGGCTCCGGAGGCAGCCGATTCGGACGCCGACGCCGATGCTGGAGCCGAGACCGAAGCCGGCACCGCCGCCGTCGACCCGTCGCTCCGCCGCCAGTGGGCGCTCGTCGTCTTCGCGTTCGCGGCGCTCGTCGGCCTGCTCCTCCAGACGCGCGGGGCGCTGCTCCCCAGCTTTCAGACGACGTTTGGCGTCACGGAGGCCCAACTCGGTCTGCTCGCGCCGCTGGCCTCCGCGGCCTCCTTTCTCGTCGTCCTCGTCGTCGGCCTCCGAGCCGGTGACGTCGCCTTCGAACGGGCGCTCACGCTCGGACTGGCCGGCGTCTCCCTCGCCCTCCTCGTGGTGTGGTGGGTGCCGACGTTCGCGTTGCTCGTCGTCGCCATCGTCGGTGCGACGGCGGCCGCGGGCGTCGTCCGCGCGCTCGACCGCCCGGTGTTGAGTCACCTCTACCCGTCGGCGCGCCCCCGCGTGTTCAGCCTCTACGAGATGTCGTGGGCCGTCGGCGCGACGACCGGGCCGCTCCTCGCCACCGCGACAATCGCGCTCGGCGACTGGCGGCTCACCTACCTCGTCGCCGCGGCGTGTTTCGGCGTCCTCGCCGTCGCAGTCTCCCGTCTGGACCTCCCACCCTCCGTCGGGCGCGAGCGCTCGTTCGCCCTCTCGGGCCTCCCGGACCTGCTCTCGCACGCGACGGTCCGGACGATGGTGCTCGCGCTCTTCTGCTCGGTCGCCGTCGAGGCCGGCGTCTTCACCTGGCTCCCCTTCTACGCCACGACGTTTCTCGCCCGCGAGACGGCGACGCTCCTCCTCTCGGTCTACCTGGTCGCGTACGTTCCCGGGCGGTTTCTCGCCGGTCGCGTCGTCGCCCGCGTCGGTCCCGAGCGGGTCGTCCTCGCGGCAGCGGTCGGCGGCGGTGTCGCCCTCCTCGCCCTGCTCTCGGTCCGGACCGCGCTCGCGGCCGGCGTCACGAGCTTCACCCTCGGCTTCTTCGTCTCGGCGGTCTACCCCACCGTCCAGGCGTGGGCGACGGGTGCCCTGCCGGAGGTGAGCGGCCCCATCAACGCCGTGGCGAACGCCGCGGCCACGCTCGGTGTCGTCGTCTCGCCCGCGCTCGTCGGGTTCGTCGCCGAGGCGACCGGCATCACCCGCGCGATGTGGCTCCTGCCCCTGTTCATGGCCGGCCTCCTCCTGCTCGCGCTCGGAACGGTCGTACGGTCGAGGGCGGCGGCACGGCCCTCGTCGTGACAACCGGGGAGGGAGAGCGTCCGTTCAGTCGTCGTCGGGACACGGAAGGACGAACTCGAAGCGCGCACCGCCCTGTTCTCCCTCCGTCAGGCCGACGTCCCACCCGTGTGCTTCGGCGACGTTCCGGACGATAGCGAGCCCGAACCCCGTCCCGCCGTCGACGGTCGTGACGCCCACGTCGAAGACGGTGTCGCGGATGTCGTCGGGGACGCCGGGGCCGTCGTCCTCGACGAAGAAGCCACACCCGGCGTCGAGCCGCCCGACACGGACCTCGACCGGCGTTTCGGTGTCGCTCGACCCGTGCTCGACCGAATCGTCGGTCTCCGGCCGGCTGTTCGTGGAACCGTGCTCCACGCTGTTCCGAAAGAGGTTCTCGAACAGTTGTCGGAGGCGGCTCTCGTCGGCGTCGACCTCCCACTCCGCCTCGACGGCGAGAGTCGCCCCCGCCGTGTCGACGGTGTCCCAGGCGGCACGGGCGACGTTCCCAACCGAGACGCGTTCGACACGGTCGAAGTCGAGCGTCCGCCCCTCGCGAGCGAGGTCGAGCATCTCGTCGATGAGTTCGGACGCCCGTTCGAGGCTCGCCTCCGCGTGGTCGAGGTGCGACAGGTCGCCCGTCCGTCGGGCGAGTTCGACCCGCCCGCGAGCCACGGCCAGCGGGTTCCTGAGGTCGTGGCTGACGATGGCCGTGAACTCCGCCAGCCGCTCGTTCTGCCGGGCGAGCGCGCGCTGGTGCTCGTGCTGGTCGGTCACGTCCACCTGCGAGCCGAGGAAGTGGACGAGGTCGCCCTCGTCGTCGAAGATGGGCGTGATCTCGACGTGGTTCACGAACGGCGTGCCGTCCTTCCGGTAGTTCGTGATGTCGACGGCGACCGACTCGGCGTTCGCGACGGCCTCGCGCATCTTCCGTCTCGCTTCGGCCTCCGTCTCCGGACCCTGGAGGTGTCTGGGGTTCTTCCCGAGCACCTCCCTGGCCTCGTAGCCGGTCATCCGCTCGTACCCCTCGTTGACGTACACGAGCGGGTTGCCCGGTTCGGTGGGGTCCGTGAGACACAGTCCGATGGCGGCGGCGTCCATCGCGCGCGACCGCACGAAGAGGTCGCGCCGGCGCTCGGCCTCGTCGGTGACGTCGCGGGCCATCGCCAGCCCGGCTACGACCTCGTCGCCTTCGGTGACCGGCACGACGTCCAGTCGGAACCGTCTGTCCTCGTACGCGAACTCGACGGTGGACCGCTCGCCGTCGAACGCCTGCCGGTAGGCGTCGCCGTGTGCGTCGAGGAACGACGGCGAGTGGACCTCCTCCAGCGACTCCCCCGCGACGTCGTCGGGGTCGAGGCCGATCTGCTCGAACACCTCGCCGCCGACCCGCGTGTACCGCAGGTCGCGGTCGAACAGCGCGACGCCGCCGTTCGGGACGTTCTCCACCAGCGTCCGGTAGGCGGCCTCGCGCTCGATCAGTTCCTCGTCGGTCGTCCGCTCGCCGTCCGCACTCTGCTGTCGCTGCCGGTCGGCCAGGACGGCGTCGACGACGCGCGACTCTAGCGTTGCGAGGTCGTCGGCGCGGTGGTGGCGAACGCGCGCGTGGTCCGTCAGGGGGGCTGTCGACCCCGCGGTCACCACGACGAGCGGACAGGCGGGGTCGCCGTCGACGCGGTCGAGGAACTCCCGGGCCGGGCCGGCCGTGGCGACGACGCAGTCGCAGTCGCCCTCCCGTGGCAGGGACACCGCCTCCTCGACCGTCTCGACCACACGGACTCCCAGGTGGGCGAGCGCCTCCCGGACTGTCGTGACTCCCTCGAAGCCCTCGTCTCCGAGGACGATGACCCCCCGATCATGTGTTGGCTACTGTGTGGCCGACTGATGTATAGCCGTACCGGTCAGCTTCGCTGAACGATGTTCATTTCGCCTCACAACCGCTCACGACGGCACAGACGTGTCGACGCTCGCTGCCGTGCGGCCCGAGTGATCAGTCGTGTTCGGCGGTGTACCGAGTCCCTCCTGCGGGAGCGTCCGCGACGTTCCAGCGAGGGGTGTCGTGGCGGGAACCGACTTCCGATTCGCTTTTAGGTTCCTCCGAACTATCTCGGCGCAATGACCCGTATCGCCGTCGTCGACAACCACGGGCAGTTCACCCACCTCGAACAGCGCGCGCTCCGTGACCTCGGCGTCGACGCCGATCTCGTCGACAACGACACACCACCCGAAGACGTCGTCGGAGACGTCGACGGCGTCGTCCTCTCGGGCGGGCCGTCGATGGAGCGCGTCGGCCACGCCCGCGAGTACCTCGACGTCGACGTTCCCGTCTTCGGCATCTGTCTCGGCATGCAACTCATCGCGGACGAACTCGGCGGCTCTGTCGGGAGTGGTGAGTACGGCGGGTACGCCGACGTCGACGTCGACATCGTCGACCCGGACGACCCGCTCGTCGGCTCGCTGGCCCCCACGACGCGCGTCTGGGCGAGCCACGCCGACGAGGTGACGGAGGTCCCGCCCGGGTTCACGCTGACGGCCCGAAGCGACGTCTGCGACGTCGAGGCGATGAGCAACGCCGACGAGGACCTCTACGGCGTCCAGTGGCACCCCGAGGTCGCCCACACCGAGCGCGGCGACGAGGTGTTCGAGAACTTCGTCGCCCGCTGTCGGCGCTGAGGCGTTCCGAGGCGACGAGCCCCGTTCGTTACACGACATCACCGGGGAAAATCAGGACGGTGAGAGCGTCTGCCACCCGTCTGACGGCGAAGGAGAGGATTTTACCACCTCGACGGGAAAGGGGAGACGATGACGGCGACACAGAGCGATCTCGCTGGGCTGTCGCGGTTCATCTTCCGCGCGCCGCGGTGGTACACCAGCCTCGGCTTCGCCCTCCTCATCGCCGCGATGGCCGGTATCGCGGCGTTCGACTCCGGCACGTCGACGGCGTCGTGGCGGCGGGTGTTCATCGTCGGCCAGGACGCCTGGGAGGGGATATTCTACATCGGCATCCCGACGGTCGTCGCCTCGGTCGGGACCGCCGGCGTCGACCGCTTTCTCGGGGGAAGCTCACGCCAAACCGTTCCTCACTGCTGGCGCTCGTCTGTGAGTTCATCCTCGTCGTCGCCCTGACGGCCGCGGCCGTCGTCACCGTTCTCACGCCGCTCGGGCAGACGTTCGTCTTCGACGTGCTCGTGGTCGCGCTCTCGTCGATCTTCGCGTTCCGACTGCTGGTCGTGATGGCGGTGTCGCGGTCGTCTATCCTCGTCGCCGCCGTCCCCGCGAGCATCCAGACAGTCACCTCCGCCGTGTTGCTGTTCGTCTACAGCGGCACCGTCCGCTTCCTCGAAGTGGGCGGCCCCCTCCTCCAGGCGTACCTGATGCCCTACCTCGCCAGGGCGGACCGCGCGCCGCCCGAACTGCTCATCGTCGGCCCGAACCACTTCACCCTGCTCGTCGTCACCTCGTTCATCTACGCCACCGCGGTGTACGTGTTCGTCCGCACCATCGACCGGCCGTGGGAGCGCTCGCTCGGCGTGTCGATGCTCGATTTCCTCCGCGGCTTCATCGGCCACATCGAGGGCACGCGCGAACTGGAGGACTTCTTCGAGCAACTGGGCCAAGAGGCCGTCGTCCCCGTGACCGTGCTCTCGTTCCGCCGCCTCGACGGGACCGAGAAGGCGCGGTGGATCCTCCCGATGATCCACCCGGGGCCGATGGGCGAAATCGGCGGCGGCAACTTCCCCGAACGGGTCGCCGCCCGAACCGACGGCATGGCCTTCCCGCCGCACGCGACCGCGGGTCACGACTTCAACCTCGTCACCGAACGCGAGGTCGACACCATCCTCGACGCGGCCGACCGTGCGTTCGGGAAGATCACCTACTCGCGGGAGGCGACGCCGGGAATCCGCGTGCAGTCCGGCGAGGCGAAGATGCTGGGCCAGGCGTTCGACGACAGCGCCCTCCTCGTGTCCACCTACGCCCCCGGCTTCGCCGACGACGTGGAGTACGCCGTCGGCCTCTCCGCGGCGGCCGAGGCGCGGACGACCGGCCTTCGAGACGTCCTCCTCGTCGACGCGCACAACTCCAACAACGGGCTCGACGGCCCCGACCTCGGGCACGTCACGCCAGGCTCGAAACGCTCCTTCGACATGATCGAGGCCGCGGGCGACGTCGGTCGTCGCCTCGCCACCGCGCCGCGCGGCGAACTCGAACTCGGCATCGCGTGGGACCGGACGCCGTGGACGCCCGTCGACGGCATCGGCCCGCTCGGCATCCGCGTCACGGTCACGGACGTGGACGGCCACACGACGGCGTACGTCCTCGTCGACGGCAACAACATGGACCCCGGTCTGCGCGACCGCGTCGTCGACGCCCTCGGCGACCGCGTCGACGAGAGCGAGGTGATGACCACGGACACGCACATCGTCAACACCGTCGAGGCGGACAACCAGGTCGGTGCCGCCATCGACCACGACGAGTTCGTCGCGCTCGTCTCCGACCTCGTGGACGAGGCGCTCGACGACCGCGAACCCGTCACTGCGGGGATGGCGACCGAACGCGCCGAGGTGACCGTCTTCGGAAACGACCGGACGGAGACGCTCGCGAGTCACGCCAACGCCGTCGTCTCGCTCGGCGGCGCCCTCGCGGGGGCGGTCATTCTCGCCGCGATGGCGGTCAGCGTCCTCATCTTCTTCCTCGCCTGACCCCACCCGACAGCCGTCACTCACCGCCTGTTCTGCTCGACCGCTTTTCGTTAGTCAGCGCCGTAGCTTGAGCGTCCGGCGCTCGACGGCGCCACAACTCGGACAGAGGTGCCGGTAGTCGACGCGGTCGCCGGTCGTCCGCGCCTGCCACTCCCCCTCTTCGTCGACGTAGCCACACTCCCCACACCGCAGGTCACGGTCGTACCGCGACTTCAGCCGGTCGAGCGGCGTCGTTCCCCCTGTGTGCCAGACAGACATGTGTTACCATACAGCACGAACCGTAATAGCCCCTGCGGTGACCTGTCACGGCTTCGGTCCGCCGCTCCGCTCGTACGCCTCGGGCGACCCGGTCGTCCGAGGCGAGAGAGCACGGCGCTGTGGCTCGGGGCGAAAAGAGACGACGTGTGGACGCCGGTCGTGTCCGCCTCGGCGGCGTCCTACGGTGTACGTTACTGCGGTTCGTCAGCCTCGGCCTCGGCCGCGAACAGGTCGTCGACGGCGTCCTGCGCCGCCCGTGCGGCCTCGTCGGCGACCCGCTGGGCCTTCTCGTCGTCGGGCGCGTTCAGGTAGACGTCGACTTCGAGGACGCCCTCCTCGAACGTGACGGTGACGTCGACGTCGCGAACCGCGCTCTGTTTGTACCGCTCGAAGATGAGGCCCTCGGCGGCCTCCGAGGCGGCCTGGACGACTTCCTCGTCCGTCGGCATCGCTTCGATTACGCGCCGCCCGCGCCGCCGGGACCCATCGGGCCGCCACCGGCGCCGCCCTGCAGCATCTGCTGCAGTTCCTGCTGGAGGCTCTCGAACTGCTCCTGGACGCGCGACTCCTGCTTGTTCAGTTGCTCGACGCGGATCTCGAGCGTGTCGACGCGGTCCTGGAGGCTCTCGTAGGCCTCGTCGTACTCGGTCTCGACGAGCAGTTCGCCGACCTCGCGGTACATGACGGTGTCCTCGTCGATGTCGTCGAGCGCGTCGAGGGCGGTCTGGGCGTCGTTCAGCGTCGACTCCGCGGACTCCTTCTGGGCGGCGACCTTCTGGGCCGTCTCCTGGAGGTCCTGCAGTTCTTCGAGTTTCTCCTGCGCTTCCGGCGGTAGGCTTCCCTGCATACGCGAGGGGAAGGTATCCACCCTGAAAAAGCCCCGTATTCGTCCTCGTGAGTCCCGAAATCGTGTGAGTCGTTCCCGTCATCCGTTCGCCGACGACGGGTTGGCGACGGTCGTCGGCGCGTCGTTCGCGCGATAGAAACGTGATAGATATACTCTATCAATACTTAACTATCTGTCACGTGAACCCCACCCGGGCATGAAAGACATCGACGACTTCGAGGAGTTCCCGGACGAGGAGGGCGAGACTGACCCCGGCGGCGGGCGCGGACCGGACGTCCCGTCGGGTGGGGGCGGGACGACACCCCCACCGGACGACGATCGGACGGAAGCCGAGCGAGCCATCGACGCCAAACGTCGGCAACTCGACCGGTCGGGCCGCGGACTCGGCGCGCCGAAGACGGGCGTCGAGGACGCCGGACACGGCGGCCGGGTGCGGACGTTCGAGCGGGGGCGAATCTACTGGCACCCCGCCACGGGCGCACACGAGGTCCACGGGGGAATACTGCGGGCGTACCTCGAACGGGGCGGCCCGAACCGAAACCCGAAGACGGGGCGACGGAATCTGAAGTTCCCGACCAGCGACGAGGGGCGCGCGGCCGACGGGCGGACGCCGGTGAGTCGCTTCGAGGCCGGGTCCATCTACTGGGTCGACGGCGTCGGCGGCGTCGCCATCTACGGCGACATCGAGACGCAGTGGCGGCGGATGGGGGCCGAACAGGGTTGGCTGGGCTTCCCGCTCACCGACCCCCACGAGCGAGGCGGCGTCACCGTCGCCTTCTTCGAGCACGGCTGTCTGTGGGCCGGGGAGGCGAGCGACGGTCGGGTGTTGTCGTACCGGTTCAACGCCCGCCCCCTCGACGGCCGACAGACCGTCGCCGACCCGGACGAACCCGAGACGCTCTCGTTCCCGTCGCCGCTCGTCACGAGCGTCGCGGACGCGACCGTTCCCGATGCCGACATCGACATCGACATCGACGGCAGCGTGTCTGCGACGGCGCGCCCACGCGTCGACGGACCCGATGGGCCGGTCGGTCCGGACGGACCGGTCGACCCCGACGACCCGGGGCATCGGGGACCGCCGGGACCGCCCATCGACCCGGACGACCTCGACGCTGTCGACCCCGAAGTGGAGCGACAGGTCGCCGCAGTGGGGCGGGCCATCTGGCGGGACGCCCTCGTGTTGACCGCCGCGGACGGCGGCGCGCCGTCCGTTCCGCTTCGAGTCGAGTACGGCGGAGCGACGCTGGTGGACCTCGACGACACGGTCATGTTCAGACACGACCTGCGGATCGACGACCCCGCGCGCCTCGAACCGGGGGCTCCGTACGACGTGCGACTCCGCCTCCCGAACGGGCGACGGTACCGGCTGTTCACCGACGCGGTCCTCGCGCGGAGCGACGCGAGCGCCGAACGGAGCGACATCGTCTTCGTCGACGACGAGATCGACGTCGTCGGGCGCGTCCGTCTTCGGCGTCGACGCGACAACCCCGAAACCCTCCTCCTCGACACCGAGGAGGGAAACGTCGTCCTCGGCGGCGACGAGCGCGACGGCGACCTCCGAATGCGGGACGGAGCGGGGGTCGAACGCGTCCACCTCGACACGGGCGCACCGAAGGCTGTCGACCGCGAACACGTCCGTGTCTACGTCGACGGACGCGAGGGAAACCTCACACTCGGCTCTCACGGGACGGACGGCCGCGACGGCGACCTCCGAATGCGTGACGGCGACGGTACCGAGCGAATCCACCTCGACACGGGCGCGCCGAAGGCCGTCGACCGCGAACACGTTCGGATTCGACTCGACGGCCGCGAGGGAACGCTCCTCTTGGGTGCCGACGGGGTCGCCGGGTCGGTCGAGATTCGCGACGGCGACGGGCGGAAGCGACTCGTCCTCGACGGGGAAACGGGCGACGTCCGCCTCGACCCCGCGGGCGACGGCACGACCGAGAGTCTCCGAGCACGCATCACGGACCTCGAACGCCGCATCGCCGACCTGGAGGGGTGAGATGAGCGACACCGAGGCCGGGAGCGAGGGTCAAATCGGGACGATGGTGGCCATCGGGGACTCGGCGATGTGGGGACAGGGGCTTCGCCACGACCGGAAGTACGTCGCGCAGGTCTACCGCGCGCTCTCGGGTGGCGAGCGACTCCCCGAACGGAACGTCAAGGCGCACTCTGGGGCGGTCATCGGCGTGGCTCACGGCCGTCCGAGCCTCCGTCAGGACTACCGTGCGGAGTCGGTTCGGACCGGCGTCGAACAGGACATCGGCCCGGTCGGAACGCGCACTGGACGCCACGAGAAGCCGTACGGCGGCCTCACGATCCTCCAGCAACTCGACCGCCTCCCGTACGACTACTTCGGCCACGACCCGCCCGCGGGTCGCGACCTCAGAACGGAGACCGACCGCGCGTACGACCGCGTCGACGACGTCGACCTGGTCCTCCTCGACGGGGGTATCAACGACGTGGGGACGACGGCCGTGGTGACGCCCTGGGCCGACCACCACGACATCGACGCGGCGACGCGGCGACACTGTTACGACCACCTGACGTACCTCGTCGAGCGGACCCGGCGGAAGTTCCCGACGGCACTCATCGTCGTGACGGGCTACTTCCCCTTTCTGAGCGACGAGTCGGACCTGAAACTCGCCGAGTTGACGCTGGCGCTCGCGCTGGTGTTCGGCCTCCCGGTCGGCGTCGCGGCCGGACTGCTCGGCGAACTCGGGAAGGCGTTCGCCGTCCAGAACGTGCTCTTCTTCAACCGCCGGCAGCGCCACTACGTCCGCAAGGCCGTCGCGGAGGCCGACCGCGAACTCGACGGGCCGGGCGTCCTCTTCGCGTCGCCGGGGTTCGGCCCGGAAAACAGCACGAACGCCGACCGCGCCTGGCTGTGGCCCGCTCCCTCGATGGGCCACGCGACGGTCGGTGACGAGCGACACGCCGTCTGTCACGGCGGTGAGACACACGTCGACGGTTCTTTCGAGGACCTGCTCGATGGCATCGAGGGCTTCCTGGGAATGGTCGGGGTCGGCGACGACGCGTTCATCGAACACCTGATGTGCACGTTCGCGCCGTCGTTCCACCCGAACCCCGACGGAGCAGACGCGTACGCGCGGGCGGTCCTCGACCGCTACGAGGCCCACGCCGACGCGAGCGTTCGCGACTCGGTGTCGGCGCTCGGGGACCCGCGGAATCGAGCGCGGGGACGCGAGAGCGTCCGTGCCGCGCTCGACCGGTACGACCTGCGCCCCGAGTCGGGAACCCGGGCGGCCCTCGGACACGACGTCGTCGACAGCATCCTGGTCGAACTCGTCACGGGCGACGACGGGACGGACAGCGCCGTCTTCCTCGAACTCGCGGGCGAACGGTGGCGCCTGAACACGGCACTCACGGAGGACTTCTTCGGCTCGAACGACTTCGAACCGGGCGACCGCGACCGGTTCGCGGTCGACCCGTTCTTTTCGACCGACCGGACCACCGACGACCCCATCCGCCTCGCGGAGATAGACGGCGTCACGGTCCACAAGCAGAGCAACTTCGAGGCCTCCTGGGAACTCGCCGAGTTCCGACTCTGGCTCAACGGCGTTCGGGTGTTCGAGACGACCCGTCCGCGCACGCTCACCGGGGACGACAGACACACGTTCGCGTACCCCCGGTAGTCGTGTCGTCTCGATACGTCCACCTCTCCGTCGGCCGGGCGCTCACGCCGCCAGCGAACAGACGTCCTCGGCGGTCTCGACGAGGCGAATCCACGTGTTGACGCCCGCGCGGAGGGCGACGAGGTCGCGCGCGAACACGTCGACCGCGAGGCGGTCCCCGTCGCGAGCGACGCGTGCGGTCGAGCGGTCGTCGTCGATCTCTCCCACCTCGACGGCGACGGCGTCGCCGACGACCCGAGCGACCCGCTCGTCGTCGTACTCGAAAGACAACCCGATACTGTGGGGGTAGTCGTCGTCGGGTGCGAGGGTCGGTGTCACCGTCCGCTCCCCGCCGCTACTCGACGGGGACTTCCTTGACCGTCGGCGCGCGCTCTTTCAGGAGGACGCGGTGCCCACAGAACGGGCACCGGACCCCGCCGTACTCGTCCAGTTCGACGTCGCGCTTGCAGCGGGAACACTTGTAACTCATCGGTCCTACTCGTCGCTCTCGGTGCTGAGTGCCGCGCGGATCGAGCGGGTGACCTGCCGGCCACCGGGCGTCTGCGGGCGGTACGCGCCGCCGGTGAAGAGTTCGCCGGTGCGTTCGTTCTTCCAGATGCCCGTCCCGACGCGCTTGACGTCGTCGCCGTCGACCTTCGAGTCGCGCATCTCCGCTTCGATCTCCTTGACACGTCGGCGGGCCACGCGCCCGTACCGCGCGCCGAACCGGCCGGCGCTCCCGACCTTGCTCGCTTTGCTGTCGGCCATAGTACCGCGATGTACCCCGAGCGGAGGGATAAACCCTACGAGTCGTCGCGCTCGACGACACAGAATTATGCCCCTCGCGCTCGTCTCCGACGTATGAGTCGACCGCTCCACGTCGTCGTCGGGACCGGCCCGCTCGGTCTCGCCGTCGTCGACGAACTCCGCTCGCGCGACGGCGACGCTGTCGACGTCCGCGTCGTGAACCGCAGCGGCGTCGCCGACGTCCACGCCGACGTCGAGGTGGCCGCCGCCGACGTGACGGACCACGACGCCGCCCGCCGCGCCTGTGCGGGCGCGAGCGTCGTCTACAACTGCACGAACGCACCGTACACCGACTGGCCCGCGGCGTTCCCGCCAATCTGGGAGGGCGTCCTCGCGGGCGCGATGGCGGCCGACGCCGCCCTCGTCTGTGCGGACAACCTCTACTGCTACGGCGCGGTCGACGGTCCCGTCACCGAGGACCTCCCGTGGGACGCCGAGACGAGAAAAGGAACGGTCAGGGCGGAGATGGCCCGACGCGTCCTCGACGCCCACGAGGCCGGCGAGGTCCGCGCGACCCTCGCCCGGGCCTCCGACTTCTACGGCCCGCGCGTCCGCGAGTCGACGGTCGGCGAGCGCGTCTTCGGGAACCTCATCGATGGGAGGCGAGCCGAAGTCATCGGCGACCCGGACCAGCCACACACCTACACCTACGTCGGTGACTTCGCCCGCGCGCTGGTCCTCCTCGGCGACGACGAGCGGGCGTGGGGGGAAGTCTGGCACGTCCCCTCGGCGGCGACGCTCACGACCCGGGAGTTCGTCGAACTGGTCGCCGAGGAAGCCGGCGTCGAGCCACGGATGCGCGTCGCACCCGGGTGGTTCGTCCGCCTCGCCGGCGTCGTCTCGCCGACGATGCGCGAACTCGACGAGATGCGCTACGAGTTCGAGGAACCGTTCGTCGTCTCGTCGGCGAAGTTCGATTCGACGTTCGAACTCGAACCGACCTCGCACAAGGACGCGATCGCCGAGACGGTGGCGTGGTACCGGCAGGTGGGCGTCTCACCGACTCTTTGAGTCCGCTTACTCCTCCTGTAACCCTTCTTCGCGGAGCGCCGCGTTGAGGTCCTCACGCACGCGTTCGCCCGTCTCGCGGTCCATCGCCGTCGTCACGACGCGGTTCTCCTGGACGCTCGACCCCGCCCTGAGAAGGAGTCGGACGTTGCCGTTCCCGTCCGCGCGCGTCACCTTCGCGCGCAACCCCTTTCGAGAACTCATCCCGCCCGCCTCGATGGGCCCGGGGACGACCTTCTTCACGTGGGGATGTTCGGCGACGACCCCGATGGCTCGCCTCCCCTCCCGTCCGCCGATGAGCGTGGTGTGACTCCCCCCGAGTTTCTCCTTCGGCGCGGCCTCCACCACGTCGAGCGCCCGTTCGCCCCTCCGAGAGAGCACGGACCCGACGGGGTCGGAGTCGTCTCGCACCCGAAAGACGTCGTGGTGTAACTGGGCTCGGATCTCGCGGATGACGCGGTGGTCGCCGGAGACGTACACCTCGTCGGGGCGCTTGCGGTGGACCTCGTCGGCGACGAGGCCGGCGAAGTTCCGGAGTTCGACGACCGCGCGTTCCCCGTCCTCGTCCTCGGGGACGGTGGTGACGGTGAACTCTCCCACGACCGCCTCCTCGTCGAGCATCGACAGCGTCGCTCTGTCCCGCGACACGTCGACGACGACCGTGTCGCAGTTGGCGGTGTCGCAGGTGAGACAGTAGTCGCCCGGGCGTTCGAGCGGGGACTCACACCGCCGACAGTTCATGGTCGACGGTGGTGACGGTACGCTAAAAACGCGTCCGTTTCCCGCCGTTCTCCCGCCACGACCCGGGTACGTGTTGTGAGGCCCACCCCGTGTACGATTCGCGTGAACGTCGACGCCACCATGGGAGGCGTCGCGTGCGACTCTTTTCGGAGCGACCGTGTTGATCCTCGCCAGCGATGCCGCCGACTACGTGACCGGGGAACTGCTCTACGTCGACGGCGGGTGGTAGATTGACTGAAATTCAGAGTTCGAGCGGGTCGCTCTTCAGGAACTCTCTCAGGAGTACCGTCGCGTACGACCCCCGCGGGAGCGCGAAGTCGAACGTCGCACCGTCCTCGTCGACCTCCGCGTCGAGCCGCGTCCGAACGAGCACCGCCCGTCGCGTCCCGGTCGAGTCGAACGCCCCCGGCAGGGAGAAGTCCTCGGGGGCGAGGTCCAGGTCGTCGAGCACCTCACGTTCGATTTCGCCGGGTTCGCCCTCGCCCAGGTCGGTTTCGGTTCCGACGAGCGGTGCGGTGACGAACGCCCGACCGCGCGCACAGTGTTTCTCCATCACGCCGACGCGCCGCTCGGTGACGCGCTGCTCGCGGCTCGTGTCGGGCACGCCGAACGCCTCGTCGAGCGAGCGGTCGGCGAAACAGACCACGTCGCCCTCCACGGGGCGTGCGAGCGGGACCCCCCGCCGAAGGCGCTCGCTCACGATTCTGTTGAAGGCGTACGACTGCGCGGCGTTGACGAACAGCCGTTGGAGGTTGGAGGGGACGGCTTCGAGCGCGCGTCGGAAGCGGTCGGCTTCGCGTTCGCCTTCCTCGGTCCCTTCCGCCAGCCGGTGCAGCATCGACCGCTCGTACCGCAGGTACCCCGGTATCGCGTCGAGCGCCCGCTGCCAGTCGGGGTCGTCGCTCGCGGCCTCCCCGTCGACGACGGCCCGGGCCTCCTGCGTCTCCTCGGGTTCGGTCTCCGCGGGACTGCCACAGTACGCGAGCACCGCCTCGCGCCACTCGCCCCTGACGACGTGCAAGCCCACGGTGTGCGTGACGGGCCGGCGCGACCCGAACCGCTGGTGGCCGAAGTAGTTGGGGACGCCGACCGCCCTCTCGCTCTCGCCGTCGGTGCCGTCCCCCCCGAACTCCGCGAGCGCGTCGGTGACCGCGCTCACCCGCTCACGGGCGACTTCGGTGTCACAGGCCAGGTCGCGCACCCTGACGGAGAAGTCGTTGCCCGCGAGGTCGCCGAACTGGAGGGCCCGGCCGAGACGACCCACGACCTCGACCTCCGCGTCGTTCACGTCGGGGACTTGCTGGGCCGAGACGCCCTGCAGGGAGAACAGCTGGGTCGTCACGGCGTGTTTGTCCTTCGTCCCGGCCCACGAGACGCGCTCGCGGCTCATCCCCAGCGCGTCCGAGAGGCGGGCGGCGAAGTCGTTAGTGTCCCAGCCGCGGAGCGTCGCCCGAACCAGGAGGTGCGCGTAGTCGCCCGGGTCGCCGTCGACGGGGGCGGCCTCGACTGTCTCGACCTCTCGCACGCGAAAGTCCTCGGGATGGGTTCGAAGGCGGCCGCCAACGCCGTCGGCGTCGCTCGCGTACCACTCCATACCGACCGTCCGCTCGCGTGGATGGGCCTCGCGCATCAATAGAGCGAGAGGTCGCCGGTCACGCGGTCGACCTCGTCGTCCTCGGCGGGCCCGACCGCCACCGCCGTGACCGTTCCCGGGTCGAGTTGGGTGTGGCCGGCGTCGCGGATGACCGCGTTGGGGATGCCGAGGCGCTCGGCCTCCGAGGCGACGTCGAACACCGCCTGCTCGCCCGACACCTTGAGGACGACCTTCTTCTGTCCGGACCCTTTCCACGCCTTTCGCGTCGAGGGGGAGGCGTCCTCGTACGCCGACAGCGACGCGTGGGCGACCTGTGCGGCGAGCTTCCCGCGCCCCATGCCGAGGTCGGTCCGCGCGGCGATGGCTTGCTTCATATCCTCCTCTCGCCGCCCCGGGGCGTAAGTCTCCTGCTATCCGCGTCCGCGCGTCGCCCGCTCGCTCGTCGTCGGACGCCGCCGACTCGCCGGAACCCGTCGTCGACTCGGCGTACTCCGTGGCGACGACGACGAGTTCTCCCTCGGGGACCGCCGCGACCGACTTCGACTCGGGGACCGTCGTCCCGTCCGCCCGCAGCCCGACGCTCTCGCCGGCCCTCCGCGTCTCTCCCGCAACGGATCGGCGACCATCCGGATCGACGGCCAACGTGGGAGCAGCGGGTCGCCGCCGACACGAACAACTAAATCCGTCGCCGACTGCCACCCTGTATGATTCTCTCCGACACGGACCTCCTCGCGCGGTTGCGCGACGGGGATCTCGTCGTCGAACCCCTCGACGACGTCGATATGCAGGTCCAGCCGTCGAGCATCGACCTCCGTCTCGGCTCGGAGTTCCTCGAGTTCCAACGGACGAACATCCCGTGTATCCACCCCAACCGGGAGGACGAGGTGTCGAAGTACGTCCGAGAGACCCACGTCGACGAGGGCGACGAGTTCATCCTCCACCCGGGCGATTTCGTGCTCGGCACGACGAAAGAGCGGGTCGAAATCCCGCCGGACCTCGTCGCACACGTCGAGGGGCGCTCGTCGCTCGGCCGGCTCGCAATCGTCGTCCACGCGACGGCCGGGCTCTGTGACCCCGGGTACAAGGGACAGATCACGCTCGAACTCTCGAACCTCGGGAGCGCCCCGGTCGCGCTCACGCCCGACATGCGCATCTCGCAGTTGACGTTCACCGAGTTGACGTCGCCCGCGACGCGTCCGTACGGAACCGAACGGGGCTCGAAGTATCAGGACCAGCGTGGGCCGCAGGCGTCACGCATCGGCGAGGACCCGGAGTTCGCCGACCGATGAAGTTCATCGAGGAAGTCGTCGTCGAGGAGTTCCTCCCGACGTTCCGCTCGATGCTCGCAGAGGACCTCCGTGCCAGAGGGCTCACCCAGAGCGAGGTCGCCTCGGCGCTCGGAATCAGCCAGAGCGCCGTCTCGAAGTACGCCCACGGCGAGGTGGCCCGCAACGACCGAATCGAGACGGACGACCGCGTCCGCGCGCTGGTCGAGCGGGTCGGCGAAGGGCTCGCCAGCGGCGACATGACGCCCGTACAGGCGCTCGTCGAGAGCGAGGTGCTCGTCCGCCGGCTGGAGCGCGGTGACATCCTCGCGGACCTTCACGAGGGGGCGATGCCGGCGCTCGCAGCGGTCGACCACGCCCGCATCCACGACCCCGACAGCGCCGTCCGGGCCACGGAACGCGTCCGCTCCTCCGTTCGGAGAGGAGTCAGGACGCTCACGAACGCCTCGGGCTTTTCGACCCTCATCCCGAACGTCGGCTCGAACCTCGTCGAGTGCCTCCCGGAGGCGACGGGCGTCGAGGACGTCGCGGCGGTTCCGGGGCGCATCTTCGACGTGAAGGGGCAGGCGACGGTGCCGGGTGACCCCGAGTTCGGTGTGAGCGAGTACGTCGCTTCGGTCCTCCTGGCTGCGCGCGAGCACACGGACGCGCGGGCCGCGGCCAACATCCGCTACGACCCCGACCTCGTCGACGCACTCGCCGACGCCGGCTACACCTGCTTGGCGTTCGAGCCCGACGGCGACAGCGAGGTCGAGGGCGTCCGGTCGGTGCTCGCCGACGCACCGGAACTCACCGACGTGTTCGTCCTCTACCAGACCGGCGGGTACGGCATCGAACCCATCACGTACCTCCTCGGCCCGGACGCGCCGACGGTCGCCGACTGCGTCCGCGACCTGCTGTGACCTCTCGTTCCCACAACCGCCCCGACGGCGGCGTCGCCACCACGCAGGACTTCTACTCGCGGTGGGCCCGCCTGTACGACACCATCGCCCGCCGCTCGCCGGGCGTCCAGAGCCTCCGCGAGCGCGCCGCCGACCGGCTCGCCCCCCCCGCGGGTGGCGTCGTCGTCGACATGGGCTGTGGGACGGGCGCGAACCTCCCGTTTCTCTCCGGCCAGGTCGGCCCCGAGGGACGGGTCCTCGGCGTCGACTTCACCCCCGGGGTGCTCGCCGTCGCCCGCGACCGGCTCTCCACGCTCCCCGACACGGGACCGGGCGCACCCGTCGGCGTCGTCCGCGGCGACGCCACCCGCCCGCCCGTCCGCGACGCCGACGCCGTCTTCGCCTCGTTCGTCTCGGGCATGCTCGCGGACCCGGCTGACGCCGTCGACCACTGGGCCGACGTCGTCGGTCCCGGCGGCCGGCTCGGGCTGCTCGACCTCGCGCGGAGCACGCACCCGCTCGGCCGCCCGCTCAACGGTCTGTTCAGGGCCGTCGTCCGCGGAACTTCGCCGCCGGGGACCCGTTCTCGGGTGAGTACGTCGCCGGCGGCGCTCCTCGACCGGCGGGTCGTCGCCGCCCACCGCGCCCTGTTCGACCGCTGTGTCGACGTCGAACACGAGACGCATGCGCTCGGCTACGCCCGACTGACCGCCGGGACCGTCGCCGACTCCTGAGTTCGAGACGGCAGTCCTGTTTCGCCGGGGGTTGTAGTTTTTTCACCCGTTCCTGCGTGTATCTGTGTGACATGGGCTACGTTGTCAAGATGCCGAAACTGGGAATGGACATGGACCAGGGAACCATCGTCGAGTGGCTCGTCGACGAGGGCGACGAGGTGGAGTCGGGGCAGGTCGTCGCCGAAATCGAGTCCGAGAAGACGACCGGGGAGATCAAGGTCCGCGAGGACGGCGTCGTCCACCGACTGCTTCTCGGCGTCGGCGACAGCGTCGAACCGGGTGGGGACGTCGCCGTCGTCGGCGGAGCCGACGAGGACGTCTCGGGACTGGTCGAAGGCGAGGCCGGGGGCGAGGCGGCCGCAAGCGAGTCGGGTGAAACGGCCGACGCGGCCGCGACCGGTGGCTCGGGCGACGCGTCGCCACAGGCCGCGAGTCTCGACGGACCCTCCGCGGTCTCGGAAGGAGGGTCGGCGTCGGCGTCGGCGGAGTCGGTGAAGGCGACGCCGCGGGCGAAGAAACGCGCCGAAGAACTGGGCGTCGACCTCACGACCGTCGAGGGGACCGGCCCGCAGGGGGCCGTCTCCGAGGAGGACGTCGAGGCCGCGGCAGAGGGAGGAGAAGAAGCGGCGGCCGAGTCGGTGAAGGCGACGCCGCGAGCGAAGAAACGCGCCGAGGAGTTAGGTGTGGACCTCACGACCGTCGAGGGGACTGGCCCGCAGGGTGCGGTGTCGGAGGAGGACGTCGAAGCGGCGGCGGAGTCGGCCCCGACGGAGGAGACGGAACAGGTGGCCGAGGCGTCGGCCGCCGAGGGTCGCGTCTTCGCCCCGCCGCGCGTCCGCAGACTCGCCCGGGAACTGGGCGTGGACCTCGCGGCCGTCGAGGGCTCCGGCCCCAGCGGCGCCATCACCGAGGGGGACGTCCGCGCGGCCGCAAACGGCGAGTCGACGGTCGAACCGACAGCCGAGGGTGAGGAGGCGGCCGAAGCCGACGTCGGCACCCGGGACGAGGAGCGGCCGCTGAGCGGGATGCGCCGGACCATCGCCAACCGACTGGGCCAGAGCGACCGCGAGGCCGTCCACGTCACGGAACACCGCGGGGCCGACGCCGAGGAGTTGCTCGCGGCCGCCGACGCCGCGGACGACGCGCTCGGCGTGAAGGTGACGGTCAACGACGTGCTGCTCTTGGCGCTGTCGGCCACGCTCGACGAACACCCCGCGTTCAACGCCACGTTCGAGGAGGAGGTTCACCGCCTCCACCGGACGCAGGACATCTGCATCGCCATCGACATCGAGGAGGGACTCATCGCGCCGGTGGTGCGAAACGTGGGCGAACTCTCGCTGTCGGAACTCGCCGAGAAGCGCCGAGCCGTGACGGAGAAGTCGCTCTCGGGCGAGTACACGATGGAGGACCTCTCGGGCGGGACGTTCACCGTCTCGAACCTCGGGGTGCTGGGCGTCGAGTCGTTCGACCCCGTCATCAACCCCCCGCAGGTCGCCATCCTCGGGGTGAACACCATCAAGGACGAAGTCGTTCCCGTCGGGGAGGACGAGGTCGGCGTCAGAAAGCGCATCTCGTTCGACCTCTCGTTCGACCACCGTATCGTCGACGGGGCCGACGCGGCGCGGTTCCTCGGTTCGCTGGTCGAACACGTCGAGAACCCCTGGCCGCTCGTCATCGCCGCCGGGGGACGGTGACCGGTCGCCCTACTCGGGGTACGTCCGATCCGGTTCCTGCATCGCCTCCAGGTTCGTCGCCGTCTCGAAGACGACGCCGTTCAACTGCTCTTGGGTGTCGAAGTACCAGTACGGCACCTCGCCGAACACCCCGCTCTGGAGCACGGGCATTCCCGCCTCCTCGAACTCCCTGACGACGGCCTCGGTGTCGTCGAAGGCGAAGCAGGCGACGTGGTGCAGTCCCTCCCCGTGTTCGTCGAGGTGCTCGGTGTAGATGCTCGGTCCCTCCAGCGGTTCGATGAGTTCGATCATCGTCTCCCCGACGAACGTCAGCGCGAGGATCATCGAGTAGTCGTGCGGTTCGCCTCGATACGTGGTGTCGGTCAGCGTCGGCGGCTCGAACCGGTAAATCTCCCACGGGCCGAGACCGAGGACGCCGCCGAAGCGGTCCATCCCGTCCTCGATGTCTCGGACGACGAACGCGATCTGGCTGATCTCCGGAATATCGATGCCGAGGTCTGGAACTGTCGGGTCCATGCCTCCGATTCGTCGCCGTCGAAAATATACTTCTACGTAAACATGATGATAGTTTCGGATAGAATCGAAGTCGGAACCATCGAGCCGACGTGTCCTGGCACGGCCCGATGCGAGACTCGTCCCGGGACCGAACGCAGTACTGACGGTACAGCGGACCGCCTCGGTTGACCCACTCGGAGAGGCCGACGCCGGCGAGTCCTCCGACGACAGCGGCCCGGAAGGGTCAGCCCCTTCGGAAGAAGCCGTTGCGTGCGGCGTGGTCGTACACCGCGTCGACGTCGACCACCCGGGGGCCGTCCGCGACGGGGCGGACGTCGACGACGGCCTCCCTGAGTTCCAACTCGCGCTCGCCGTCGACGGAGACGACGCCGCGGGGGAGTTCGAACGTCATGACTTGGTCGTCGTCCAGCCGCTCCCACTCGCGGATGCCGAGGCGTTCGACCACGCCGGGGACGGTGATGGCCCGCACCCGGTCGGCACACTCGTCGGCCGGGCCGAGTCGGTAGCCGACGCCGCCGGGGTTTTGCGGCGGGTGGACGGTGAGTCCCCGGCGATTCCCGAGAGGCCGATCTCGGTGGGGAACGCCCGCGAGACCACGCCGCCGATGATCTTCTCGGCGTCGAGGATGGCGCGGGTGCCGATGAACTTGTGGTCGAGGACGCCGAGGGTCGCCAGCCCTTTGATGCGGCGCTCGCCGTTCGGCGTCTCCGCGACGGCATCGACCATCCCGTGCCGGTAGGTCGTCTCCGCTCGGGGGACGCCCCCGGTCGCGATCAGGCCGGCGGCACCGCCCGCGACGGTGCCGTCGATGGCGTTCGGGAAGACGTTGTTCGTCCCGGTCGAGACGCTCACCAGCGGCACGTCACCCGAGGTGTGCGCGACGTCCCTGTTGGTCCCGTCGCCCCCGAGGACGACGATGACGTCCGCCTCGTCGGCGAATATCTCCGCTGCGCGCCTGGTGTCCTGACCGTCGCCGCCGACGGTCATCTCCAAGAGCCCCACGTCGAGGTCGTCGGGCGCGCGTTCGACGAGTCGCTGACCTAAGCTTCCGCGGTCGGGCATCACGAGCACCTCGACGTCGTCGACGAGCGTCAGCCCCGAGAGGACGCACTCGGCGGTCCGGCGTTTCTCGTAGTCGTCGCTGACGCTCGCGCCGCCGGTGAGGCGGCGGATGTCCCGTCCCGCGGCAGGGTTGACGACCAGACCGACGGTCGCGCCCACTCAGACCACGCGGTCGATGGCCGCGCGGACGTCCTCGGCGTGCGGGAGGATCTCCTCTTCGAGCACCGGGCTGAACGGGATGTGGGTGTCAGCGACGCCGACGCGCTGGATGGGCGCGTCGAGGCTGAAGAAGCCCTCCTCTTGGACTCTGGCCACGACCTCAGCGTGGGTCCCGTACGAGAGGGGGCTCTCGTCGGCGACGACGAGGCGTCCCGTCTTCTCGACGCTCTTCAGCAGCGTGTCGGTGTCCATCGGGTACAGCGACTGGAGGTCGATGACCTCGACGCTCGTCTCCCCTTCCAACTCGTCGGCGAGTCCGAGCGACTCGCCGACCATCCGCTGTGTGGCGACGACGGTGACGTCGTCGCCCTCGCGCTCGACGCTCGCCGTGCCGAGCGGGATGGTGTAGTCCTCGCTCACGGGCACCTCGCCCTCCTGCTCGTAGATCTGCTTGTTCTCGAAGACGATGACCGGGTCGTTCGAGCGGATGGCGGCCTTGGTCAGGCCCTTCGCTGCGTGCGCCGTGCCGGGGGCGACGGCCATGATGCCCGGGAGGTGCGCGAACCAGGTGTGGATGGTGCCCGAGTGCTGGCTGGCGGCGCCCATCCCGCCACCCTCGGTCGTTCGGATGGTGACGGGCATCTCGGTCTTCCCGCCGAACATGTAGCGGTTCTTCGCCATCTGGTTGAGGATCTGCTCGGAGCAGACGCCGATGAAGTCCGAGAACATGATCTCCACCACGGGGCGGGTGCCGGTCGCGGCCGCGCCGACGGACGCGCCCGTGAACCCGGCCTCGCTGATGGGGGTGTCCCGGACCCGCTCCTCGCCGAACTGCTCGACGAGGTCGCCCGTTACCCCGAGGACGCCGCCGAAACGGCCGACGTCCTCGCCCATGACGAACACGTCCTCGTCGCGTTCTAACTCCTCGCGAAGCGCCTGCCGGATGGCCTCGCGGACGGTCATCGTCTCCGTGTCGGAGAACCCACCTCCGCTCGCGGTGTCAGTGCTCATTATCTCTCACCTCCGTCGGCGCGCATCCGCGCCGCGAAGTCGTTGATCTCGGGTACTGTCGCGTTGAACATGTCCTCGTACGCCTCCGACGGGTCGGGGTAGTCCGCCTCCTTCGCGCGTTCGGCGGCGTCGTCGATCTCCGCTTCGATCTCGTCGCGCATCTCCTCGAACTCCTCCTGGGTGATGGCACCCGCCTCGACCAGTCGGTTCTTGAACGTCTCGATGGCGTCGCGGTCCTTCCAGAGTTCGATGTCCTCCTCCGTGCGGTAGGGCTGGTGGTCGCCCTCGAAGTGACCCTCGTACCGATACGTATCGGCCTCGATGAACGTCGGTCCTTCACCCGAAGACGCGCGTTCGCGCGCCTCCTTGACGGCCTCGTAGACGGCGGTGACGTCCATTCCATCGACAGTAAAACCGGGGATGTCGTACGCCTCGGCCGTCGCGGAGAGGTGTTCGACGTTGTGCTGTTGCTCCATCGGCGTCGCCTCGCCGAAGTGGTTGTTCTCGACGACGAAGATGGCCGGGAGGTCCCAGGTCGCGGCGAGGTTGATGCCCTCGTGGACCTGTCCCTGCGCGACGGCGCCGTCGCCGAAGAACGCCAGTGCGACCTTGTCCTCGCCTTTGTAGTCGGCGGTCAGCGCCGCGCCCGTCGCCAGCGGCGGCCCGGCGCCGACGATGCCGTTCGCCCCCAGCATCCCCGCGTCAACGTCGGCGATGTGCATCGAGCCACCCTTGCCGTTGCAGTAGCCGTCCCGCTTCCCGTAGAGTTCGGCCATCATCTGATAGGTGTCGAGCCCCTTCGAGATGCAGTGGCCGTGGCCCCGGTGGGTGCTGGTGATGTAGTCCTGTTCTTCCAGCGCCGAGATGGCCCCGACTCCCACGGCCTCCTCGCCGATGTAGAGGTGGACGAAGCCGGGCAACTCCCCGTCGGCGAACAACTCGCCAGCCTTCGTATCGAACGCCCTGATGGTCAACATTCGACGGAGGATTTCTCGCTGTCCGTCCTCCGTCTCGATGTCTATTGATACCATGCATCGGAATACAGCGCTGGTATCCTCATAATTGTTCGTATACTTAATATATCCCTGAGGTATATGACTGAATATTAACCGACGGCGTGTGTGATACTACCGCGTAGTATCTTCGAGTAGTGGGTGCGGTGAGAGAGGGGTGTCCGTTCGCTCTCACCGACCGGCGCAGTACCGAGCAACGCTTTTCGGCGACGAGCCCCTTCTCTCACTCATGCAGGCACGCCCTGCGGTGATTCGATGAACATGCTCGTCGACGGCGAGTGGCGGACGAACGCCTACGAGTCGACGAACGACGACGGCGAGTTCGACCGTCAGGAGACCTCGTTCCGTCGATGGGTCGGCGGCGAGGACGTCCGCGACGGTGCCGCTCCCGACCCGGACGCCGAGTTCCCCGCCGAGGCCGGCCGGTACCACCTGTACATCTGCCGGGCCTGCCCGTGGGCACACCGCGCGGCGATGACGCGGGCGCTGAAGGGACTCGAAGACGTCGTCTCGCTCTCGCTCGTGGAACCGGTTCGCATCGACGACGGCTGGGAGTTCTCCGAGGAGTACCCCGACCCGCTGTACGACGAGCCCTATCTGCGGGACATCTACACCCGCGCCGACGCCGACTTCACGGGACGGGTGACGGTCCCCGTGTTGTGGGACAAAGAGGCGGAGACCATCGTGAACAACGAGTCCCGCGAGATCATGCGGATGCTGAACGTCGCCTTCGACTCGCTGGCAGAGCGCGACGTCGACCTCTGGCCCGAGGGCCGGAGGGACGAGGTGGAAGAACTCCTCGACGACATCTACGAGCCCATCAACAACGGCGTCTACCGCGCGGGCTTCGCGGGGAGTCAGGAGGCGTACGACGAGGCCGTGAGCGACCTGTTCGACGCCCTCGACCGCTACGAGGAGCGCCTCGAAGAGAACCGGTATCTCGCCGGCGACGTCCTCACCGAGGCCGACATCGCCATGTTCGTCACCCTGGTCCGGTTCGACCACGTCTACCACACCCACTTCAAGTGCAACCGGCGGGCGATTCACGAGTATCCGAACCTCTGGAACTACACGAAGGAACTGTACCAGCTTCCGGGGGTAGCACAGACGGTGAACCTCCAGCACATCGTCGACCACTACTATCAGAGCCACGGCGACATCAACCCCGCTCGGCTCGTCCCGACCGGACCCGACATCGACTTCGCCGAACCGCACAACCGCGACCGGCTGGCGGGCGGTCCGCCGGACTCCCTCCTCGACACCGCGGCGACGGCGGACGACTGAGAGGACGAGGCTACTTGCCGGCACCCGCCTGGAGCGCGTCGTCCGACGCACTTCCGCCCATCGCCCCGAACCCGGTCGCAATCGCGGCGACCGCAAACACGGCGAACAGGACGGTCTCGAACGTGGCCGACAGAACGATAGAGAGGAGGGACGCGGACCCGGCCGCGACTCCGGGGTACACGACGGCGTCCCGGCCGACGACGACCGCCACTCGGCGCGCGTTCGGCTCGACCATGTGTGGCAACCCGGCCGCCGAGCCGAAAAACGTGTGGCGTCGACGCACGGTCCGGTCGCCCGCTCGGTGGCGACGACCCGGACGCTTAACTCCCCCATCCACCTCCCCTCGGTATGCCCACCCCGACCGCGAGAGTCCGCGACTGCTCACACTCTTCCATCCGGGTGATGTTCGACCTCGCCCAGTCCTCCGAGCAGGACCTCGTCCGCCTCGAAGTCGGCGAACCGGACTTCGACACGCCCGAACACGTCATCGACGCCGCGACGCGCGCCGCACGCGAGGGCCGGACCCACTACACCTCGAACGCGGGCCTCCCGGCGCTCCGGCGGGCCATCGCGTCGACGCTCGACCGCGACTTCGCCGTCGAGACGGCCCCCGAGGACGTCCTCGTCACCACCGGCGGGATGGAGGCGCTCCACCTCGCCGTCCTCTCGACCGTGGGACCCGGCGAGGAACTCGTCGTCCCCTCGCCGGGGTGGCCGAACTACTGGATGCAGGCCCGCCTCGCCGACGGCGTTCCCCGGGAAGTTCCGATGCCGGTCGAGACCGGATTCGACCTCGACGCGTCCCGGGTGATCGAAGCCATGGGGCCCGAGACGGCAGCCGTGATGCTCTGCCGTCCCTCGAACCCGACCGGCCGGGTCGCCTCTCCCGATGCGGTCCGGGCCGTCGTCGAGGCCGCCGCCGACCACGACGCCTACGTCGTCGCCGACGAGGTGTACCTCTCGCTCACCTACGACGGTGATTCGCGGGGCATCGCCGCCCTGGTCGACGACGCGAGCCACGTTCTTACGATTGGCTCCTGCTCGAAGAGCCACGCGATGACCGGGTGGCGCGTCGGTTGGCTGGCGGGGACGAGTTCGGTCGTCGACGAGGCGACCAAGGTGAGAGAATCGACGACCGCCTGCACCTCAAGCGTCGCCCAGCACGCCGCCCTCGCCGCCCTCACCGGCCCACAGGAGCCGTTTCAGGAGATGTACGACGCCTTCGCCGAGCGTCGGAACGCCGTGATATCCCGGGTCGAGGAGATAGACGGCCTCGACTGTCCCCACCCCGAAGGAGCCTTCTACGCCTTCCTCGACGTCGACCTCCCCGGAACGAGCCTCGAAGTCGCGAAGCACCTCCTCACCGAACACGGCGTCGTTCTCGCGCCCGGCGGCGGGTTCGGCGACGCCGGCGAGGGCCGCCTCCGACTGAGCTTCGCCAACAGCCTCGACCGACTCCACGAGGGGTTCGACCGCATCGAACGGGCGCTCGACGACGCCTGAATCCGGCTCGACGCCGACTTCAGCGCATCAGTTCGCCGCCGTTGACGTTCAGCGTCTCTCCCGTCACGAACGTCGCGTCGCGCAGGTACGCGACCGCGTCGGCGATCTCCGCGGGACGCCCGAATCGCCCGAGCGGAATCTCCGCGCGCTCCTCGCGCTTTTCGGCGGCGCTGCGGTCCGCGGTCATGTCCGTCTCGACGTGACCGGGTGCGACGGCGTTCACGCGGACGTTCGGCGCGAAGTCCCCCGCGTGGCTCTTCGTCAGCGACACCAGCGCACCCTTCGACGAGGCGTAGTGACACTCGACCGGCGCGCCGGTGTACGCCAGGATGGAGGAGACGTTCGTGACGGAGGGGTCGTCGTCCGAGTCTTCGAGACGTGACAGCGCCGCCTTCGTCACGTTGAACGCGCCGTTGACGTTCACGTCCATCACGTGGTCGAAGTCCGCCGGCGACAGGTCCTCGGTGTAGACGTGCTGGTCGATGCCGGCGTTGTTGACGACGTGGTCGAGACCGCCGAACGCCTCCTCCGTGGCCGTGACGAGTCGTGCCGCCGCGTCGGGGTCGCTCACGTCGGCGCCGACGACGGTCGCTTCCCGCCCCGCGTCCCTGATGCTCTCGGCGACGTCGGCCGCGGCGTCAGCGTTCGTGTGGAAGTTCACGGCGACGTCGTAGCCGTCGCGGGCGAAGCGAAGGGCGATAGCGCGGCCGATACCCCGGGAGGAACCGGTGACGAGTGCGGCTGGCATCGTCCCCCTCGACGGGAGCGTCCCACTTGGGCGTTCGTGCCAACACTGGCGCGCAGGCGTTCGTGTCACACACCGGCGCACAGTCGTTCGCGCCCCGACTGCGGTCGACCGTCGCTGACGCGCCCGCGAGGCCGACGCGTTCATCCCCGTCGACCCCTTTCCACCCGTATGGCCGGGCCGTCGCTCGCCGCGCTCGAACCCCGACCGCGCCTCGTCGACTGGTCCATCCTCGCGTGCGTCCTCGTCGAGACGCTGACGGGAGTGGTCTCGCTCGGTGCCGGCGCGACCGCGCAGTGGCCGCTCTTCTGGGTTCACCGCGTCGTCGGCCTCACGCTCCTCGTCCTGCTGTTCTTCAAGCTTCGAAGGGTACGGCCGCGGCTCCGACGCGACCGGTGGGACCGCGCGACTCCGCTCTCGATTCTCACCGCCGTCGTCGCGCTCGCGGCGCTCTCGACGGGGGCGGCGTGGGTGTTCGGCGTCGACGTCGACCTCGCGTTCTGGACGCTCCTCAACGTCCACATCGGCCTCGGTCTCCTCCTGGTTCCGCTCGTCGTGCTCCACCTTCGCGCCCGCTACCGTCCCGTCCGTCGCGTCGACTTCGAGGGCCGACGCACCGCGTTGCAGTACGGCGCACTCCTCCTCGGTGGGGCGCTCGTGGTCCGCGGCCAGGAACTGACGAACCGCGTCGTCGGGGGTGGGGAAACACGGCGGTTCACGGGCTCGAAACCGGTCGAAGGCGAGGGATTCCCGGTCACCTCGTGGGTCGCGGACGACCCCGCCCCCGTCGACATCGACGAGTGGCGACTCCGAGTCGACGGCCTCGTCGAGACGCCGCTTGACCTGTCGGACGAGACGCTCGACACGGCGGACGAACGGCGAGCGCTCCTCGACTGCACGAGCGGGTGGTACACCGTCGAGGACTGGCGCGGCGCCGCCCTCGGTACGCTGCTCGACGAGGCCGGCGTCGACGCGAGTGCTCGGTGGGTGACCGTCCACTCGGTGACGGGCTACCGCTGGAGTTTCCCCCTCGACGAGGCCCGCGGCTTCCTCCTCGCGACGCACGTGGGCGGGGACCGACTCTCACACGGTCACGGCTTCCCGCTCAGACTCGTCGCACCGGACCGACGGGGCTTCCAGTGGGTGAAGTGGGTCACACGAATCGAGGTGCGGAGACGGCGCGACGCCTCTCAGTACCTCGCGACGCTGGTCAGCGGCGTCACCTGACGCGCTTCCGAACGCTCGACGCTCCCCTGCCTCGCTCGGCTTCTCACCCCCGCTCGGGTCCCGCTACTTCCGCTCGCCGTTCGTCCGCGGATCGGACTCGGCATCCGATTCGAGCCTCCCGCCACGAATCGCGGACTCGGCCTCCGCGAGTGCCCCCGCGGTGTCGAACGTCTCGACGACGGCTTCCAGTTCCTCCCGCGGCCGCCCCGCGAGGTCCCGCGCGTGCGTCGTGATGTTCGGCAGGGCGCGGACGATGTTGTCGACGATGGGAACGGTGGCCGTCTGCGCCGACCGTGAGAGGGGGTTGAGGTCGACGACGATTTCGGTCTTGCCGACCGCGGCGAGTGCCTCGGCGCGGTCACCGTCTTCGAGCGGGACGAGGACGACGTCGGCGTCGCCGATGCCGTCGGCGTCGACGACCGCGCGCTTGTGGTCCAGTCCGGGAATCCGGGCGTCGCCGTTCAGGCCTTTCACCTCTCCCGCGCCGTGTTCCCGCAGATGGTCGACGATGGCTTGCATTCGCTCGTCGGTGCGGTTGAACAGGTTCACCTCGACGTCGGCGTCGACGACCGCCGCGAGTTCGACCACGTCCTCGGGAACGAGCGCGGCGACGTTCCCGTTCACCGAAATGACCGGATGGCGCGCGAGGAGGAGGTGCGCGGCGGCCGCCCGCGCGGCGTCGTCGGCGGTCGGGAGCGTCCGCTCGCCGAGCAGATAGTCGAACGCCTCGCCGCGTCCCTCGGCGATGAGGCCCTGCTTCGAGGTGATGCCCTTCTCGACGCCCTCCTCGATACGGTGTCGCGTCCGCAGCGACAGATACCGGGGGTGTGACTCCGGTAACTCCGATAGCTCCGCGTCGCTCATGGTGGTGTGAGGTCGCCGCGAGGGTAAAAATCGGCCGTCTTCGTTCCGCCCGTCCTCTGCCGCCGCGCCGCCGCCTCGTTCAGCGTTCGAGATGCGCCCCCGAGGGGTACGTCTCACACACCTGTGGGTCGTATCCCGCGTCCGACAGCCCGGTGTCGAGGGCGAACACCGACCGGCCGAGCATCGCCATCGCCGCCTCCCCGCCGGCATCACTGACAGCGTCGATCGCCGTCTCGACCTCGGGGACGAGCAGTCCCGCCTCGCGGGCGAACCGCCGAGAGAGTCGGAGCAGGTGTCGGAGGGTCGGTCGCTCGCGGAGTTCACCGAGCGCGCGCTCGCCCGCCCGGCTGAGCCGGGTCGTGTCGCCCTCGATGACCTCGGCGGTCGACAGTTCCCCGAAGGTGACGTACTCGACGCGCGAACTCGTCGGGACGCCGTCCAGCACGCCGTGACCCGGCGCGCCCGGTTCGACCCGGATGGGGACGCCACCGTGCGCCTGGGCGACGACGTCGCCGAGACCCGTGCCGGCGACCACCTCGGCGACGTGCGCCAGTTCGACGAGGTCGTTCTCCGATCGCTCGCCGTCGAACACCGTGTTGCTCGCGTAGGCGGCTCCGAGCGCGGCCGCGCCGGAGACGCCGAAGCCCGACCCGACGGGGAGTTCGCTCTCGATAGTGACGCGCGCCGTCGCGTCGAACGCGTCGAGGACGTGCTCGACCGGTTCCATCTCGACGCGTTCCCCGCCGAGAGCGACGTGCGTCGTCTCCGACGGGACGACCCGCACGCGGACGCCGTCCGAGAGCGTCAGACCGCCGCCACGCGACCCAGTCGTCGCCGGGTTGCCCGTTCGGTGGGCGCTGAAGAACCCGGTGACGTGGCCCGGCACGAACGCGGTCGCCGTCGACTGGTCGGTCATCTACTGTCTCTTACCCCACGAGTGCCGTATAACGCTTCAGATTTCCGCCTCGCCGTGCGCCCCGTCCTCACCCCCCGCCATCCGGCGCACCGCTGACTCTCGGAACTGATGCCCGGGCCGATACGTTAAGATACTCGTCTTGCGTCCGGTCAGTCGCCGCCACACCACGAGGATGGGACGGCGACTCGGTATCAACCACCGACACCCCTACCCGCGTTTTTCCGCACCGCTGTCTTCGACCCTATCCGAGCGACGCGTTCGAACAGTGCCTCTCCCCACGCGAGTGACCAAGCGTCCGTGCCGCGTCAGCGAGCGTCCTCGGCCAGTCTCACGTTTCCGTCGGGATGCTGGTCGGCGTCCTCGGCGAGGACGCCCTCCACTCGGAGTTGTTCGACCTCGCCTCTCACCGCCTCCCGGTCGAGGCCGCCGACGACGGCTGCGACGTCGATGAGGAAGCTCTGCGGGACGCCGTCGCCCGCCTTCTGTTCCCCGGCCCCCCCGCGCTGGAGCCCCGCGTCGCTGTCGGCGATGGCCGTCGTCAGCACCTCGACGTACCGCCGGACGTCGCGCTCGCCGGCGAGTTCGTCGTACCACGACTGTGGGAAGAGGCTCACCCTCCCCTCGCCCGTCGCGTACAGCGCGTCCTCTCCGACCCACGTGGTGTCGTCGACGAGGCGGTCGTCGACGGCCGGCCGGATGCTGTCGGGGTCGACCGGGTGCCCTCCCTCGGCGAGCCGCTCCGCGTACGCGACGAGGCGGTCGACGCGGACGCCGTCCCGACCGTCGTCGTCGTAGCGGGCGACGAGTTCGATGAGGTCGTCTATCAGGAGTGTCTCACCGCGCTGGCCTGCCTCTTCGAGGACGTGCGTCGAGAGCTCTCGCTCCTGTTCGCTCATTGTGTCGGGGGGTTAGACTCGATGGGTAAAGGCTCCGTGGCTGGCACTCGCCGGGTAACGACATCGCCGGACGGGTGCGTTCGTTGGCGGTTCGACGAGACTCGCTCCGCTCGTCGGTCAGCGACGTCGCCTTACGGCGACAGTCGCTGCCGGTCTCGCGGAAACAGCGTGGAATCGGAGATTCCACGGGCTCCCACGTTCTGACCGCGGTTTCGCCTACGGGCTCAACCGCTGTCTATCACGTGGGAACAACACGCCCTCGCGGATGTTCGGCAGGCCGAGCATCGTCATGACGAGGCGCTCACAGCCGAGACCCCAGCCGGCGTGCGGGGGCATGCCGTACTTGAACATCTTCGTGTAGTACTCGAACGCCTCGGGGTCCAGACCCTGCTGTTCGAAGCCTTCCACCAGGTGGTCGTAGCGGTGTTCACGCTGGCCGCCCGAGACGAGTTCCATCCGCGGGTGCATCATGTCGAACCCCGTCGACAGCTGCTCGTCGTCGTCGTGGTCCTTGATGTAGAACGGCTTGATCTCGGCGGGCCAGTCGGTGATGAAGTAGTGAGAACCGACGTCTTCTCCCAGTGCCTTCTCGCCCTCGGTCGGCAGGTCGTCGCCCCACACCAACTGCTCGTCGAGTTCGCCCGTCGCGTTGATGCGCTCGATGGCTTCCTCGTAGGTGAGCCGAGGGAACTCTTCGGGAGGGACCTCGAACTCGTCGGTGAGGTCGAGCGCCTCTAACTCCTTCTGGCAGTTCTCGGCGACGCCCTCGTAGGCGGCTCTCACCACTTCCTCACAGGCGTCCATCGCCTCGGTGTGGTCGGCGAACGCCGACTCGAAGTCGATGGAGGTCGCCTCGTTGAGATGTCGGGGCGTGTTGTGCTCCTCGGCGCGGAAGATGGGTCCGATCTCGAACACCCGCTCCAGCCCGGAGCCGACCATCAGCTGCTTGAACAACTGCGGCGACTGGTTCATGAACGCCTCGCGGCCGAAGTACGTGATGGGGAAGAGTTCGGTCCCGCCTTCGGTACCGGTGGCGACGATTTTCGGGGTGTTGATCTCGGTGCAGCCAAGCGAGCGGAACGCCTCGCGCACGGAGCGAAGGATTTCGGCGCGGATCTCGAAGATGGCCTTCACTTCCTCCTTTCGGAGGTCGAGCGTCCGGTTGTCGAGTCTGGTAGAGAGTTCGGCGTCGACCTTCCCGGAGGGGTCGAGCGGTAGCTGCGGGTCGGCCTCGGCGAGCACCTCCACGGAGGCGGGGGTGACTTCGACGCCCGTCGGCGCGCGCGGTTCCTCCTCGACGTCGCCGGTGACGACGATGACGCTCTCGCGGTGGACGCCCAGCCCCGTCTCGACGAGGTCGTCGTCCATCTCCTCCTTCTCGAACTTGACCTGAATCTTCCCAGTGGTGTCTCGAAGGATGAGGAACGCGATTCCACCGAGGTCCCTGATCTCGTGGACCCAGCCGGCGACCGTGACCGTGTCGCCGGGTTCGGCGTCGGCCGTGTAGGTTCGGTCCTGCATGTTCCCTGATTCCGGTGGCCCGGTCTTAAACGCCGTCATTCCGTTCCGTATCGCTTCCGTGCGCTGGGCCTTCGGAGCGCTCCGCCTCTCCCCGATGGAGACGACGAACCCTCCTCCGGACGTCGCCTTCCGTCGCTGCCGCGACGGCCTCGCTCACGTCACCCGAGCGCGACACCGCCCACGTCCGGTCGTCGCCGACTCACCCGTACGCCGTCGCGAGCAGTCCACGGAGGGCGACGGCGACCTCCTCGACCCGGTCGACGTCGAGGTCCTCCGCCGTGAGGAGGAGTCCGTGGTCGCCGACGATGACCCGACAGACGAAGCCGTCGGTGAAGACGCGGACGGTGAACTCGTAGTCGCCGAGCGCCGGGTCGCTTCCGGCCCCCGCGGCGTGGGGCTCGTACCGTTCGTCCGAGGAGAAGCCGACGCGCTCGCGCTCGACGAGGCTCGCTTTTACCTCCAGCGCGCGGCGGCGGTCGTCGCCGTAGAGGTCCTTTCGAAGGTACAGCAGTTCCGAGTCGTCGCGCGTGAAGTGGATGACGCTCCGCAGCGCGTCGCCGACGGCGGTTCGACAGATGGAGACGGTTTCCGCCTCCGTCGGCGTGTGGACCGAGTGGGTGACATCGACGGGGAGCGGTGGCTGGGCGGTCGGTCCGGGCGTGGACGGTGCGGCACGTCGACTCATACCCCTCTCTTAGCGCGAGGAGAGATAAATATTGCCTATATTTTACCACTTCGGTATTTTACACCTGAAAATGGAACAGAACGGTAACAGGGCGGTCAGTCCGCGTGTGCGTCCTTCACGCCCTCGACGGTCTCGCGCACGGCGTCGCAGCCCTCGTCGTGGAGCAGGTCGCCGACGACGATGGTGTCGGCGTTCTTTCCCATCTCGTACGCCGAGTCGTAGTCGTGGATACCGCCGCCGTAAAACAGCGTGGCGTCGTCGAGCGCGTCCCGCGCGGCGGCGACCTTCTCGGTGTCGCCGAACGTCCCCGAGTACTCGATGTAGACGATCTCCTGGCCGAACATCCGCTCCGCCACCCGCGCGTAGGAGGCGACGTCCTCCGCGGACTGGTCGCAGTCGGCGTTGGTGTACTCCGCGACCGCCGACTCGGGGTTGAGGACGATGTACGCCTCGGTGTGGGTCCGTTTCCAGTCGAGGCCGTCCGCGATGCGGACCCACTCCTTGTGCGCGCCCGTCACCCAGAAGACGTCGCCCGCGTTGAAGACGGTCGGGATGAGGTAGCCGTCGAGCGCGTCGGAGTCGATGACGACGCCCGGGTTCGACGGTTCCTGGTAGAGCGGGACGCCGTACTCGGCGCAGGCGTCGATCACCGCGCTCATGTTGTGTTTGGTCATCCCGGTCGTTCCGCCGATTTCGATGGCGTCCGTCCCCGTCTGGCAGACGTCCGCGAACGTCTCGTCGCCGACGAGGTCCTTGTCGGGGTCCACCTTCAGGATGTGGTCCCACGATTCCCACGGCCCGGTCATTGATGCCCTGTCGATGGGGGACGACTAAAAAGAGCGCGGATTGCGTGAGTCGGCCCGAGCGAGCGATGCGTCAGTCCGCCTTCGCCTGCCACTGCCGGACTCTCTCGGCGCCGACGCCGTCGACTCTCGCCGCTATCTCGTCGGGGTCGGCGTTCTTCAGCGACTCCACGTCGGTTATCTCGGCCATCTTCAACTTCTCGGCCGTCTTCTCGCCGATTCCCTCGATGGTCTCCAGTTCGGAGCCGTTCTGCCGCGCCTGGTACTCCCGGTAGTTGCAGATGGGACAGCCGAGTTCCCACGGTTCCCGGTCGGAGTCGGGGTAGACGATGTGGAGTTCGGGGAGGTCGTGTTCCTCACAGCGGTCGTCGGTCACCTCGACGTCGCCTCTCCGGGGTAGCGGCAGCGAGTACTCGCAGTCGGGGTACCGCGTACAGCCGACGAGCCGCGAACCGTTGCGGAGGCGCTTGATGGCCAGTTCGCCTCCGTGTTCTCCGTCGACGGTTTCACCGTCTCCGTCTCCGTCCCGCGGCGTCTCCGACGCCGCGCTCTCCCCACACTCGGGACACGCCCCGATGACGAGGTCCTCCTCCTCCTCGGCGGCGTCGGCCTTGCACTGCGGACAGCCGTGGACGAACGTCTTCCGCCCGGCGAGCATCTTCACCTCGCGGAGGCCGTGTTCCTCGCACGTCTCCTCTAAGATGAGCGGTCGCCCCGTCGAGGGAAGCGGGAGGGTGTACGTGCAGTCGGGGTAGCCGTTGCAGCCGACGAAGTACGAGCCGTGTCGCGATTTTCGGACCAGGAGGTCGTCGCCGCACTCGGGGCAGGGACCGAGCGTCTTGTCGGCCTTCATCGACTTCTGGAGGTGGTCGCCCAGCGCCTCGCGGTTCTCCATCAGTCCCTCGAAGACGTGTCTGAGGTACTCGCGGGACTCCTCGGTCACGTCGTCGAGCGTCGCCTTCCCCTCGGCGATGGCGGCCATGTCCTGTTCGAGTTGGGCGGTCATCTCCTCCGACACGATGAGGTCGGCGAACTCCTCGCTCGCCTCGACGACAGCCCGTGCCAGCCGCGTGGGTCGCGGCGGGTCGCTCTCGATGTAGCCGCGGTCGTACAGCTTTTGGATGACGTCGTGACGGGTCGCCTTGGTCCCGATACCCATCTGCTCCATCGTCTCGATGAGCCGCGACTGGCCGTATCTCCTCGGCGGCTGGGTCTGTTTCTCCTCCAGCCTGAGGTTCGACACCGCCAGTTCCTCCCCCTCTTCGACGTCCGGGACGATGTTCTCCGAGGAGTTGTAGTACGGGTAGACGGCGTGGTAGCCCGGTTCGAGGAGTCGCTTCCCGTTGGCCTTCAGCGACTCGCCGCCGACCTCGGCGACGACCCGGAGGTGTTCCCAGGTCGCCGGCGGCGCCACCGTCGCGAAGAAGCGCCGCACGACGAGTTCGTACACCTCCCACTCGTCGTCGGAGAGCGCCGACGGCGAGGGGAGTTCGCCGGTGGGGTGGATGGGCGGGTGGTCCGTCGTCTCCTCGTCGCCTGCGGTCGGTTCGATCTCCTCTTGGTCGAGCAGCGACTCCGCGTCGTCGGCGAACGTCGAACCGGAGAAGGCCTCCAGCAACTCGCGCGGGTCGAGGTCCTCGGGGTAGACCGTGTTGTCCGTCCGCGGGTAGGTGATGTACCCGGCGGTGTAGAGGTCCTCGGCGATGCTCATCGCGCGCTGAGCGGAGTAGCCGATGCTCCCCGCGGCGCGAATGAACTGCGTGGTGTTGAACGGCGCCGGGGGCGTGTCCGTCCGGGTCCGTCGCCTGACGTCCGTGACGGTGGCCGACTGTGCGGACGCGAGCGCCATGTGCGCCGTCTCCGCCTGGGTCTGGTCCCAGACCCGCTCGGCTTCGGTGCCGTCGTCGTCGATGTAGAAGTACTGCGCCTCGAACTTCTCTTCTGCCTCGTCCGCTCCGCCCGCGGTCGTGAGGTCGGCGTACAGTTCCCAGTAGTCCTCGGGGTCGAACGCGTCGATTTCGCGCTCGCGGTCGACGATGAGCTTCAGCGTCGGACCCTGCACCCGGCCGACGGAGATGAAGTCCTCGCCCAGTTGACGCGCCGACAGCGAGAGGAAGCGCGTCAGCGCCGCCCCCCACATGAGGTCGACGATCTGTCTCGCCTCGCCCGCGGCGGCGAGGTCGAAGTCGAGGCTGTCGGGGTTCGCGAACGCCTCCGTCACCTCCCGGTCGGTGATGGAGGAGAAGCGGACCCGGCTCACGGGAACGTCCTCGTTCACCTCGCGGACGAGTTCGTACGCCTCCTTGCCGATGAGTTCGCCCTCGCGGTCGTAGTCGGTCGCGATCACGACACTCCCCGCCTTCCGTGCGAGTCGTCTGAGCGCGCGGACGATGTTCTCCTGCGTGGGCCGCTTCTCGACGCTCGCGTCGATGAGTTCGACGGGTTCGACGTCGCGCCAGTCCGAGTACTCCGCCGGGAAGTCGACGCCGACGACGTGGCCCGACAGACCGACGACGCGCTTGCCTCCCCAGGTGTAGACGTTCACGCCGTTCATCCGTTCGGTCTCGGCGGTGCCGCCGCTCAGGATGTCCGCGATCCGTCGCGCGGCGTTGTCCTTTTCAGTGACGATCAACTCCGGGCCGCTGGTCATTGACCTCCGCTATGCGCAGCGAGTGGGTAAAGGTTTCGTGGAAGAAAACCGCACGACTGCAACGGGTCAAGGCGTGCGTGCGCGACGCGGACGAGCGCGAACTTCGGAACGCAGTGGTCGCGGTGCGGTTGTCTCTGGCGACCGTGATGGGGCTATTTCGACCCGTCGTGGGGGTCGTCCCTCGTTCGTCGGGAGCCTCCGCCTGCCTCCACCCGGGACCTCCGACCGTCGCCGTCGCGCTCGTCCCGTCGTTCTCCCCTTCGTGACAATCGTCTTCTCTCTAGGTGAGTGTTTTGCTAACACGTGACGTAGCTCCCCTATGCAGTCCGAAGCCGACCTGCGTGCGGCCTGGGAGCGCTACTGGGACGCCTACGACGCGGACGAGCGACAGGCGCGGCGCGTGCGGGCCGTCGCGACCGACTACCCGGTAAAGCGCGGTCTCGTGGTCTCGTATCCGGACCTGCTCGACGCCGGCGCGAGCGAGCGCGAACTCCGGACGCGACCCGACCGGACGCTCGGGATGGGCGTCGAGACGTTCGCCTCGCACGTCCGCGGCCTCGACCTCGACGACGTCTGGGAGCGGTCGTTCGACGTGCTCATCCTCCACGTCGACGACCTCCCCGGCGGGTTCAAGCCGTTCGACTCGAACCTCATGGCGCACCTGAACGAACTCGTCCAGCTAGAGGTGACGTTCGACGCCGCCCCCGAGCGCATCTCCGATCTGATGGAGGCGGCGTTCGTCTGCACGTCCGGGCACGTCACGCGACTCCACCAACCGGGTCGCCGCCGGCGGGACATCGGCCACTGTCCGACGTGTGGCGACCCCGTCTACCTCGAAGAGCGTGAGAGCCTCTTCGCCGAGATTCGGCGGGTCTCGGTGAGCGGCGACGGGTTCGACGGCCTCACCGGTATTCTGGGCGGCCGCCGGTGGAAGGGCGTCTCCATCGAGGAGGACGATACGGCGACCGTGAACGCCGTCCCGCGGGCGGACTTCCGCGAGGACTCCACGCACGGGTCGGCGTACCTCGACCTCTTGCACGTCGAGGTCGAGGCCGACCTGCCGTTCTGAGCCCCGGCGCGTCCGCGGCACCTGCCGCGTCTCGACCTCGGCGTGTTCTCGTCTTGGACGACCCGCCCGTCTCGGACGACGTCTGGCGGACGCTCCCGGCGGCCGACCGAGGGGTCGAGTTGCCTGGCCGTCGCCGCTGCGGAAGGACTATTGTCAATGGAGGATGACTTATGCGCATGGCTCACGCACCAGAGCAAGTCGAACAGTACGTCTGTCTGAACTGTCAGGTGACGTACGCCGGGTCGGTCACGAGCGAGGACGGCCAACGCCACTTCCACCCGCCCGACGACTGCCCCGTCTGTGGCGACCCGGAGTTCGTCGAACTCGACGCGTACGTCCACCGGGCGCTCGACTAGTCCACGCCACGGGTGCGTTGCACACGTTCGGCTGACGGCGGCTGAGCCACCCCGCCGGTCACTCGATCGGACGGTTCCCGACAGCGAGGCGGTACCGGTGGGCAGCGACAGGCGACCGCTCAGGAGTCGAGTCGCTCGCGGAGGGCTTGGTTGACGGTCCCGGGGTCGGCGCTCCCCTTCGACTTCTGCATCACCTGTCCGACGAGGAAGTTGAGCGCGCCGTCCTCGCCGTTGTCGTAGTCCGCCACCGCGTCGGGGTTCTCCTCGATGGCCTCCTCGACGAACGTCTCGATGGTGTCGTCGTCCGTCTTGCCGAGTCCCTCCTCCTCGACGATTTCGTCCGGCGTCTTCCCCTCGTCGAGCATCGTTCGCAACACGGTCTCGCGGGCGTTCTTCGCCGTGATCTCCTCCTCGGCGACGAGTTCGACCAGCCGTTCGACCTCGTCGAGTCGCCCCTCGATGTCGGTGATCCGCATGTCGCGGTAGTTCAGTTCACCGAGAAGGGTGTCCGCGACCCACGTCGCCGCGAGGTCCGGGTCGAACGCGTGGGCCAGATCCTCGTAGAAGTCCGCCACCTCCTTGGTCGAGGTGAGCTTCGAGGCGGATTCGGCGTCGAGACCGTACTCCGACTGGAAGCGGTCGCGGCGGGCGTCCGGCAGTTCGGGGATGGCGATTTCGTCGCGCCAGTGTGCCACCCGGAGCGCGGGCAGGTCGGCCTCGCGGAAGTAGCGGTAGTCCTTCTCCTCCTCCTTGGAGCGCATCGACACCGTGATCCCTCTCGATTCGTCCCAGTGGCGCGTCTCCTGTTCGACGCTCCGACCGCGCTTGATGGCGTTCTTCTGTCTGGTGACCTCGTACGCGAGCGCCTTCTCGGCTCCCTTGTGCGAGGAGATGTTCTTCACCTCGGTCCGGTTGGCCGATTCGAGCGTCTCCGTCGGGATGGAGCCGTCCTCCTCCACCTCCTCGGCGGCCACCATCGAGATGTTCGCGTCCACCCGCAGGGAGCCATCTCGGCTCGCGTCGAACACGCCCAGGTATTCGAGGACTTCCTCCAGTTTGGCGAGGAACGCCCGCGTCTCCTGTGGCGAGCGGAAGTCGGGTCGGGTGACGATCTCCATCAGCGGCGTTCCCGCCCGGTTGTAGTCGACGAGCGTGTAGTCCGCGCGGTCGACGCTCACCGTCCGGTTCTCGATGGGCCGGGTTCCCTCTCTCACGTGCCGGAGGCTCCCGGGGTCCTCTTCGAGGTGGGCGCGCTCGATACCGATCTCTCTCGCGTTCCCCTCGACCGACACCTCCAGGTGGCCGTCCGCGCAGATGGGCGCGTCGTACTGGGTGATCTGGAAGTTCTTCGGCAGGTCGGGGTAGTAGTAGTTCTTCCGGTGGAACGTGGTCTCCGCGACGACGTCGGCCGAGAGCGCCTTGCCGACCTTCACGGCCGACTCGACGGCGGCCTCGTTCAGCACGGGCAACGCGCCCGGCAGGCCGAGACAGACCGGGCAGGTCCGCGTGTTCGGTTCTTCGCCCTCCACAGACTCGGTCGAACAGCCGCAGAAGACCTTCGTGTCGGTCTCGAGCTGGACGTGGACCTCGAGCCCGATGACGCACGCGAGTTCGCGCCCTTCGAGCGCCTGAGCAGTCATTGAACGCGGTTCGACGCCGGCGGGCTAAAGACTAACGGGACGGTCGAATCGCGGTCAGCGGTGTTCGACTGCGGAGACGGGTCAGAGGAACGGATCTAGGTCGCGGATACGGACGGCACTGCGGAGAGTGTTCGATTACGGGTACGGGCCGCGGTGAGGGGGTGCTCGACCGCGGGCACGGACAGCAGGAACACCGCACGGTCGCCAGGGCGGTGACGCCACACCCACCGAAGCGGCGGAGCCGCTTCGAGCCATTCGTTCGCTCGTTGCACTCGCTTACGAAGACTCCCCAGCCGATTCGCTCACTCACTCCGTCCGTTCGCTCATCCCTCGCGCGTGTCGCGCGGTCGTCGCGTTCACATCTACGCAGTCGTCGTTCTCGCCCGCCTCGTGGTCGTCGCGTTCTCACCCGCACGGTCGTCGATTTCCTCGGTACCGACATCAGAACTGATAGCCGTAGCGGCTGTGGGCCCCGTTGTCATCCGTCCGTCTGACGCACCTTTATGCAAACGCCACGAGGGCTAGTGAGCATGAGTAATCGCGTGGAGGAACTCGAACGGAAGGCGTCGGAACTCCAGGCAGCGGTCAACGGTCTCACCGAAGAACTCGTCGAGACGAAGGAGCGACTCCGGCAACTCGAGGACGCGGTGGAAGTCGACGACCCGGCGGTGCGGGCGAAGCCGCGGAGCGAACCGGAGACGGAGACGGACGCGGCGGACGACGGGGCCGACACCGAGACAGATTCCGACGCGGACGCCGACGCCGAACCGGCGGCCGAGGAGGACGAACCCGAACAGCGCTTCGTCGACGCCGACGAACACGAGAAGACGCTCGAAGACACCGTCGGACCGGAGGGGAACAACAGCGGCGAAGAGGCTAAGACCGAGGACGATAAGGAGGAGGAAACGGAGTCCGAGCAGGACGGAAGCGACATCATCGTCGCGTAAGCTCGCGACTCCACTCGCGAGCACCCCATGCACATCAAAGAGCTCGTCTTAGACGATTTCAAGAGTTTCGGCCGGAAGACCCGCATCCCCTTTTACGAGGACTTTACGGTAGTGACGGGCCCGAACGGATCGGGCAAGTCGAACATCATCGACGGCGTCCTGTTCGCGCTCGGCCTGGCTCGAACGCGGGGCATCCGCGCCGAGAAGCTCACCGACCTCATCTACAACCCCGGCCACGACGGGGACAGCGACGTCTCGGGCCCCCGTGAGGCGTCCGTCACGGTCGTCCTCGCCAACGACGACGGCACGCTCTCGCGCTCGCAGGTCGCCTCCGCCGCCGGGACGGACGACGTCGGCGACGTCGACGAGATAACTGTCAAGCGCCGCGTCAAGCGGACCGAGGAGAACTACTACTCGTACTACTACCTCAACGGGCGCTCGGTGAACCTTTCGGACATTCGGGACCTCCTCGCGCAGGCGGGCATCACGCCCGAGGGCTACAACGTCGTCATGCAGGGCGACGTCACCGAAATCATCAACACCACGCCGTATCGCCGGAGAGAGATCGTCGACGAGATCGCCGGCGTCGCCGAGTTCGACGCGAAGAAGGCCGACGCTTTCGAAGAGTTAGAGGCGGTCAAAGAGCGGGTCGAGGAGGTCGACCTCCGCATCGAGGAGAAGGAAGACCGACTCGAACAGCTAGAGGACGAGCGCGAGACGGCTCTCCAGTACCAGGACCTCCGCGAGGAGAAAGAGGAGTACGAGGGGTATCTGAAGGCGGCCGAGTTGGAGGAGAAACGCTCCGACCTCGCGTCTACAGAGAAGAAGGTCGAGGCGACCGAGCAGGAACTCGCCGACGTTCAGGCCACGCTCGACGAGCGGCAGGGAGCGGTCTCCCGACTCGAATCCGAACTGGAGGAGCTCACCCGCGAAATCGAGCGGAAGGGCGAGGACGAGCAGCTGAGAATCAAGTCCGAGATGGAGGAGATCAAAGGCGAGATCCGCTCGCTGGAGAACGACATCGAGGCCGCAGAAGAGCGCAAGGAGGGCGCAGAGAACGAGCGCCGGAAGGCGTTCGTCGAACTCGACCGCAAGAACGAGCGCATCTCGGACCTCGAAAGCGAGATCAGACAGACGAAAGTCGAGAAGGCGTCGGTCAAATCCGAGACCCAGTCGACCGAGGCCGACCTCGCCGAGGTCGAAGCGGAGATCGAGAGCGTCGACACGGCGTTCGACGAACTGAAGTCCGACCTCCAGGAGAAGAAAGAGCGCCGGGAGTCGCTCAAATCCGAGCGGAACGACCTCCAGCGCGAGAAGGACCGCCTCCTCGACGACGCCCGCCGCCGCTCGAACGAACTCTCCGAGGCGCGCGACGAACTCTCCGAGGCGAAAGAGGCCATCCCGAGAAGAAGAGGCGCATCTCGGAACTGCACTCCGAACTGGACAAGGCGGAGAAGAACAAGGCGAAGATCGACGACGTCATCGACGACCTCCGCGAGAAGAAGCAAGAACTGAAAGAGCAGCTCTCGGAGGTCGAGAGCGACCTCAGAGGCAAGCAGAACGAGTACGCCGAACTCGAAGCCCGCGCGGGCAGAGACGGCGACGACTCCTATCCACGGTCCGTCACGACCATACTCAACGCGAGCATCTCGGGCGTCCACGGCACCGTCGGCCAACTCGGTGCCGTCTCCGGCGAGTACGCCACCGCGTGTGAGACGGCCGCCGGCGGTCGGCTGGCCCACGTCGTCGTCGACGACGACGGCGTCGGCTCCTCGTGTATCGACTACCTCAAATCCAGGAACGCCGGCCGTGCGACCTTCCTGCCCATCTCGAAGATGGACGACCGGAGCCTCCCCCGAAAGCCCTCTCACGCGGGCGTCGTCGACTTCGCACGGAACCTCGTCGACTTCGACGCCCGGTACGACCCGGTGTTCTCCTACGTCCTCGGCGCGACGCTCGTCGTCGAGGACATGCAGACGGCACGGGACCTGATGGGCCAGTACCGGATGGTGACGCTCGACGGCGACCTCGTCGAGAAATCGGGCGCGATGACCGGCGGTTCCGGCTCAGGCTCCCGCTACTCCTTCTCGAAGTCGGGCAAAGGAAAGCTCGAACGGCTCGCCGAGGAGATATCGGAACTCGAAGAGACGCGGCGCTCCTTCTCCGAAGAGATCGACGACGTCGAGAGCCGTCTCGACGACGCTCGCGGGCGGGCCTCGAACGCGCGTGACCAGGTCCGGTCCGTCGAGACGGACGTCGAGCACGCCGAAGAGGAGCTACAGGAGGCCGAAGCCCGCGTCGAGACGCTCGAGGAGCGAATCGAGGAGTTAGAGGGAAAACGCGAGTCCGTCTCCGACGAGATGTCGGCGCTCGACGCGGACATCGAGACCAAAGAGGACGATATCGAGTCGGTCGAGGCCGACATCGAGGGACTGGAGCAGGAACTCGCCGACTCGAAGATCCCGGAACTCTCGGCGAAGGCGGACGACCTCCGCGCCGAGATCGACGAGCACGAGGAGCGGATGGACGACCTCGACGCCCGGCTGAACGAACTCTCCCTGGAGAAGGAGTACGCCGAGGAGGCCATCGAGGACCTCGAAGAGACCATCGAGTCGGCCCAGAACCGGAAGGCCGACGCGACGGAGACCATCGCCGAGAAGGAAGACGAGATCGAGACACAGGAGGAACGTCTCGAAGCGAAGCGCGAGGCAGTCGCCGACCTCGAAGACGAACTGGCCGAGCTGAAAGAAGAGCGGCGAGAGCTCCAGTCGGAGGTCCAAGAGGCCCGGGCGAAGCGCGACGCGCAGAGAGACCGGGTGAACAAGGTCGAGTCGAAGCTCGAATCGCTCGAATCGTCGGTCGACCGCCTCGAGTGGGAGATCGACGAACTCTCGACCGAAGTGGGCGACTACGACCCCGACGAGGTGCCTGACCACGACACCGTCGAGTCAGAAATCGAGCGACTCGAAGGGGAGATGGAGGCGCTCGAACCGGTGAACATGCTGGCCATCGACGAGTACGACCGCGTCTCCGAGGACCTCGACGAGATGTGCGAGAAGCGCGACGTGCTCGTCGAGGAACGCGACGGGATCCGAGAACGCATCGAGCGGTACGAGTCGCTGAAGAAGGAGACGTTCATGGAGGCGTTCGACGCCATCAGCGAGCACTTCACCGACATCTTCGAGCGGCTCTCGAACGGGACCGGCGCGCTCGAACTCGAGAACCCGGAGGACCCCTTCGAGGCCGGACTGACGATGAAGGCCCAGCCGGGGGACAAGCCCATCCAACGACTGGACGCGATGTCCGGCGGGGAGAAGTCGCTCACGGCGCTCGCGTTCATCTTCGCCATCCAGCGGTACAACCCCGCGCCCTTCTACGCGCTCGACGAGATCGACGCCTTCCTCGACGCCGCGAACGCCGAGCGCGTCGGCGAGATGGTCGACGACCTCGCGGGCGACGCGCAGTTCGTCGTCGTCTCCCACCGGTCGGCGCTGCTGGAACGTTCCGAGCGGGCTATCGGCGTCACCATGCAGGGCAACAACGTCTCGGCAGTGACGGGCATCCGTCTCGGCGGTGACGCCGAGGAGGTGCCCGCGGATGACTGACGAATCGGCCGAACCCGAGTCCGAGTCCGGGTCCGGGGCCGACCGACGCGAAGAAGAGGCCGCGGAGGCGACCGACGCGGACGTGCCTGCGGGGGGTGGTGCTGGTGGGGACAGCCGGAACGGAAACGGGAACGGGAACGGGTTCTATCGTGACGGCACCCCGGACGACGTCGCCGACTTCTCGCTCGACCTGACCACGCCACGAGAGGGGTCGAACGGGGAGTCGGAGCCGGCCCCCGCGCCGTTCGGGAACGGCTCCGAGTCGACGAACGGCGAGTCGGCGCCGACGGATAGCACCGAGTCGACGAACGGTGAGCCGGACTCGACGGACGGGGCGTCGAAGCTCCTGACCGACGCGACGGACGTCTCCGACTCGGACGACGACGGCGAGGTCGAACCGGTCGAACTCCTGGTCCAACTCGCCGAAGAGGGTGAGATAGACCCCTGGGACATCGACATCGTGGCCGTGACCGACGCGTTCCTCGAACGGTTAGACGAGAGCGACCTCCGGACGTCGGGTCGGGCGCTCTTCTACGCGAGCGTCCTCCTGCGGATGAAGAGCGACGAGATACTCGCACCCGACGACCCCGAACCGGAGGAGTCGTGGGCCGCCGAGATGAGCGGGGGGGAGTTCGACTACGACCCCATCGACGCGCTGGAGTCCGAGATAGACCGCAGGCTCGACCGCAAACACGCCCGGGGGTCGCCCGAGACGCTCGACGAACTCGTCCGTGACCTCCGCGAGGCCGAACACGGCTCGTGGTGGAAAGAGGGGCGGACGTACGACACGAGCGGCTCTCCTCAGGGATACAACCGGGGGACACAGACGCTCGACTACCACGCCGCGGACGACTTCCGCGACGAGGGCGAACCCGGCGAGGCGGACGTCACCGGGACCACCCACATGGAGGACATCGAGTCGACCATCGCCGACGTGGAGCGGGCGCTCCGGACCCACTACGACAAGGGGCGCGACGAGGTGCTGTTCGCGGAAATCCGCGACGTCGGCGGCCGGCGGGTCCAGACGTTCCTCGCGCTGCTCTTTCTCGCACACCGCGGCGTCGTCCACCTCCAGCAGGACGAACTGTTCGGCGACCTCTGGGTGCAGAACCCGGCCGTCGTCGCCGTCGGCGACGAGGCGGTCGCCGACTGAGCCTGCGACACCCTACGCGTCGTCCGTCTCGTCCTCTTTATCGGCCGCTGCCTGGCCGTCCTCCCCGTTTGCCGCCTCGCTCTCGCCTCCCCCGCCCGTCGTTCCGCTTTCGCTCCCCTCGGTCATCCCCTCGATTGCCTCGAGCAACGGGACGATGTCGTCGAACGCCGGCCCGCGGACGACGGTTCCCCCCCGTCTGTTCCAGTCGACGAGTCCGGCCGATTCGAGCTTCGGGAGGTGGATGTGATAGAGCCGCGCGTGTGCGGCCGGGTCGCCAGGGTCGACCGTCACCGGTCCCTCGCTACCGAGCAGTGCCTGAAGGAGTTGCCGTCGCTGTTCGTTCCCGAGCAGTTGGAGATAGTCGTCGAGAGTTCCCATCTAAGGACATTCCTTCTCTCCTTTATAGTATACATCAATATTAAACAATTACTCCATTACCACACCTTAACGACTGGTTGACACTCGATCAGAGGTAGTCGCCGACGAGGGGTGCGAGTCGGTCCTTCGTGGACTCCGGAATCGCGTGACTGGGCGTGTTTATGGTCCCCTCGAGCGCCGTGTGACAGCTGCACGCGTGGTCGTCGGGAAGCGTCTCGATGGCGCGTTCGACCGTCCGTTTGATGGCGTCTTCGTTCGCCTGTGCGTTCTCCAGCACCTCTTCGAGGGTCACCTGCGACCCCTCCTTCCAGACGTCGTAGTCGGTCACTCCCGTCACGGTGGCGTAGGCGATTTCCGCCTCGCGGGCGAGTTTCGCCTCCGGGATGGTCGTCATGCCGACGACGTCCCACCCCTGTGCGCGGTAGAACTCGCTCTCGGCCACGGTGGAGAACTGCGGCCCCTCGATACAGACGTACGTGCCGCCCTCGACGACGTCGGTTCCCGCGGCCTCGCGGGCCGCCTCCGCGAGGTGTGCGGAGAGTTCCCGGCAGTACGGCTCGGCAAAGGGCTGGTGGACGACGATACCCTCGTCGAAGAACGTCAGGGGGCGGCGTTTCGTCCGGTCGTACGTCTGGTCCGGGACGACGAGCGTCTGCGGCGGGAGTTCTTCTCGAAGGCTCCCGACCGCGTTCGACGCGATGACGTGCGTCACGCCGAGTTCCTTCAGCGCGTAGATGTTCGCCCGGTAGGGGAGTGTCGTCGGTGAGTACTGGTGGTCCCGGCCGTGCCGAGGCACGAACGCGACTTCGCGGCCGGTGTCGGCGAACTCGCCGACGACGATGGGGGCCGAGGGGTCCCCGAACGGCGTCGTCACCGTCTCCTCGCGGGTGTCGTCCAGGGGGAGCGCCTCGTAGATTCCGCTGCCGCCGATGAAGCCGAGCATACCGCGAGTGCGTCGAGCGCCTACTAAACCGTGGTGGCTGGAGCGGTCTGCCCATCCCTGGATAGCATCCTCCTACCACAGCAAACGGTCGGCGTACCGTCCGTTGTGCCGCGATTACGCCCTGTGTAACCATGTTCAGCCGCTCCTACTGTTCGTCAATGAACCGCCGTGAGTTCCTCGCTGTGGCGTCTCTCTCTGCACTCGCCGGCTGTGCGACCAGTTCGGCCCCGGGGTCGACCGCGGACACGGGCGACACGACGACGTTCTCGCCCCCCTCGGCTACGGACGAGACGGCTGCGTCCCCCGCCGTCTCCGGTCTCTCCGTCCCCGACGGGTTCCGCGTGTCGACGTTCGCCGACGACGGCTCGCTCGGCGGCGGCGAGTTCCGGCCCGGACCCGAACCCGGTCCCCGTCTGCTCGCCGCCCACGAGGGCGCGGTCTACGTCACGGTCCCCTCTCAGGGCCGGGTCGTCGCCTTCTCGACCGACGACGAGACGGCAACCGAGGTCACGACGGTCGTCGCCGACCTCGACAGGCCCCACGGCATCGACTTTCTCGACGGTCAGCTCTACCTCGCTACCGCGGACCAACTCCTTCGATACGACCTCGACGGCGTCGCGGTCGCCTCCGACTCGATGCAGGTGCTCGCCGACGACATCCCCGCCGGCAAGTACCACTGGACGCGCAGTCTCGCCCTCTCCGACGGCCACCTCTACCTCTCGGCGGGGAACTGTCTCTCCGGCGACTGCACGGCGGGGAACGAGGACTACCTCACCGCTATCACGCGGTTCGACCTCGACGGGTCGAACCCGACGACGTACGCGACGGGCCTGCGGAACGCCGTCGGCATCGCGTGGCACGACGGCCGCCTCTTCGCCACCGACAACGGCACAGACGACCTCGGCCCCGACCTCCCACCGGACGAGATCAACGTCGTCGCCGAGGGCGGCGACTACGGCTTCCCCCACTACTACGGGGCGAACGTCCCGGTGAACGAGTCGGTGTCGGCCGACGCCCCCACCGACGCACTCGCGCCCGCCGTCGAACTCCCGCCCCACTGTGCCCCGCTCGGGTTCGACTTCGCCACCGGTTCCGCGTTCCCCGAGGCGTACCGCGGCGACATGTTCGTCGCCCTCCACGGGTCGTGGGGGCGCGAGGACCCGACCGGGTTCGAGGTCGTTCGCGTGCCGTACGAGGAGGGGACGCTCGGCTCGCCCGAGCCGTTCCTCTTCGGGTTCCTCCCCGACGGGAAAGGGATGGACGAGGCGACCGGCCGCCCGGTCGACGTGCTGGCGCTCGACGGGACGCTGTACGTGAGCGACGACCTGGGGGGACGGGTGTATCGCGTCGACGTCGTGTAGTTCGTTTCGTGTCGTCCGCTGAGTGACTCTGTGGTCGGTTCCGGATTCGGTCGAGTGAATCCGTGGCCCGGTCGTCGATGTGGTCCGGTTGTCGATGTGGTCCGGTTGTCGGTGTGGTCCGGTTGTCGAGTGAGTGAGCGGAGAGACAGCGACCGCGCGACACACGGGCGCGGTGAAGCCACAGGCCTCCCCAGCCGATTCGGCCACTCGCTCACTTCGTTCGCTCGTGGCCTCATCCCTCGCGCGTGAGGTGCGCGGACGAAACCGCGCACCGTCACGCGCCACCGCATCCGGCTAGTGCGGTTGGATCGGCGCGTGAGAGCGAGCGACCGACGGGAGCGAGTGAACGCGCGAGGGGACGCGAGCGCCTCCGTGTGCGAGCATCCGGTTGGGGGGGGCACGAGGCTGCGGTCCACTGTGTCCGTGCCCCGCGCGGCGTCCTTCTTCGCCGTGGTGCCCCCGACGACGGAGTCCGCGTTGTACCCACCGGTACGTCTCTCTCCCGTCTCTCACGCGCTCCATCAGCGACGCCACTTCAAAACAACAGCCCGGCGTCCAAGAGCGCGATGAGTCCCGTGAGCACGGGAATCGACACCAGCGTCGTCACGAGCACGACCGTCGAGACGAACGACTCGACGGGGACGCCTCCGACCTCCCCCTCGCCGAACTCGACGAGGAGGATGAGCGGCGTGATGGCGGCGGGCATCGCGCTCTCGAGGACGACCACCCGCCCCACCGTCGGGTCCGAGAAGCCGATGGCGAGCGCGACGCCGGCGGCGACCAGCGGGGCGACGCCCATCTTGAGTACCGTGGCGGTCCCGACCTGTCGGAGGGTCGCGCCGTAGTTCGTCTCCGCGAGTTGGAGCCCGAGGATGAGCAGCATGATCGGGATGGCCGAGTCGCCGACGAGCCCGAGCGTCTCCATCGCCGTCGACTCCGCCGGCGGAACGAGATTCAGCGAACGGGCGGCGAGCGCGGCGAGGACGGCGTAGATGAGCGGGACGGTGAACACCCGCTTTACCCCCGCCAGCGCGCCCTCGCTGCTTCCGCGGGAGGCGATGTAGATGCCGACGGTGTACACCAACACGGACTGGGTCGTGAGGTAGAGGACGGCTGTCGCCCGCCCCGTCTCGCCGAACGCGAACTCGGAGACGGGGATGCCGAAGTTGCCCGAGTTCGGGAAGGCGCTCACGAGGACGATGGCGCTCACCCCCGTCGTGGCCCCGTCGACGAGTCGTCCGACCCCCTCCGCGATGAGGATCATCACCACGTGGTAGGCGACGACGGCGAGGGCGACGCTGGCGAGCGTCCCGGCCGCCAGTTCCGTCGTCGCGAGGCTGTGGAAGACGAGCGCCGGCGCGAGGACGTACACCGTCACCGTGTTCAGCGGCCCCGGGTCGATATCCCGGGTCCGCCCGAGGACGAACCCGACGACCGCGATAGCGAAGATAGGGAGGATGGCCGTCGCGAAGATAGAGAGAAGCGACATACGGAGGGGAGGCCCGTGGGTCGTAACAAATCCGTCGGTTCGAACCGTCGACTCCGCACCGGAACTACTATCACTTAGAAAAACAGTCATAAAATAATGAGTATACTCGGGAGATGGCTCCGGTGGCGGGGGGCGGACCGCGGCACGACGTCCGTCGTCGGGTCGTTGATGACCGTAGTAATCGTGTTCGTGGTGGCCGGGTCGGTCGGCCTCGCGGGGCTGACTCTCGGGGAGGAAGTCACGACGAGCGTCTCCGACCCCGCGCCCATCCCCCACATCGACGTCGAACCGACGCTCGACGGCGCCGACAACCACGGCGTGGCGTATCTCCGTCTCGTCCACGAGGTGGGCGACCGGGTCGACGGCCAGTCGATACTGATCCGCGACAGCGACGGCAACACGGTGACCTGGTCGGACATCTACGAGGGCGACCGGTACATGCGCGGCGGCGAGAGCATCCACCTGGACGGCTACGGCCCCTCGGACGGCCATCTGAACTGCCTCGCGGAGGGTGAGACGTACATCCTCGTCTGGCAGGCGTCGAACGGCGACAGTTTCGTCATCGACCGGATCACGCTCGATCAGTCCCCGCCGGCGTCCTCGCTGGACGAGTGTCGGGACGGCTGGCCGCCGGGGTGATCAGACCGACCGCCACCGGCGTTCGCTCCGATTACTCGTCCGTCCCGCGCTCTCTGAGCGCCTCGTAGCGCGCTCGAGTCTCCTCGAACAGTCGCCGCCCGACGTCGGTCGAGAGCCGCGGTTCGGCGGTGGCGAAGAACTCGTCGAGCGCCGCGAACTCGCTGTCGAACTCGCCCGCGTACCGCTCGCCGCGCTCGTACGCCAGCGCCTGCAGACACATGTCGACGAGGTCCATGTCCTTGACGAACCGCGCGACGTGGGTGTCGCGGCGCTCGTACGCCTCCCACGCCTCCTCGATTGGGGGAAACGGACGGGCCAGTTCGGCCATCGCGGCCCGCTCGCGGCGCTCTTTCTCCTCGGCCGAGAGTGGTTGCTTGCTCGGGTCGACACGGGTGGGCACGTCGCCGGTCCGCGCTTCCGCGAGATCGTGGACGACCGCCAGTCGGAGCGCGCGGTCGGGGTCGACGCCGGCCTCGTCGGCGAACGCGAGACAGAGCAGGCTCACGCCCCACGTGTGGGCGGCGACCGACTCGGGGTCGTCGACACCGCGGAGTTGCCAGCCGGTGCGCCGCTCGTCCTTCAGTGCGAACCCCGCTTCGAGCGCGTCGATGGGGTCGGCCTCGCTCCTCTCCCGGGCCGCTGCTTCGTCTGCATCGTCATCTGCCGCCTCGCCGACACCGTCGTCCGTCCCCCGTCGTCGCGGTCGGTCACTCCTCTCCGACCAGTCGCCAGGCGGACCCGTCCGCGCTCTCGACGACGCCGCGCCGTTCCATCTCGGTCATCACTTCCGGGAGGCGGCCCGGCTGGGCGATCTCCATCTCGATGCGGTCGATCCGGTGGTACGACGAGAGGTGGTGGCGAACGTCGTCGGTCTCGAACGTCTCCTCGTCGGCCTTCTCCATCACGCCCGAGACGAGGTCGATCATGTCCTCGATGAAGTTCCACGGGTAGACCACCCACGCCCACTCGTCGAGGCGCTCGCCGACGTAGTCGGGGTCGAACTCGCTCGTGCCCAGTAGCTGAAGGGTGGCCGTCCGGACGGCGCTCGGTTCGCGCTCGTGGACGTACTCGTGAGCGCGCTCGATGGAGCCGCCGGTGTCGGCGATGTCGTCGATGATGAGGACGTCCTTTCCGGCGACGCTCCCCTCCGGCATCGGGTACCGAACCTCGGGTTCGCCCGACTTCTGCGCGGTTCCGACGTAGTGCTCCATCTTCAGGCTCGTCAGGTCGTCGAGTCCCAGAAAGTCACAGATACACCGGCCCGCGAACCAGCCGCCACGCGCGAGCGCGACGATGACGTCCGGCTCGAACTCGGACGTTTTCACCTCGTCGGAGACGTCCCGACAGAGGCCGTAGATGTAGTCCCAGTTCGTGATCGTACACTTGAACTCCTCGGGGAGATCACCCATGTCTCTCGGTCACCGTTCGTGATAGGGTGTGGCGAGGTTGTTAAGAGACCCGACTCGCACGCCCGGTATCGGCGTCATAACTTTAACACGTCTTCGTGTCTGTTAACGTGTCACACAGTGGTTCCATCATGCACACCTGCACCAACTGTAATTCGTTCGTTACGCCCGACTTCGTCCGCGTCTTCGGCACGGAGGACGACCGCGTGTTCGGTTGTCCCCACTGTGCGAACATGCGCGAACTGATGCAAGGACTCGGCGCCCGCAACCCGGAGGAGAACACGTCCCTCTCCTGAGACGGCCCGTTGTGAGTCCGTTCCGCCCGTCGCCGTCTTCAGGGAGGGCGACCGGGACACGGCCACGACAGGTCTTCCGACTCTCCGACGGCGTCTCACACCGCACGGCCGACCGCACACACGGCACACCGTGCACTGAACGCGGAGACGGTGGCTTCTTGAGTCGCCCACCCGTCTCGCGGGCATGACCACCGCGTGTCGAACGCTCCTCGTCGACGCCTTCACCGACGAACCGCTCACGGGGAACCCCGCCGGTGTCGTGCCCGACGCCGGCGACCTCACGGAGGACCAGATGCAGGCCATCGCGCGCGAACTCGGCGCGAGCGAGACGGCGTTCGTCCGTCCCTCCTCGGAGGCGCTCCACCGCGTCCGGTACTTCACGCCCTCTCAGGAGGTCGACCTCTGCGGCCACGCGACCGTCGCCGCGTTCTCGCTTCTGGCGCGCGAGGGCGCACTCGACCCCGGCACGCACGAGGTGGCGACCAACGTCGGGACGGTCGGAATCGACATCGAGACCGAGGCTGGCGACGACGCCCCGCTCGTGTGGCTCACCGGTCGGGAGCCCACGGTCGAACTCGTCGACCTCGACTACGCTCGCGTCGGTGAGGCGCTCGGCATCGACCCGGCGGCGCTCGAAGACGTCGGCGCGGACCTCCCGCCCGCGGTGGCGTCGACCGGTCTGCCGTGGCTCTGTGTCCCCGTCAACTTCCTCTCCCACCTCGGCGGTGCAGCGCCGCAGGCTGACCTCGTCGAGGCCCTCGCGACCGAACACGACGCGGCCGGCGTCTACGCGTTCACGTTCGACACGCTCGATTCCGACTCCGCGCTCCACGCCCGGGCGTTCGCCCCGGGTATCGGCGTCACGGAGGACCCCGTGACCGGGACGGCCGCCGCCGCCTGCGCGGCGTATCTCCGCCACGTCGACGTCTACGACGACGAGCAGGGGTACGCCGACCTCCGATTCGAGCAGGGACACTTCGTCGACCGGCCCGGCCTCGTCCGCACGCGGGTCACCGACGACGAGGACGGCCCCGAGGTCGCCGTCGGCGGCACGGCGACGGTGGCGCTCGACGGGACGCTCTCCGTCCCTGCCCCCGAGGACGACGACATCGTCGTCGCCTGACCGGTTTTCGCTGGTGATACCACGGCCGAATCCGTTTTATACGTCCGATTTCGATATCGGCCATGAGTCCCGCCGGCTGTCGTCCGACGGCCACCATCGGTCGGCGCGAGCGCGTTCTCCTGGTCGACGCGTCAACGACGTTCGTCGACCGGGCGAAAGGGGCACTGACGCGCGACGAACCGGCCGTCGTGCTCACGACGGCCGACCCCGACGCGGCGCTCACGTCGCTGGCGTCGGCCGACTGTCTCCTGCTCGGTGCGGCGTCAGACGAACACGAGCGGACGCGACCACGAGCGGCGTTCGTCGAGACGGTGCGCGAACGGGACGCGACGCTGCCGGTCGTCGTCGCGGTCGACCCGGGCGACTCGGCGACCGTCGACGCGGTGCTCGCGGCCGGCGCGACGGACGTCGTCGACCCGGACGCCCCAGACGCGCTCCTCGCGGCACGCCTGCGGAACGCCCTCGCGCGTCGGACGCGCAGAGGAGGTGAGTTGGTCGGTGAGGCGGAGCGCCCCGACGACGCTCCCGACCCGACCGTCCTCCAGCGGGAACTGGACGACGTCCAGCGGTCGCTTCACGACCTGTACACGGTGACGACGGACGCGAGCCTCTCGCTCGACGAGCGCATCGAGCGGACGCTCGCGCTCGTCTGCGACCGGATCGACGTGCGCCTCGGTTTCCTGACTCGAATCGACGACGACACCCAGCGCATCGTCCACGCGGTCGGCGACCATCCCCTCCTCCAGCCCGGCGAGTCGTGTCCGCTCTCGACGTCGTACTGCCGGCGGACGCTCGAGGCCGACGGCCTCCTCGCGGTCGGTCACGCGGCTGTGGACGAGGGCTGGGAGGACGACCCCGGCTACGAACTGTTCGGGCTGGAGTGTTACCTCGGCGGGAGGGTCAGCGTCGACGGCGACCTGTACGGGACGCTCTGCTTCGCCGACACCGAGCCCCGAAACGAGCCGTTCACCGAGTCACAGACCGCGTTCGTCGAACTGCTGACGCGGTGGGTGAGCTACGAACTCGAACGCGAACGGCACGAGCGCGACCTCCAGCGGGCGACCCGGCGGTTCCGCGCGCTGTTCGACAACCCGCGGACGTTCGCCGGCATCCTCGACCCCGACGGGACGCTCCGCGAGGTGAACGACACGGCGCGGTCGACGCTTTCGGACCCCGACTCGGCCGTCGGCCTGCCCTTCTGGGACACCCCGTGGTGGGCGCCCGACGACGACTCGGTCGCGACCGTCAGAGACGCCGTGGAGGCGGCTTCGGGCGGGGAAGCCGCGTCGTTCGAGTGCCGGTACTTCCCCCAGGAGGGTGCCGGGACGGTCAGTGCCACCATCTATCCCGTCTACGGTGCGCTCGCCGAGGACGAGGTGCTCGGCGGCGGTACGTTCGACGCCGCAGCGACCGACGACGCCGAGGTGGTCTCGCTGATGGCCGTCGGCACCGACACGACGACGCGAACCGAACAGGCCGAACAGCTCAGGCGACAACGCGACCGGCTCGAGGAGTTCGCCTCGGTCGTCTCACACGACCTCCGAAGCCCGCTGGAGGTCGCCCGTGGCCGACTCCACCTGTACGAGAAGACCGGCGACGGGGAGAACCTCGGGGACGTCAAGGCCTCCCTCGACCGGATGTCGACGCTCATCGACGACCTCCTCGACCTGGCGCGGCAGGGCGAGGCCGTGTCGAACCCCACCTCGACGTCGGTCTCCGACGTCGCCCGCCGGGCGTGGAACACCGTCGCGACCGACGAAGCCACGCTCGCGGTCGACCTCGACTCGGACCTCACCGTCGACGCCGACCCGAGTCGCCTCCGACAGCTGTTCGAGAACCTCTTTCGGAACTCGGTCGAACACGGTTCGACCGACGGGGAGCGGGTCACCATCAGACTCGTCGCGCTGGACGACCGACGGGGATTCGCCGTCGAGGACGACGGCGTCGGTATCGCCCCGGACGACCGCGAACAGGTCTTCGAGCGCGGCGTCACGACGAACCAGGCGGGGACGGGTTTCGGCCTCGCGATCGTCGAGCGCGTCGTCGAAGCACACGGCTGGCGAATCGACGTCACCGAGAGCGCGGCTGGCGGGGCGCGGTTCGAGGTGTCGTTCGACTCCTGATCTCTGCTCCGTCGCGCCGACTGACCCGGACCGTCAGCCGATGTACCGGAGGTCGTCGTCGGTCGGGACCGACCCCTGCTGATCCTGCATCTCCTGGATCTTGCCGACGACCTCCTCCATCTCCTCGGCGCGCTCTTCGAGCGCCTCGAAGCTGACGTCGAAGCCGAGGACGTCTTCGAGCACGACGAGGACGGCCTGTGCGCTCTTGGGGTCGACGAGGTAGCCGCTCGTCTCGCCCATCAGACAGGCGACTTCGAGGCCGCGGCGTCCGCCCAGGCCGAGCATGAGCCCCGAGACGCCGACGACGCCGCCCGCCGGTTCGTCCTCGCGGAACTCGACGCCGACGTCTTCGAGCGCCTCGATGTGCTCCCCGGCCGACACCGCACCGAGGACGCTCGGCTCCTCGACCAGTTCGCCGGTCGGGACCCCACCGAGCGCGAACACCTGCTGGACGCCTATCTCCTCGGCGAGGTCGAGAAACGCCTCCGTCAGGCGGTAGTGACCCGCGTTCGTCTGCGCCTGATGGTCCCCCGTCAGCACGAGGAGGTCGATACCGTCGGTCTCGTCGTCGGTCGCCTCGTCGGCGATGGTGACGGCGTGGAGCTCCGCCGACGCGAGTTCGGCGACGCCGTCGGTGATGGTTACCTGCGGCGGGAACTCGGTCGCGTACACCCGCCGTACGACCTCGCTCTCGAACTCTTCGAGGAGGTGTTCGACCGCCAGCTTCCCGACGTGGCCGACGCCCGGGAGCCCCTCGATGAGTATCGGGTCCGACAGCTCCGGCTCCGCCAACACCTCGACTTCGATGTCATCCATGTGCTCTAGTCGTGGCGGCGGGTCATAAGAGGGCGTTGGTCGGTGATGGGGCGTGGGAGACGAGTGCGCGGCTCTCGGTTCTGCGACCGATCGCGACGCCCGTCCCGAACGTGTCGGCGCCGTGTCCTCAGGTTATCAGGTGTGAATGTCGAACGGATAGGTTTTGATACTCCACCCTGCCACTGTGGACAATGGACACTACGCCGGTCGAGACGGTGCTGCTCGACCGCACCCTCGACATCGTCGTGCTCCTCGACGAGTCGGGCCGCTTCCGATACGCGAACTCCGCGGTCGAGCGTGTACTCGGCTACGCGCCCGACGACGTTCTGGGGCGGGACGCCCTCTCCCTCGTCCACCCTGACGACCGTCCACGCGTCTCCTCGGTGTTCACGCGCCTCGTCGACGCCGCTCCTCGCGACGCCGACGCACGGGCGCTGTCGCCCACGGAGTTTCGCTACCGCGCGGCGGACGGCTCGTGGGTCTGGCTGGCCGCGCAGATGTCGACCGAACCGGCGCTCGGCTCCGACGAGTACGTCGTCACCTGTCGCGACGTCAGCCCGCGGCGAGAGGCCGAGGCGGAACAGCGCCGCACTCACCAGCGGTTCCTCACCATCACCGAACACACCAACGACGTCCTCTGGATGTTCTCGGGCGACTACTCGGAGGTGCTGTTCATCAACTCGGCGTACGAGACGGTGTGGGGACGGTCGGTCGACGACCTTCGGGCCGACCCGACCGATTTCATCAACGGCGTCCACCCCGCGGACCGTGACCGGGTCCACGAGACGATGGCGCGGCTCTCCGACGGCGAGTCGGTCGACCTCGAATACCGCGTCGACGCCACCAACAGCTACCGGACGTGGGTCTGGGTCCAGGGGTACCCGCTCGTCGACGACGACGGATCGGTCTCGGCCGTCGTCGGCTTCGCCCGGGACGTGACCGACCGACGCGAGCGCGAGCGCCAACTCCTCGTGATGGACCGCCTCCTCCGTCACAACCTCCGCAACGAGATGAACCTCATCCTCGGACACGCGGAACAGGCCCGCTCGAACGGGGGCGAAGCCGTCGAAGCCGACGTCGCCCGCATCGTCCGGGCGGGCGAACACCTCCTGCGGACGGTCGACAAGGAGCGAGACGTCGTCGGCCTCCTCACCAACGACCCGGACCCCGTCGTCGTCGACCTCGTCGCGGTGACGACGGACATCTGCGGACGCGTCCGGGAGCGGTATCCGGAGGCGACCATCGAGGTGTCGCTTCCGGAGACGGTCGACGTCCGTGCGGTTCCGAAGCTCTCTCTCGCCATCTACGAACTCCTCACGAACGCCGTCGAACACGCCGACGTGGACGACCCGACGGTCACGCTCACCGTCAGGGTCGACCACGAGGACGATGGCGACGGGGAAAGCGTCGTCGGCAGCGATGACGGGGTCGCCGACAGCGACGACGACGGGGCCGGTGGCACGAGCGACGCCCGGACGGTCACGCTCTCGGTCGCTGACGAGTGCCCGCCGATTCCGATCCAGGAGATCCGTGTCCTCCGCGGCGAGCGCGACGTCCGCTCCGTCTACCACGGCAGCGGACTGGGGCTGTGGCTCGTCTACTGGGCCGTCGACCGTTCCGGTGGCGACCTCGCGTTCGGAAGCGGGACGCGGGGGAACACGGTCTCGGTCACGCTGGACGCGGCCTGACGGTAGCGACCCCGGTCAGTCGGGCGCTTCCCCATCTCCGCGACGCCTGCGTTTCAACCGCCGCCGGTACTCGCCGTAGGCGTCGGTGGGGTCGAACGGGGCCGGGGCGCTGTTCGTGGTTTCGGAGCCACAGACGGGACAGGTGTCGGAGAGGGCGTACACGGGCCGGTCGTGCGCCTCGCGCCAGGCGGCACAGACCCGGATGTCGGACTTCATCTCACGCTCGACGGCCCTACTCGTCGTCTTCGTGTCGCTCGCGGTGGTACGTGGCGGTCCCGCCGTGGGACTCGATGACCGACCGCGCGCGTCCGGCGGCCGTTTCGAGTTCGGACTCGGCCGTCTTGTAGTCGGGCGCGCGAACCTTGATGCGGTACTCGGGCGACCCGACGTACGTCACCTCGAGCTCGATCCCCTCGGGCACGTCGCCGTTGCCGCCGGCGGCCTTGAGCGCCTCGCGGATGTGCTCGACGCCGTCGCCGACCGGACAGCGGAGGTCGACGTAGCCCGTCACGTTCACGTACGGGACGGAGACGTTCTCGCGGGCGGTCTCGACGAACGCTTCGACCTCTTCTTCGTCTAAGTCGACGTCTTCGAGCGCGGCAGCGCCGTGGATGGCCGCCTGCTCGAACCCGTCGTAGAGGCTGTCGAACTCCGCGAGGACGGCGTTCGCGACGGCCGAGTACTGCTCGTCGGAGACGTCTTCGCCGAAGGCGAGCGACATCCACTTGTCGGCCTTCTGCTCGTTCTTCCACTCCTGGATCTTCTCCTTGCGCTGGTGCTCGTTGACGTCCTTGATCGAGAGGTCGATCTGCTGTGAGGACTCGTTGACGTCGAGCACCTTCGCGACGACCGTTTGTCCCTCGCGGACGTGGTCGCGGACGTTCTTGATCCAGCCCGAGGCCACCTCCGAAATGTGAGCCAGACCGCGCTTGTCCTCGTACTCTTCGAGGTCGATGAAGACGCCGAAGTCGGCGATGTCGTCGACCTTGCCGACCACGAGTTCGCCTTTGTCGGGCCAGCCACTGTACTTCATCTGTAACCCCCTCAGCGGGCCTCGACGGTTTCGACGATTTCGTGGTCGATCTGTGCCTTCCCGCCCGTGGGCGTCGCCAGCGTCGTGCCGCAGACGGCGCAGTTGACAGCGGTCGACGCCTTACCGAAGACGATCTGTTCGTTCTCGCAGTCGGTGCACTTGACGCGGTAGTACGAGCCTGCCATGGTTACTCCTGGAACTCCAGTCGGCCGGCGCGCCAGCCCTCGCGCATGTGCGCCTTGCCACAGTCGGAACAGCGGTACTTCAGGTGGGTCTTCTTCGTCGGCTTGTCGCCACCGGGCACCTTCGAGAACTTGCCGGCGTTCCCGATGGTGGCCTCGCCACGGCGCTCCTGGCGGGCGGCCCACTTCATCCCCGTCGCGCGGCCGGTACGGACCTTCTCGACCTCGTGTTCGTGGTGCGCGTTGCAGTGCGGACAGTACGTATTAAATCGGCGAGGTATCTGCATGTTATCTACCTTGCCGGGTTTTTGACGTCGCTCGTTAAAACCCGTTTGGTTCTTCTCTCGCTCGTGGGGGCTCCTCGCCGTTCGACAGTAGTTCACACGCGGTTCGGTGTGGTCCGCCCCGGCGAACGAACGTCTCGGGGTATTTTTGTCGGGACGTACAAGCCCCCTCCCATGCGTCGCCTGGCCGGGTGTCTGGCCGTCATCGTCGCCATCGTCCGGACGACCATCGAGGAGAAGATTCGCTATCCGGCGGCGGCGCTCGCGTACTACGCGTTCGTTTCGTTCGTCCCGCTCTTGGTGCTGGTCTTCGCCGCCGTCGGTGGACAGTACGCGACGGAACTCTCGCGGACCTTCCCGCAGTTTCTCACCCCGGCAGTCAGGCGACTGGTCGACCGGTCGGTGACCACCGCGTCCGGTCGAACCGGTGCGGGCCTGCTCGCCGTGGCCGTCCTGGGATGGAGCGGTGCGAACTTCGTCGGCGACGTCCGAACCGTCGTCCAGCGGGTCGAGGGAACCGCCGGGGGGTCGCTCGGACAGTGGCTTCTCGACGCCGTCGCCGTCGTCGGCAGTCTGGTGACGGCGGCTCTCACCGTCGTCACGGTGAACCTCCTCATCTCGGTTCTCTCCCTCGGCCGCGTCGTCGGACTCGTCGCCTTCGCCGGACTGTGGCTCGCCCTCACGGTCGCGTTCGTCGCGCTGTACTACGTTCCGTCGGGACTGGTGACGTCGCCGTGGGAAGCGCTCCCCGGTGCAGTCACCGCCTCGTTCGGCTGGACCCTCCTCCAAGCGGCCCTTCACCTCTACTCCGTCAACGCCGGCCGATACGCGGTGTACGGCGTCCTCAGTGGCGTCATCATCCTCCTCACGACGCTCTATCTGGCCGCGCTCGTCCTCTTGGTCGGCTTCGTCGTCAACGCGCAGATCCACACCGCTCTCGCCGCCCGTGACGAGTAGCGCGGTGGCGGTGCCGTCTCGGCTCCCGTGTCACCGCTCGGCCGAGAGCGGTTCGTAGACGTACGCGTTCGGCGGCACGGCTTCGAACATCAGGGTCCCGGCCGGAAGCCGGACGAGCACCCACGCGAGGTAGAGGTCGCCGACGGCACCGGCGGTGTTCAAGACGAGGCCGAGATACGCGACCGCCTGCACGACCGGGCCGCCGAGGACCATCCCGAGCAGACCGACCGGCGTCAGGACGGCCAGCGGCGCGAACGCGACGGCGAGGTTCGCGCGACGGGTCTGGAACTGCCCGAACGCGGCGACGTACAAGCCGCCGACGGCCGGGGCGACCCCGTAGGAGACGTCGTAGCCGAGGAGTCGATAGACGGTGGCGTGGACGAGTTCGTGGACGACCGGAACCCCGACGACGACCGCGACGAAGACGCCGCCGAGGAGGAACAGGTCGGGCGTGATGACGAGGCCATCGGGGATGGGGTCGACGCGGACGAACCGCTCGACGAGACCCGGTCCCCGGAGCGCGAGGAGCACGACCGCGTAGCCGACCAGCGAGGCGAGAGCCAGACCGAACGCGGCGACCTGGAGCCACAGGGCCGGATACTCGAAGGGGGACGGCGGCCCGTACCCGGCCGGTGGGTCCGGCGGGTCGCGCCACCGACTCGGACGCTCGCGCCGTGTCCCAGGTGACATACCCGGCCCGACTCGGGGGCGACGAATGAAGCTTGCTCCCCTCGCGGAATCCCGAAGAGATTAAGCCCGCGTCGCCGGAACCCGGGAGTATGAAGAAGCTCATCGTCCGCGGCGACCCCGGCATCCGGCGAGACGCCATCATCGAGTGGGACGGCGAGGAGCAGGTCTGTTTCGCCATCGACCGACAGGGCGAGTTCCACGGCCCCGACGAGGTCCAGTTGTGGTGTACCATCGGGACCGAAGCGGAGCGCGAGGCGTTCGACAAGCGCGAGTACGTCCCCCACTTCCTCGAAGTCGACTCCGTCGACGCCGAGGCGCTCACCGTCATTCAGAAGCGCGGCGTCTGATCTCTTACTCGTCCGGCAGCGACTCCTCTTCGACCCGGTACACCGTCACCGACCCTTCCCGGTAGGCGACTTCGACGCCGTCGAGGTCGGTGACGGTGATGTCGTCGTATCTGAGCCGTTCCGACGGCCCGACCCAGACGTACTCGACGTCGTACTGTCGGAGGAGCCGCGCCTGCTCTCCGGGCTGGCCGAGGAACATCGTGTCCACGTCGCGTACGCGCGAGTAGTACGCGTCGGGGCCGCGGTAGCCGACCTCGTGTTGCCAGCCCGCGACCGTCGGAATCCCGGTCATGCTCGCCGCGGGGTTCGATGTCCACGCGTACATCCCGCGCTCGCGCTCGTCGGTGCCTCCCCGCGAGTGCCACGTCGTCCCCGGCGCGGAGAGGAGGGTCGGCTGCCCCTCGCGGTCGTCGAGCCAGTCGATGGCGGGCGCCTCCTCGGGGTGTTGTGATTCGATGAACGCCGTCGCGTCGAGGGTCGCCTCGGGCGCGTTCTCGAAGTGGCTGCCGAGCGCGAGCGTTCCGTAGGCGCTCGTCGAGACGACGAGGGCGACGACGAAGCCGACGATCACGACCCGCCGCACCACGCCGAACTCCGGTCTCATATCCCTGCTGTCGCCCCCGCTTCCGTCGGCGGCGACCGCCTCCCGACTCCTCGATTTCGTGCTCGTCTCCGTCCCGGCGGGCCGGCCACGGAGCAACCCGGCGACGACGGCCCCGGCGGCGACGCCCCACAGCGCCCACACCTGGATGTAGAACTTGAACACGGTGTTCATGCGCAGCGGACCCGCCTGCTCGGTGAGATAGACGAGTTCGACCATCGTCACCAGGCCGGCCCCGCCGACGATCAGGACCGTCTCGAAGCCCACCGGCCGGTCGAACCGGAGCGCGACGAAGCCGAGGACCAGGAGTGGAACGGTCAGGAGCAGCACGGGCAGACCGATGGCGCTCGCGACGAGCGCGACGGCCGCGACGCCGACGAGTATCGGAACCGACCGGCCGACCCGCCCGAAGAGGTACGCGCCGAACGCGAGGACGAACCCGCCGTGGACGAGGAGCAGTCCGGCGAGCGAACTCCGCTCGGCGGCGGCGAGAATCTCCAGCGAGCGACTGCTCCCCCCGCCGCTCGCGAGCAGGACGAACGGCGCCGAGAGGACGACGCCGACGACGCCCGCGAGGACCGCCACGCCGAGCGCGCCGCCGAGCCGAAGCAGTTCACCCTGAAGCCGGGACTCGAACGACCGGACGGTGCGCTCCGTGAACAGCGACAGCGGGTGGGCGGGCGCGAACGCGACTGCGAGAAAGACGAGGCCGAACAGGGTCGGGAAGCTCCACGTGTCGACCACCGACTGGAGGCCAGCGACGGCCGGCACGGCCCCGAACACCAGGAGACGGCGTCGCGTCCGCTCCTCCGCCGGAGTCTCGTAGTACACGAACGCGAGGCCGGCGACGAGCAGGAGGAAGGGGAGGCCCATCATGTGCGCGTGGAGGTCGCCGTTGAGCCACGCAAAGAGGGGAAACTCGTTGATGGTGCCGGGAATGACCCGCGAGGCGTCGAAGTAGAAGAAACTGGACGACCCCTCCAGCACCTCGCTCGGCTCGGCGTCGGTCCCACTCGCGACCCAGGTCGCGACCGCGGTTCTCGGCCCCGCGGGGAGCAGTCCCAGCGCGACGCTCGCGGCGGTGTGGAGGTTGGCGGCGAGGCCGACGAAGAACGCGCCGAACGCGCCGGCCAGCCGTGCCGACGACGCCCTCGGTCGGTCGGCGCCCTCACCCTGCCGGGCCGCAGCGACCGACGCCGCGAGGTCGTACGCCGCGGTGACGAGCATCGCGTAAAAGCCCGCGAGTCCGAGGTTGTACGCGAAGCGCGGCGGCGTGAACGAGAGCCGCGCGAGCAGGGCCGTGACGAGGTGGCCGCCGTAGTAGTAGCGGACGGGTTCGCCCGCGAACCACACGTCCTCCGGCGGGAGCGCCGTCGTCCGCGAGAGCGACTTCAGGAGGCCGAAGTCGAGGAACTTCTCGCCGCCCAGCGCGTGGACCGCCGGGTCGACCGCCCGGACGGCGACGAGGAGCGAGAAGGCGACGAGGAAGACGACGGCCGACTCCGCGAGCGCGCGGCGGTCGAGCGTGAGGTCGGGACTGGGTCGAACGCTCCCCCTACGGAGCGCGTTCCGGTCGAGCCCCGACAGGAGCGCCGCGGTGACGAGGACGCACCCCCGACGACCAGTCCCGCCGTGAGCGAGAGGTGACCGACCCAGTACGCGGGCAGGGTGAGGACGACGAGCGCGACCGGGAGTGCGAACCCCGCGCCGCGCCCGGGAACCGAGAACAGACGGGCGGCGATGGGGACGCCGGCCGCGCCGACGAGCGCGAACAGCAGAAGCCAGCGGAGAACCAGCGCGTACTCCATACACCCTTCCGACGCACCCGACTCGTTATACGCTTTATGTCTCCGTCGTCGACGCCGATACGTCACCGTGAGTGACTGGAGTGCGGGACGGCGGACCGCCCCGGGTCGCGTCGACGTCGGACCGCGCCGGACGCTGTGAGCCACCCGTTTGAAGGGGGAACGCCCCCTCCGTCCACGTGATGGACGACCGCACGCCACCGGCGGACGCGGGCGAGGGGGGTCAGAGAGGCGACGCGCCCTTCGACAGGCGACGAGCCATCGTGGGCGGGCTGACGCTCCTCGGCACGGTCGTCGGGTTCACCGTCGTGCAGGCGGCTATCGAGGCCGGGAACCTCTCCGAGGAGTGGGTCCTCGTCGCACTCCCGGCGTTCGGCGTCGTCGGTGCCGTCGGGTTCGTCGTCTTCGTTTCCGCGGTGATCGGCGACTGACGCCGTCGGTGCCCCGGCCGCGTCGCCGTCGGTGCCCCGGCCGCGTCGCCGTCCGTGACACGCGAGGAGCGCCCGCGTGAGGGTATCGGTCGGTTTTTTAGCCACCCTGCGTAACCCACCCGCAATGAGTAACGTCGGTGTCGTCGTCCCCGCCTACCGCCCCGACACCGCGCGGTTCACGAGCTACCTCGCGGCCATCGACGAGGTGTGCTCCCCCGCCGTCCTCCGCGTCGAACTCGACGACCCCCGCCCCGGGACCCTCGATGCCCTCCGCGCGTGTTCGGTGCCGGTCGAGGTGTCGACGAGCGACGGTCGCCGCGGGAAGGGCGCGGCCATCACCGCCGGATTCGAATCGCTCGCCCCCCGTGTGTCGACCCTCGCGTTCGCCGACGCGGACGGCTCGACCCCGGCCGACTCGCTCGCCGACGTCGTCCGGCCGGTCGTCGACGGCCGTGCGGACCTCGCCGTCGGCTCGCGGAGACACCCCGCCGCCGACATCGTCTCCCACCAGACGCTCGCCCGCCGCCGACTCGGCGACGGCTTCGCGTGGCTCGCCCGCCGGTTCCTCGACGTCTCCCTCTACGACTACCAGTGCGGCGCGAAGGCGCTCTCGACCGAGACGTGGGCCGCGGTCCGCGAACACCTCTACGAACCGGGGTTCGCGTGGGACATCGAACTCATCGCCGTCGCCGGGGCGCTCGACTGCCGCGTCGCCGAGGTGCCGGTCACGTGGGAGGACCACCCCGAGTCGACGGTTTCGACCGCCGATACGACCCTCCGGCTGGGACTGGCGCTGGTTCGCTCTCGGCACCGCGCCCGGTCGCTCCGCCAGGACCGCCTGCACACCCTCCTCGACCGGTCCCGCGACAGCGGCCCCTCGCTCGTCGAGCGACTCGGTGCCGACGCGGTGGACGACTGACGCCCATGTCGGTCGTCGACGCGCTCCTCTCGGGCCGACGCTTCGGCAAGTTCGCTTCCGTCGGTGCTGTCGGCGCCGTCTTCGACGTGACGACGTCGACGGTGCTGCGCGAACTCGGCGTCTTTCCCGAACTCGCGGTGTTCGTCGGTATCGAGGTGGCCATCGTCGTCATGTTCCTCCTCAACGACAACTGGACGTTCGCCGAGCAGGGGTCGGCGGGTGTCGGCGCCGCGCTCCGTCGACTCCTGCGGTCGAACCTCGTCCGTGCGGGCGGCATCCTCGTCCAGTTGGCGACGTTCCGGTTCTTCTACCGCGTCGTCGCTCTCGACCTGACCGTCCTCGATATCGACGGCTGGTTCGTCGTCTCGAAGGTCGCCGGCATCGGGACCGGAATGCTCGTCAACTACGTCGCGGAGAGCCTCGTCACGTGGCGGGTGGGGCGTAGCTGACGCTTCCAGTGAGTCGGTCCCGGCCGTCGCCGCTCCTCCCTCAGCGGCGACGACGGGGACACTGTCACAAGAGACCGTATCACGCCGAAAAGTAGCATACGGCGTCGTAATCATAACCCTTAACCGCAACCGCCGATTCGTACCCAGTAGCGGGATGGGATAGCCAGGAGATTCCGCCGGGCTCATAACCCGGAGATCGGTAGTTCAAATCTACCTCCCGCTACTTCTCTCGGACTCACCTTCCAAGCGCCGAGTCTCGTCTCGGCGTGACTACAGTGAGTCCGTGCGAAATTCGACGAGGAGATTTGAATCAGGGAGTGGAGCGAACGGCACGAGCGGAACGACCGTCGTTCACATCTCCCTCCCGTTCTTTTCGAGGTAGTCACCCTTCGAGCGCCGAGCCCCGTCTCTCGACAGACGGCGGTAACACGCGCGTAACCCCGTGACGCGGGCGTCCGCGAGCGCTTATGCGTTCGCCGTGTGTAGTCCGACTCGTCGCGTCATCGCGGCATTCCCCCTCATGTCCCAGCTAAAAACCGACTACGACGACGTAGGAATCGCCGAGGAACTCGACGAACTCCCGAGCGACGAGGAACTCGACGAGGCCGTCGCGAACCTCGAAGCGAACGGGTTCGACGTCACGGTCGTCGACACCTCCGAGGAGGCGCTCGAAGCCGTCTCGTCTCTCATCCCCGACGGCGCCTCCGTGATGGACGGTCACTCGACGACCCTCGAAGAGATCGGATTCATGGACTACCTCACCGAGGGCGACCACGCGTGGGAGAACCTCCACGCCCAGGTGTGGGCCATCGACGACGACGAGGAGCGGGCCACCGCCCGACGGGAGGCCCAGACGGCCGACTACTTCGTCGGCGGCATCAACGCCGTCGCGCGCACGGGTGAACTGGTCGCCGCGGACCGCTCCGGCAGCCGCATCGGCGCGTACCCGTTCGCCGCGGAGAACGTCGTCGTCGTCAGCGGCGTCAACAAGGTGGTCGAGGACCTCGACGCCGCTCTCGACCGGCTCGAAAGCGTCGCATACCCCCTGGAGAACGAGCGCGCACAGGACGCCTACGGCGTCGAGAGCGCCATCGCCAAACAGCTGATCTTCCGCAAGGAACTCGCCGAGGGCCGGACCTCTCTGGTCCTCGTCCGCGAGCAACTCGGCTACTGAGAACGCGCGCGTTCCCCTCTCTCTCTCACCGCTCCTCGTCCGGTATCGGCGGGAGCTGTGGGGCTATCATCTCGCGGTCCGCTTCGAGCCACGGCGGGAGCTGAAGGCTCTCGCCGAGCGCGTCGACCGACTCGTCGACGGTCAGTCCCGGACCCTCTGTCGCCAGTTCGAAGAGGATGCCGCCGGGTTCGCGGACGTACAGCGAGTGGAAGTACCGCCGGTCGCGCACCCGGGAGGGTGAGAGGCCGTCCTCGATGAACACGTCGCGCCACGCTTCGAGCGCCTCCCTGTCGGCGACGCGGAACGCGACGTGGTGGACCGTCCCGATGCCCTCGCGGCCGAACGGGAGGTTCGAATCGAGAACGTCGACGACAGCGCCCGTTTCTCCTCCCTCGACCCGGTACCGAACCCGGTCACCGGCCTGTGATTCGAGCGTGAAGCCGAGCGCGTCGAGGACGCTGGCGGTCTGGAACGGACTCGCCGAGGCGAGCGTCACGCTGTGCAGTCCGCCGATGGCGTGTTCCGATGGCACCGGCCCACCCGTCCACGGCTCTCTCTTTCCCCCGCTTCCGACGAGTTCGAGCGGTTGGCCCGCGCCGTCGGTGAACCGGAGCACCGGTTCGCCGAACCGCTCCGTGCGTTCGACGCCTGCGAGACGCTCTGTCCAGTACTCGATGCTCGTTCGCGGGACCGAGAGCGCCGTCGCCGTCGGCTGTGGCCGCCCCACGCGACCCTCCTGCCCGCGCTCGAACGGGAAACACGTCAGGAGCGTCCCCGGCCGCCCGCGCTCGTCGCCGAAGTAGAGGTGGTGCATGAACTGGTCGTCGTAGTTCACCGTTCGTTTGACGAATCTGAGTCCAAGGACTTCTGAATAAAATCCGTGCGTCTCGGCGGTCGTTCCGGTGATGACCGAGACGTGGTGCATCCCCGGCGTCGACGGCGGGAGGTTCATCGGCCGTCCCCTCCCCTCTCGTCGGTCTCCGCTCCCGCCTCTCTCACGAGGTCGGCGAGGAGGTCGGTGACGAACGCGAGTTCGTCGTCTGTGGTCGTGTGAGCCATCCCCTCGTAGATCCGCTCGGTGACGTCGCCGCCGAGCGATTCGAACGCGTCACGGGACGCGTGGACGCGTTCGAGCGGGACGTAGGGGTCGACGTCGCTACAGCCGAGGAAGACGGGCGTTCCGGCGAGGTCACCCCCGTACTCGAAGTCGGTCCCCTCGGGACCGACGAGGCCGCCGCTCAGGACGACGAGACCACCGTACCGGCGAGGGTTCCGCGCGACGTACTCCGCGGCCAGACACGCTCCCTGTGAGAACCCACCGACGACGACGCGTTCGGGCGGGACGGAGGAGGTGACGTCGCTGACGGCGGCGTCGACGGCCGCGAGCGCCGAGGACAGTTCGGGTTCGTTCGAGTCGCGCGGCGCGAGAAACGACCCCGGATACCAGCGGTTGTACTGTGCCTGTGGGGCCGCGTACGCGACGCCGTGGACGTAACACGCGTCGGCCAGGTCGAGGATACTCCGGGCGGTCGCGCCCCGGCCGTGGAGGAGGACGACTGCCGCGTCAGCCACACGCAGCGGCGCGCCCGCGTATCTGATCGGCTGGCCCTGGTGGGGCCCGTCGGGGGATGCGGTCGTGTTCACATCACGTGTGGGACTGGAACCGAAATAACGGTTCGCGGGCACCGACGTCTCCTGGTGGCGGCGGTGTTATCCCTCGCTGTCGGCCGGACCCGACTCGGACTTTCGGCGGGTGTATTTCGATACGCAATATAATTAATTGTATATTCGAGAGGGGCAGCTAAAATCGCGCGCAGACGAACGAGCACGTGTCGGCCTTCGCGAACGCGTCGAGGTTCTCATCGCCGCCGCCGAGGGGGAACGGCCCACGCTCGAAGCGTTCAACGACCCCGGCTATCGGGTGTATGGGCCCGCCAGGCATTCGCGAGCGTCGAATCATCACGAACGTTCGTTACTCCGATCCATTACGGTTGTATTAGTGTAATCCATCAGCTCATCGAGTTCTCCAGCTCGAACTCGTTGGCGACGCCGAGCAGCGTCTCGGGGAGCCCCGTCTCGAACCGGTCGTCGGTCATCCGGTTGGCGGGACTCGCAACGCTGAACGCCCCGATCACCTGACCGTCAGGGCCGTTCACGGGGACGCCGACGGCCTTGACGCCGTCGAGTTGCTCCTCGTGGTTGAACGCGACCCCGCGCTCGCGGACGGATTCGAGCTCCGCCACCAGGGTGTCGGCGTCGGTGATGGTGTTCTCCGTCGCCGCGGGGAGGCCCCACTCGTCGATGATCGCCCCCACGCGCCCGTCAGGGAGCCGTGAGAGGATGGACTTCCCGGCGGCCGTCTGGTGGAGGTGGAACCGCTTGCCGACCGTCGAGTACGTCCAGACGGCGTGCTGCCCCGAGAACGTGTACATGTAGACCCCTCGGCCGTTCTCCTCGACGGCGAACACCGCGCGGCACTCGGTCTCCTCGGCGAGCTGTTCGGTGTACGACTCGGCGATGCGGTACGCCTTTCGCCTGTTGCGAACGTAGTCGCCGAGGCTCAAGAACGCGAGGCTCAGGTGGTAGACGTCGCCGGTCTTGACGACGTACTCGTTCTCCGCGAGCGTCGTCAGGTGCGCGTGGACGGTGCTCGGTGCCAGGTCCATCGCCTCCGCCAGCTCGGTCACCCGGGCCCCGTCCAAGTCCCGAAGGGTCTCGACGACGCGCAACGAGGTCGCCGTCGTCTGCAACGTCCGGCCGCCGCCTTGGGTGCTCATGGGGGGGAGTCACATCCCTCCCTATTTAATATTCGGTACGCGCAAATCGCTCGGCGCCCCGTCACGCCGACATCTCATGGTAGGTTAAGACAGGACACGAAGTCGCCTCGCCCCTGGAGACCGAGATTCGTCGCTCGTGAACGAGTGAGACGGTCGTCGAGAGGGTCGAGACGCGCCGTCCGAGAACCGATTCGCAGGTGCCGAACGCGGATTCAGAGCCCGAGTATCTCGCGCGCTTCCGTCGGGGAGGCGACTTCGCGTTCGAGTTCGTCGGCGATCCGTGCGGTCCGTCGGACGAGCTGTGCGTTACTCTCGGCGAGTTCCCCGCGGCGGTAGTAGACGTTGTCCTCCATTCCGACCCTCACGTGCCCGCCCATCGTAATCGCGGCCGTGGTCATCGGCAGCTGGTGTTTGCCGACGGCGAGACACTGCCACTCGACGGGGTCGGGGAGGTTGTCGACGAAGTTCACGAGGTTTCGCGGGCCGGGAGGCATCCCGTTCTGCATCCCGAAGATGACTGTCGCCCAGTACGGCTCGTCGAGGAGTCCCTCCTCGATGAGGTGTTCCGCCTCGGGGATGTGGCCGGGGTTGAACAGTTCGAGTTCGGGCTTCACGCCGGCGTCGCGCATCCGCTCGGAGTACTCCTCGTTCTGCTCGCGCGTGTTCTCGGCCGTCCGCGTCTGGCCGAAGTTGATCGGGCCGAGGTCGATGGTCGCGAGTTCGGGCCGAGGCTCGGTTTCGAGCACGGGCGCGATGCGTTCCTCGCGCGTGTAGATGCCGCCGCCGCCGGTGGTGAAGTTCACGATCATGTCGTCGCAGTACTCGTCGATGGCGTCCCGTAGGAGTTGGAAGCGCTCTACCGACTTGGTGTCCTCGTCGTTCTCGTCGCGGGCGTGGAGGTGAACCATCGACGCACCCGCCGCTTCGCACTCGGCGAGGTCCTTCGCCACCTCCTCGGGTTGGGTGGGGAGGTTCGGGTTCGCCTCCTTTCCGTGGAGGCCGCCGGTGGTCGCGACGGTGATGATGAGCTTTTTCCCGAAGAAGTCGTCGTAGCCCTGGTATGCCATATTCCGACGACTCCGCGTCGGAACTTTACTATTTCGGGAGTCGCGGCCCGCCGTCCGGACGCTCTTCGAGCGGATGGTCACTATCTTTATATACCTTCATCGGGCTTGGGGAGATATGGAACGAGATAGCACCGCCCTAGTGACCGGTGGAGGGCGTGGTATCGGCCAGGCCATCTGCGCCGAACTGGCGGCTCGCGGGAACGACATCGTCATCGCCGACCTCGACGAAGAGGAGATGGCGTCCACGGTCGACCTTGTCGAAGCGGAGGGTCGACGCGCGCTCGCGCTCCAGACGGACCTGAAGCACCTCGACAGCGTCGAGACGGCGGTCGAGACCGCTCTGGGCGAGTTCGGCACCATCGAGCACCTCGTCAACAACGCGGGCATCGCGGGTCCGACCTCCGCGTGCGAGCAGATCAGCTCCGAGGAGTGGGACGAGACGCTTGCGGTGAACCTCCGCGGCCCCTTTTACACCTGTCGAACGTTGCTCCCGCCGATGAAATCCGCGGGGTACGGCCGCATCGTCAACATCGCTTCCGTGACCGGAAAACGCCCGCTCACCAAGCGGACGCCCTACGCGACCACCAAGATGGGACTCATCGGCTTCACCCGAACGCTCGCCGCCGAAGTCGGCGAACACGACATCAACGTCAACGCGGTCTGTCCCGGGTCGGTCGACGGGCCCCGGATCCGACAGGTCTTCGAGCAGAAGGCGGAGGCCACGGGCCAGAGCTACGAGGCGGTCCGACAGAGCGCAGAGAACGAGAGCCCCCGCCAGGAACTGGTGACCCGCGAGGACATCGCGAACGCCGTCGCGTTCCTCTGCTCGTCGGACGCCGACCGCATCACCGGGCAGGACCTCAACGTCTCGGCGGGGAAAGTGATGTACTGACCGCCGCCGCGACGCCGTGTACCGAGAAGACGCCGCGCCGAGTCAACGGCTCCTGGGAACTGTCGTGATTTTCAATCATAAACTATATACCGAGGGATTAACCACATGAGGACGTCGTAAACATGGTACGAGATAGCAGCAACCAGTCCAGGCGTCGCTTCCTGAAGCAGACCGTCGCCGGTGGGTCGGCGGTCACGCTGGGTGGGCTCGCAGGATGTACTGGCAGCGGCGGTTCGTCGGGCGGTTCGGCCACATCGAGCGGGTCGAACTCCGGCTCCGGCGGGTCGAGCAACGGCGACTCCTCCGGTTCCTCGGGTTCCGGCTCCGGCGGTGGCTCGATGACCTCGATGGCCTCCATCGCCAACCGACAGAACTCCTACTGGCTCAGCTGGGAGAAGGGCTACCTCGAGGCTGCCGAGGCCTTCGGCTACGAGACGAACGTCCAGACGAACAACGGCGAGGTCCAGACACAGCAACAGCAGTTCGACACGGCGGTGTCGAACGACGCGGACTTCATCGTCGGGCAGACCTACACCAACGCCGCCGCAATCACACTCGCGGAGACGCTGGCGGAAAGCGGCACGCCGGGTGTCCTCGCGGTGACCATCGCCGACTGGTTCGTCCCACAGGACGCCGGTGAGGAGTACGTGACGTTCTTCACGCCCCACTTCGTCAACCACGCCTACACCGCCGCGAAGATGCTGTTCGAGGCGATGGGCGGCAGCGGGATGTTCGTCCACATCGAGGGCAACCGCGGGACAGCCCCCAACATCGGTCGGAACAAGGGTGTCGACCTGGCGATGCAGGAGTACCCGGACATCGAGATGGCGGGGCCGCGCCAGCCGGGCAACTGGATCCGCTCGGACGCCCGCAGCGTCATGAACGACAAGGTCTCCCAGTTCGGCGACGACATCGACGGCTACTTCGGTCAGAACGACGCCGTCGCGCTGGGCGGGCTCACCATCCTCGAGGAGAACGACATCGACGTGCCCGTCGTCGGCATCGACGCGAGCGAGCCCGGGCTCGCGGCCATCGCCGAGGACCGGATGACCGGGACCGTCTCGGGCATGGGCCCGTGGCAGGCCGGCTGGTCGGTCGCGAAGTGCCACGACTACATCAACGGCCACACGCTCAGCGACGCAGAGAAGATGATGTCGTTCAACGCGCCGGTCTGTGTCAAGAACCCCGACGAGTGGACCGACGCCATCGACCGGCTCCCGGTCGTCGACGCCGCCGACTACAACGAGGCCATCTTCTCGGGCGAGACGCCCTACGACTGGACGAAAATGTCCGTCGTCGAGGCCGGCGAGGACGCCTGGGACCCCCAGATCGACATGCAGCCCATGAACCTCGCGGACATGAAGGAGGTCCTCGACTGGAAGGACGCGGACAAGCCGAGCGACTACAGCCTGCCGGGCGTCTACACCGACGACACCGTCCAGGAGGAGACGACCCAGCTGTACCGGGACCGCTTCCAGACGAATCCGCTCAAATAACCCTCATCACACGCCCCCATGGCATCACAGACACACACCAACGCGATGGACGGGGACCGGGCCAGCTCCGAGAGTGAGGACCACAGTTTCCGCGTCGAGGGTATCTCGAAGTCGTTCCGCCACGTGCAAGCACTCAAAGACGTGTCGCTGGCCGTCGACCACGGCGAGGTCATCGGCCTGGTCGGGGAGAACGGCGCGGGAAAGAGCACGCTGTTGAACATCCTGACCGGCGTGTTGCAGGCGGACGAGGGACAGCTGTACGTCGACGGAGACCCGGTCACGTTCACGAATCCGCGTGAAGCGGCGAACCACGGCGTCTCGCTCGTCCACCAGGAGCAGGACGTCATCACGACCATGCGGGGGTACGAGAACCTCTATCTCGGACGGGAGATGGAGCGCTTCGGGGTGCTCGAGAAGGAACAGATGCGCGAGGAGGCCCAGGCCTTCGTCGACGACCTGGGTATCAACATCGACGTGGACGAGCGCGTGCGTAACTACACGTTCAACGAGCGCCAGATGCTCGAAATCGCGAAGGCGTTCCACGTCTCCCAGAAGTCCGAGAACCCCGTCATCCTGCTCGACGAGCCGACGGCCGGGCTCGAAGAGAGCGGCCGCAAGATCCTCTTCGACCTCGTGAACGACCTGCGAGAACGGGCGACGTTCGTCTTCGTCTCCCACGAACTCGACGAGGTACTGCAGATCTCCGACCGGATCTACGTCCTCAAGGACGGGGAGCGCGTCGGCTCCACGACCGCGGCCGAAGCAACTACGGACTCGCTGCAGCAGGCGATGGTCGGTCGGGAGACCGCCGACGAGTACTACCGCGTCCCCGACCAGCGGCGCGAGGCCGACCTCGGCGAGACGGCGATGACCGTCGAAGGGGTGGCCCACGAGGACACCGTCGGCCCGATTTCCTTCTCCATCCGTGAAGGTGAGATATTCGGCATCGTCGGCGTCGAGGGGTCGGGCAAGCAGCGGCTCGGGCGCCTGCTCGCGGGCGACCTCGACGCGACTCGGGGCTCGGTCTCCGTCGGCGGCACCACGCTGCAGAACCCGACGGTCTCGGACATGGTCGACGCGGGCGTCGGCTACATCCCGAAAGACCGGAAGTCCGAGGGCCTGCTGCTCTACCAGTCGGTGCTGGTCAACACCTCCCTGGCGATGGTCCGGGACATGAACGGCAACCTGCCGCTGCTCGATCTGGATGCCGAGGAGGAGGCGACGCTCGACGCCATCGAGGAGCTGTCCATCAAAACGCCGGGCCCCAACGCGCTGGTGCACGGCCTGAGCGGCGGGAACCAGCAGAAGGTCGTCATCGCCCGCTGGCTGGCCCAGGAGACCCCGGTGCTCGTGATGGACAACGTGACTCGGGGCATCGACGTCGGTGCCAAAGAGGAGGTGTACCGGCTCTGCCGTGAGCTGACCGACAAGGGGGTCTCTATCGTTTTCATCGGCGACGAACTGCCCGAGGTCATCGGCATGTCCAACCGCATCGCCGTGATGGCGAAAGGCGAGTTCGTCCGCGAACCCTTCGACGCCTCACCGGGTAACAAACCGACCGAAGAGGACCTGATACAGGAGATGATCTGACAATGAGTACAAGTAGCGTCAGCGAGTGGATCACCAACCAACGAGAGCAGCGTACCCTCCACGACTGGGTACAGGATCTGGGCCCGTTCGTCATGCTGTTCGGGCTGATGCTCGTCTTCACGTTCACGACGGAGCGCTTTTTCACCGAGGCCAACCTGCTCGACAACGTCGCGAAGAACGCCGTGACGCTGCTGTTGGTGGCGCTGGCGGGGACCTTCCCCATCCTCCAGCAGAGCATCGACCTCTCGGTCGAGTCGGTCGTGTTGCTGACGGGCGTCGTGACCGTCGTCCTGATTTCGCAGTTCGGCCTGGGCCTCTTGGCCATTCCGCTCGCCATCGGCGTCGGGATGCTCGCCGGTCTGTTCAACGGCGTCGTCTTCACGAAGCTCAAGGTGCCCTCGTTCCTGGTCACGCTCGGGACGCTCTCGGTGTTGGCTGGGGTCGGGAAGATCATCACCGGTGGCTCGACCATCACCTTCCGGAACTCCGCCATCCGCACCATCTCGACCGGCGACGTCTTCGGCGTCCCCAACCTCGTACTCTGGGGGCTGCTCATCTACGTGGCCACCATCGTCCTGGCCTTCCGGACGAAGTTCGGCCGGTACTGCTTCGCGCTGGGCGAGAACGAGCGCGTCGTCGAACTGGCCGGCGCGAAGGTCGACCGCTACAAGATCTACCCCTTCGTGCTGTCGGGGCTGCTCTGTGGCACCGCCGGCGTCCTGCTGACGCTGCGCATCTCGTCGGCCTCGCCGAACATCGGGAGCGGGCTCCTCTTGCCCAGCATCGCCGCCATCGTCATGGGCGGGACGGCGTTGACCGGCGGCGTCGGCGGGCCCCACCGGACCATTCTGGGCGTGCTCGTCATCGCGGTGCTGAACAACGGGATGAACCTGCTCGGCATCGACTCGTTCGTCCAGGAGATCATCTTAGGGCTCGTGGTCGTCGCCGCGGTGGCGCTCTCGATCGACCGCGCGAAGATAGACGTGGTGAAGTAACTCACCCTCCGCTTCGTACCCCTCTCGCGGTCGTTCGCTTTGCACCGTCTCCGACCAAAGATTCATGTTCAATGCTAGCGCAGCACAGATATGGGACGCACACTCGTCGCACTAGACGATTCGCCGCAGGCACAGAACGCGCTCGCGTACGCCCTCTCGGTTCACGAGCGGGACGAGTTCGTCCTCCTGCACGTCATCGACTACAGCGAGTCCATCACGGACCCCGGTCGTGGCGGCCGCGGCCGTCTCGAAGGCTGGTACCAGAAGGCCACCGAGGACGCCGAGGACCTGTTCGAAGAGGCGACGGCGCTCACCGACGACTACGACGTCTCCGTGACGACCGTCGTCGCGGACGGAAAGCCCGCCCAGGAGATCATCGACTGCGCCGACGACCACGACGTCGACCAGATCGTCATGGGAAGCCACGGACGGACGGGCGTCGCTCGCATCCTTCTCGGGAGCGTCGCCGAACAGGTCGTCCGGCGCTCCGAGCGCCCGACGACGGTGGTTCACTGACCTGGGGGTAAAGGGCGACTCAGTCGAGTCGGACGCAGACGTTCTTGAGCTGTGTGTAGTTGTGGATCGCCTGCCGTCCGTTCTCGCGGCCGATGCCGCTCTCTTTGTACCCACCGAACGGCGTCTCGTTCCCGCCGGCGAACCACTCGTTGACGTATATCTGTCCGGCGTCGAGGTCACGAGCGACCCGGTGGGCTCGTCCGACGTCGCGCGTCATCACGCCCGCGACGAGACCGTACCGGGTGTCGTTCGCGAGGCGCACCGCCTCGGCCTCGTCGGCGAACGCCCCGACCGTCAGCACCGGGCCGAATACCTCCTCCTGTGCGATCCGGCTGTCGTTGTCGACGCGGTCGAACACCGTCGGCTCGACGAAGTAGCCGGGTCGGTCGAGCGTGTCGCCGCCGACGAGCGGGTCGCCGACCGTCTCTCGACCCAGGTCGAGATACTCCGCGACCCGTTCCCGGTGTTCTCCGGACACCAGCGGACCGACGTCGGGGTCGTCGACGCCGGGGCCGACCGAGAGGCCCGCCACCGCGTCGACCAGTCTGTCGACGTACTCGTCGTGGACGGCCTCGTTGACGAGCACCCGCGAACTCGCCGAGCAGACCTGTCCCGCGTTCGTGAAGATGCCGCTGACCGTCTCCTCGACCGCTCGACCCAGGTCGGCGTCCGGGAACACCAGAAGCGGGCTCTTTCCTCCGAGTTCCAGGTGGACCTCGTTGACGTTCGAGACGGCGGCTTTCGCCACCTCGCGACCCGTCGCTCCCGACCCGGTGAACGTCACGCAGTCGATGTCAGGGTGGGACGTCAGCGTCGCGCCGGCCTCGACGCCGTCTCCTGGAATCACGTTGAGGACGCCCGAGGGGAGTCCGGCCTCCTCCGCGAGGCGGGCGACCGTCAGGGCGCCGACCGGCGTCTCCTCCGCGGGTTTCACCACCGCCGTGTTGCCCGCAGCGAGCGCGGGCGCGACGCTTCGCGCGAAGAGGTAGATGGGAACGTTCCACGGGACGATGTGCGCCGTGACGCCGAGCGGTTCGTGACGGGTGTAGTCGACGTAGTCGTCGCCGAGCGGAATCGACTCGCCCTCGATCTTGTCCGCCTCGCCGGCGTAGTACTCGAAGTGTCGCGCACACCGACGGACCTGGTCGCGGGCCTCCGAGAGCGGCTTCCCGTTCTCCAGCGTCTCGATGCGTGCGAGGCGGTCCGCGTGCTCCCGAATCGCCTCGGCGACGGCCAGAAGCGTTCTGGTCCGCTCTTTCGGTACCCGCGCGGCCCACTCGTCGCACGCCGACGCCGCGACCGACACCGCCGCGGACACGTCCGCCTCCGTCGCGGCGGCGACGTGGGTCAGCACCTCGCCCGTCGCGGGGTTCTCGACGGCGAGCGTTCGCCCGCCGCTCGCCGGTCGGTCGGTGCCGTCGATCCACAGTCCGTACTCCTCGCTCTCGATAGCTGACGCTTGCGCCATGCTACCTGACCGTTCGAGAGACGACCTGTTAACAGTTACGCGCGACGCCGAATTCGCCCGAGTGGGGCCACACTCGCTCTCTCGCTCTCCCGCCGCTCACGCGGTGAAGCCGCCGTCCATCACGAGGTTGTGGCCGGTGACGAACGACGACTCCTCCGACGCGAGAAAGAGCGCCGCCTCCGCGACTTCTTCGGGCTGACCCGCGCGGCCCAGGGGCGTCTGTGCGAGAATGCCCTCCGCCGTCTCGCCGTCCTCCATCGTCATCGCCGTCTCGATGAAGCCGGGGTTGAGCGCGTTGACTCTGATCCCGTGTTCGCCGTGTTCGACCGCCAGTTGGCGGGTGAGGTTCGTCACCCCGCCCTTCGAGGTGCAGTACAGCGACGAGTTCTCCAGCCCGCGGATTCCCCCGATGGAGGACATGTTGATGATGCTCCCGCCCGCTCCCTGCTCGCGCATGGCCTCGACGGCGACCTGGCTGCCGAAGTACACCCCTTTGAGGTTGATGTCCATCAGCCACTCGTAGTCCTCCTCGGTGACCTCGCCGAGGGGGAGTTGCCGTTCGACGCCCGCGTTGTTCACCATCACGTCGAGTGAGCCGAACGCCTCGACGGTCGCATCCACCGCCGCTCGGAGGTCCGCCACCGAGCGCACGTCGCACTCGACGAACCGGGCGGCGCCGCCCTCGCTCTCGATGAGTTCGTGCGTCGGTTCGCCGCCCATCCGCGGGTCCGCGCGGACGTCGGCGACGGTGACGCTCGCGCCCTCCTCGGCGAACCGTCGCGCGATGGCGCGGCCGTTCCCCGAAGAGCCACCGGTGACCAGTGCTGTCTTCCCCTGCAGTCGCTCGGACATTACAGAGTGGTGTGGTCTTTCGTCCCAATTAAGTGTTTCTCGCTGGCTCTGGGGGAGTGTCGGTACCGTGGGAGTCCGACCCGGTGGTTGTGTGAGGGGTCGTCGCCGGTGGAATCACTGAAAACAGGGACACCGGGGGTTGCCAGGACGGTGTACGTCTCACCCACCGGAGTGGCTCTGTTACTCGGGTGGGTGTGGCTTCACCGCGCCCGTGTACCGCGCGCTCGCTGTCCGTTCTCTCCTGTCCGTTCGCTCTTACACTCGCTCACACTCCTCCATCGCTCAGTACGTCAACGCACTGCCCCGCCACTTCCCGTTCCCGCCACACACGAAGACCCCAATGTTTAATAATCGGTATCAAGACGTACACAGTGAGATGCTAGAGAGTGGCTCACTGGTAGTGGACTCCGTGTCACACTGCTTCAACCACACGCCGGAGAATCACAAACACCCACACGCGCAGCGGTGGGACGACGAGACGTTCGAACTCGGCGAGAAACTCCTCCCCGACGGCTACGTCCCGTCGAAGGAGGTCTTCTACCGCGACCACCAGCCCGAAGAACTCGCTCGACTGCTCTTCTTGGAGAGTCAGATCGACTACTCGGTGTACCACTCCCTGCCGCTGGACGACTACTTCCACGACGGGTACGTCTCCCGCGAGAAGGGGTTCGAGTTCATGGAGCAGAACCCCGAGCGCGTGTCGATGTACGTCGACGTCAACCCGCTGGAGGACGACGCGGGCGACCAGATCGAGGAGTACGCCTCTCGGGACGGTGTCGAGGGGATCAAGTTCTACCCGGCGCGCTACCAGAACGGCAACGACCTCTCGCTTCAGTTGACAGAAGACGCCGTCTGGCCGCTGCTGGAGCGAATCGCCGACTCCGAGGTGGACACTTTGGCCATCCACAAGTTCATCCCGTTCGCCACGGCTCCCGTCCGATACTTCCAGCCCGGCGACGTCGAGGACGCGGCCAACTCGTTCCCCGACCTCAACTTCGAGATCATCCACGCGGGCTTCTCGTTCGTCGAGGAGACGGTGTTCGCGATGGCGAGCCACAAGAACGTCTACGCCAACCTCGAGAACACCGCGTGTATGGTCAACACCCGTCCGCGGAAGTTCGCGAAAGCGCTGGGTGAGATGCTCTACTGGGCCGGTCCCGACCGCATCGTCTACGCCGGCGGCGCGACGGCGCTGCATCCCCAGCCACCCATCGAGGGCATCTGGAACTTCGAGATGCCCGAGGACCTCATCGAGGAGTACGACTATCCCGAGGTCACTCAGGACATGAAGGAGAAGGTTCTCGGCAAGAACGCGCTTCGTCTCCTCGACAAAGACCCCGAGCAGATCAAGAAGGACATCGAGGGCGACAAGTGGGACCAACTCCGCAAAGAGCGCCATGAGACTGGCGAGTTCCCGGCCGAACCGTGGTCGACGTACGAAGCCGAGTCGGCCCTCGCGTCCGACGACTGAGTACCCATGGCCGCACACACAGACCCGTACGCGAGGACGGAACCGGCCACGCACGTCACGCCGGACACGGAGTTCGACGACGAGCGCAAGACGAAAATCAAAGAGCAACTGAGCGAGGTGCTCGACCCGTGTAGCTGTATGAGCGAGCACCCCATCAACATCGTCGACCTGGGCCTCGTCGAGTCTATCGTCCTCGACGGGAGGGACGTCGAGGTCACCCTTCTCTTGACCTCACAGCGCTGTACGTACTTCCTCGACATCGACGACGAGGTGTGCGAGCGCGTCGAATCGCTCGAGGAAATCGACTCCTGTGAGGTCCACCAGGACACCAGCGGCAAGATCTGGACCAACGAGCGGATGTCCGACGAGCAGCGCAAAGTCCGACGCAAACGCTTCCACGAACGGATGGAGGCCGCCGGCATCACCCCCTACGCGGAACGCTCGGACTGACCCCCTGACCGCGTGCCTCGGCCTCGTGGCCCTGCCGCTGTTCTCTCTATTTCTCCCCGTGAATCGACGGGAACGAAAACGAACTGACGACGCCCGACAGCGGCGTCAGGCGGCGTCTCGGAGTTCGTCGAGCGCGGCGGGGTTTTCGATGCTCGACATGTCGCCGAGGTCTTCGCCCTGGTAGATCGACGAGATGGCCCGGCGGATGATCTTGCCCGACTGGGTTTTGGGGAGCTCCGAGACGAACAGGAGTTCGCGCGGGCGGAACGGCTTGCCGTGTTCCTCGCCCACCAGCGCCGACAGCTCCGCGCGGAGGTCGTCGCTTCCCTCGAAACCGTCTTCGAGCATCACGTAGGCCACGACGGCGGTCCCCGTCGTGTCGTCGGGGACGCCCACGGCCGCGGCCTGGTTTACCGAGTCGTGTTCGGTGAGCACGCCTTCGATTTCGGCCGGTCCCACCTTGCGTCCCGCGACGTTCAGCGCGTCGTCGGCCCGTCCGTGCAAAAACCAGAAGCCGTCTTCGTCTTTTTGCGCCCAGTCGCCGTGGTCCCACAGGTCCTCCCACGTCGACCAGTACTCTTCGAGGTATCGGTCGTCGCCCTCCCAGAGCGATTTGGTCATCGACGGACACGAGTCGCGCGCGACCAGAAAGCCCCGCTCGTTCGTGTCCGCAATCGAGTCACCCGCGTCGTTCACGATGTCGATGTCCATGCCCAGGCCTGGACCGCCCAGTGAGGTGGGTTTCAGTGGCTGGGTGGGCATCGGCATGAGGAAACACCCGCAGATTTCGGTCCCCCCCGAGATGTTGATGATGGGCGCGTCCCCGCCACCGACGTTCTCGTAGAACCACTGCCACGACTCGGGGTCCCACGGTTCGCCCGTCGACCCCAAGAGTCGGAGCGACGAGAGGTCGTGGTCGTCGACCCACTCGTCGCCGTGCTTGCGAAGGGCGCGGATTGCTGTGGGCGAGATACCGAACGTCGACAGGGAGTGGCGGTCGATCATCTCCCAGAACCGGTCTGGCTCTGGATGGTCGGGCGCGCCCTCGTACATGAAGACGGTGCCCCCGAACGTGTGGTTGCCGATGAGCGTCCACGGGCCCATCATCCAGCCGATGTCGGACACCCAGAAGAACCGGTCCGAGGGCTGGTGGTCGAAGCCGAAGTACATCTCTTTGGCACACTGCATCTGCACCCCCGCGTGGGTGTGGACGATGCCCTTGGGTTTGCCCGTCGTACCCGACGAGTACAGCAGCATCGACTCCTGGTTCGAGGGCAACGATTTCGTGTCGTACGCGTCCGAGTGGGTCTCGATGGCCTCTGACCACCACTCGTCTCGGTCGTGCATCGGGACGTCGGCGTCGTCGCCCAACCGGTCGTACACGACCGTGTGTTCGACGTGGCCGGCCTCGTCGATAGCCTCGTCGGCGCTCTCTTTGAGCGTCAGGGGCTTTCCTCTCCGATAGAACCCATCACCGGTAAAGAGGACCGAGCATTCGGAGTCTTCGATTCGGGTGGCGGTGGCCTCGACGCCGAATCCAGAAAAGATGGGGACGGCGATGGCGCCGACTTTGAAACACCCATACAAGATGGAGATGACCTCGGGGACCATCGGCATGTACAGGCCGACCGTATCACCGGTGTCGATGCCGCTCGCTTCGAGGTAGTTCGCGATTTTGTTCGACTGGCGGGCGAGTTCGTGGTAGGTAATCTCGCGGACGTCGCCGGGTTCGCCTTCCCAGAGACACGCGATTTTGTTTCTGGTTTGAGAGTCGACGTGGGCGTGTCGGTCCACCACGTTGTGCGCGAGGTTCAACTCCCCGCCGGGGTACCACTTCGAGAACTGGGGGCCGTCGGTGTCGTCGCGGACCTGGTCGTAAGGGGTGTAAAAGTCGATGCCGAGATATTCGGGGAGGAGGTCCCAGAACCACTCGATGCCCGACTCGTCGACGTGTTCGACACGGGAGGTGGTGCGCTCGATGAGTTCGTCGTAGTCGTCGATACCGTACTCGCGCATGAACGCGGCGACGTTGGTCGACTCGACGAACTCCTCGCTCGGTTCGTGGACGACTGCCTCCTGCTGCTGGCTGGACATGGCGTATGCGAGCGGATGGCGCGCCACTCACTAAGAGATACCGAAGCCGCCGCCGTTCACCCCGTCGACTCACTCGAACCGCCCGGTCTGCTTGTACTCCCGGGAGAGGTCGACGTAGTGCTGGTGGACCCGTTCGATTTCGTCGCGCTGGTCGTCGGTGAGCGGTTTGGTCTGTGCGGGAGCGCCGTACGCGAGGTGGCCTTCCGGGACCGTCTGGCCCTGGAGCACCACGGCTCCGGCCGCGACGAGACAGTTCGATTCGACGGTGGCGTCGCGGAGGACACAGCTGTTCATCCCAACGAGCGAGTGGTCCTCGACGGTGGCGTAGTCGACGACGACGCTGTGACCGACGGTGACGTGGTCCCCGACCTCGGCGCCGTGGAGCATCGAGAACTCCTGGACGTTCGTCCCCTCCCCGACGGTGACAGCCCCGCCGTCACCACGAAGGCACGTGAACGGCCAGAGACTCGCGCGCTCGCCGACGCTCACCTCGCCGATGAGGTACGAGAGCCGCGAGACGAACGCCGAGTCGGCGACGTCGGGGGTGTGTCCAAAGAGCCGTTCGCGCATCGAGTCCTCGGGTCGGGGCATATCCGTTCTGCTCGTCGGAGCGCGATAAAACTAGTCAGTAGGGTGGCGGGGGGACGCGCCGACGAGGTCACGCAGGACGGGCGAGTCGCCAGCGCGTCAGCACGACCACGACGACCAGTCCGGCCATCGCGGGGACGAGCAGTCGCATCCCGGTCACGATGTCGGCTTGCTCGGCGACGACACCGACGACGAGGGGCGCGGCGGTGATGCCGAGGAAGTTCGCCCCGGTCGCGATGGCGTTGACCGGACCGCTGTACTCCGACGCGTTGTCGATACCGAACGCCGAGAGGGTCGGAAAGAAGCCGGCGACGACGAACCCGAGCGCGAGCGCCCCGGCCGCGAGCACGAGGCCCGAGCGGGCGGTGAACGCGAGGGCGGTGACGGGAACCCCCACGAGGGAGAGGCCGAGGACGAGCGTCAGCGGCGGGAGGCGATCACAGAGGTAACTGTAGAGCAACCGACCGGGGACGTACATCACCAGGAAGCCGGAGAGCAAGACGTTCGCGCGCGCCCGCGGGACGAACTCGCCGGCGTAGTAGGCGAACCACGCGAACATCGTCCCCTCGATGGAGCCGCTGAGAACGAGGGCCGCAGCCATCCCGAGCACGGCGGGTCGAGCGAGGAGGCTCCGCACGTCTCCGAGCGAGATGCGCTGTTCGTGGTGCATCTCCTCGGGTGGAGACGCCCGCCAGAGCAGGACGACGACCGGCAACAGCGGGAGGAGGAGGAACAGGAACGTCATCCGCCAGTCGGTCGCGGCGAGGACCCAGTTGACGAACAGCGGGCCGATGGTCGCCCCGACGGCCCAGGTGAGCGCGTAGAGGTTGAACATCCGACCCCGGACGGCGGGGTAGAGGTGGCCGAGGAGCGGCCGGTC